>NZ_CP108101.1:1225824-1532280 GCF_036195325.1 Streptomyces sp. NBC_00234 | reverse complement strand
GCCGCCCGGGCGACGCCCGCGCGCAGGGCCAGGAAGACCAGGAGGCCGAACGGCGACAGAAGGATCGTGAGTACCAGCAGAGGACCCATCACCAGCGGGGAGATGCCCAGCCGCCGCCCCTCCAGGTACATCCACTGACCGAGCAGCAGATCCCAGGCGATGACCTGCGCCCAGACCGCGCCCGCGCCGTTCGCCAGGGCCGTCAGCTCGCGGAACGTGTCGATGTCGGGGCTGCTCACCGCGGTCCACAGTTCGGGGAGGACCGGCACCGCCATGGTGACGTAGACGGCCAGCACCGGCAGCACCGTGAGCGGGGAGGCGGCGATGCGTGCGGTGGCCCGCAGGCGCGGGGCGAAGATCATGAGCAGCCAGAAGGGCGCGGCCAGCAGGAACGCGATCTCGAAGAGTGCACCGGTCATGACATGAGCTCCTTCTCGGCGGGTCCGGTGGAGTGGCTTGCGGGGGTCAGGGGCGTCGGTCGCAGTGCCGCGTACGCCCCGGCGGCGGATGCGCCGAGGACCAGGGCCGCGGCGGTGAGCGTCGCACCGTCCGGGTGGATCAGCGGCTGGCCGCGCAGCGCCTGCCACGTGAGCAGGGCGAGGACGCCGGCGTACGTACCGGAGGCGACACGTACCAGACGCAGCCGGACCAGCGGGTCGGCCAGGCGGGGGAGACGAGCCGCCAGCGCGGCCAGCACGAGCAGGAGGAGAGGGAGCAGCTGGAGCGCGTGCATCCCGACGAAGTGCGGGATGCGCAGGTCGCCGCCGGTCGTCGACCAGCCGGTGAGGGGCATCGCCGGGCCGCCGTCCGGTACGCCGACGGCGTGGGCGCCGACCACGTCGGTCGTGCCGGCGTCGGCCGCGGCCTCCTGCTCGGGGGTCGGCCGGGTCATCAGGAAGCCGAGTCCGGCCCCGGCCAGGGCGAGGGCGACGCCGGCCCGGATCGTCCAGGCGGAGGCGCGGTCCGCGATGCGGGCGCGCATCAGCAGGATCGCGATCAGGAGGGTGCCGGTCCAGAGCACGACGACGCTGATGGCCATCGCGTTGTACAGCTGTGCGTCGAAGGGGGTGGCGTTGTTGAAGTGACTGCGCCGGCCGCGGACCACCTGGACGGTGATGATGACCATCTCGGCCAGGCAGGCCGCCGCCACCGCGTTCCCCGCCCACCGGCCGATGCGACGGCCGCGTGTGAGCAGCGTCAGCATCCAGGCGAGCGACAGCGCGTACGCCACGAACGAGACGGCGAACTTGAAGGGCTTCGCCCAGATCGCCGAGCCCGCGAGGACCCGGTCGTCGGCCAGGACGCCGACTGCGGAGACCACGGCCATCACGGCCATCGCCGCGGCGAAGAGGACTAAGGGACGGTGCCAGGAACGCCAGGACTGCATAGGAGTACCCCCGGTGAGGATCATGAGCAATTATGGATAGTAGAACTGTCTGCTATCCGGTAGTGGAACTATCTACTATGGGCTCCGTAGTTGGCAAGGGCGGAAGGATGAACACGCGGTGCGCATCGGTGAGTTGAGTCGCAAGTCGGGGGTCCCGGTACCGACGATCAAGTTCTACGTACGGGAAGGGCTGCTGCCCGCCGGGCAGTTGACCAGCCCGAACCAGGCCAGCTACGACTCCGGCCACGAGCGCAGGCTGAAGCTGATCCGTGCGCTGCTCGACGTCGGCGGGCTCTCGCTCTCCGCGATCGGGGACGTGCTCCGCTCGGTCGACGACCCCGGCCAGCCCGTGCACAACGTGCTGGGTGTCGCGGCGAAACGGATCGCGCTGCTGGAGGGCGGCGAGGCCGGGCCCGAGCTGGAGGACGCCCGGGAAGAGGTGGCCGAACTGCTGGAGCGGCGCGGCTGGAAGGTCGATGCGACGAGCCCGGCCGGCGAGAGCCTGGCCGCGGTCCTGGCCGCGCTGCGGCGCGTCGGGCACGGGGGATTCGTCGAACTGCTCGACGACTACGCGGCTGCCGCCGAGCCGGTCGCCCGCGCCGATCTGGACTACGTGGGGCGGCGGGTCGCGCGGGAGGACCTCGTGGAGAGCGTGGTCGTCGGCACGGTGCTCGGCGAGGCGATGTTCAGTGCGCTGCGACGCCTCGCGCACGTGGACGCGTCGGCGCGGGCGTACGGGGAGGGTGGCGAGGGGGCCGGGGGAGAGGCCGGCTGAGGGCGCCGCGCGGGGAGGGGGCGTGCCCCCGGAACGACCGAACCCCGGTCACCGTCCTGGTCGGTGACCGGGGTTCCTGTGCGTACGCGCTATGCGGGGCTCTCCTGCTCGCGCTCCACCTGCTCGTTCCACTCGCGCTTGACCGCGCGCCAGGCGTCGTCGTTCTGGCCGGCGCGCCAGTACCCGGAGATCGACAGCTGCGAGAGCGGGATCTGCCGCTCCAGGCGCAGATGGCGGCGGATGTCCTTCACGAAGCCCGCCTCGCCGTGCACGAACGCCTGGACCTCGCCCGCGGGGAAGTCCAGGGACGTCACCGCGGCCGTCAGGGCCTCGCCGACCGGCCGGTCGCCCCGGTGCAGCCAGGTGACGGCGATGCCGTCGGGCGTGACGATCTTCTGCTCCTCCGAGGCGTCCGGCACCTCGACGAACGCGTGGACCACCGCGCCCGCCGGCATCTGCTCCAGGGTCGCGGCGATCGCCGGCAGGGCGCTCTCGTCGCCGACCAGCAGGTGCCAGTCCGCCGAGGCGTCCGGCCCGTAACCCCCGCCGGGGCCCAGGAACGTCACCTGGTCGCCGGGGGCTGCGCGCATCGCCCACGGGCCCGCGAGGCCCTCGTCGCCGTGCACCACGAAGTCGACCGTCAGCTCACGGGCGACCGGGTCCCAGGCCCGCACGGTGTAGGTGCGGGTGGTCGGCCACAGCTCCCGCGGGAACTCCTCGCGGATCGCCGCCATGTCGAAGGGGTGTGTGTAGTCCGCGCCCTCGGGTGCGAAGCACAGCTTGATGTAGTGGTCGGTGAACCCGGCGAGCGCGAAATCGGCAAGACCGTCACCACCGAGCACCACGCGCACCATGTGCGGAGTGATCTGCTCGGTCCGCAGGACCTGGGCCCCCTGCGCCTGGGGTGCCTGACGTGCCGGCCGTTCTGCCACGAGGGTCTCCCTGTTTCCGAATACTTAGGCTTACCTAAGTTAGCATCTCAGCTCCGCAGTGTGGAGAGCAGGCGCATCAGGGCGCCACCCAGCCCCCACTGCTCCGCGAGCGCTTCGAGGGCGGCCGGGTCGCGCGGCTCACGCGGAAGTGCCGGTTCGAACGGGGGCAGGGGTACGTCCGCGGCGACCCGGACGACCTTCGGGGCGACCGCCACGTAGTCCCGCGCCTCGTCCAGGCGCTTCCGCTGCGAGGGGGTCAGCCGGGCGGCCGGATCGTCGACCGCGGCCATGATCCCGGCCAGGTCGCCGAAGGCGTCCAGCAGTTTGGCGGCCGTCTTCTCGCCGATGCCGGGGACGCCCGGCAGCCCGTCGCTCGGGTCGCCCCGCAGCAGGGCCAGATCGACATAGCCGGCGCCGTCCACGCCGTACTTCCCGCGCAGCCACGCCTCGTCGGTCACCTGGAGCGAGCCGACGCCCTTCAGCGGGTAGAGCACCCGCACCTCGCGGGCGTCGTCGACCAGCTGATAGAGGTCCCGGTCGCCCGTGACGATGTCCACGGGGCCCTTCGCCAGGCCCGTCAGTGTGCCGATCACGTCGTCCGCCTCGTACGGAGAGACGCCGACCCGGGCGATACCGAGCGCGTCGAGGACGTCCTCGATGATCGGGACCTGGGGGGCCAGGGTGTCGGGGGTGTCCTCCTCGTCGGCCAGGCCCGCGGGCGTCTCCACCGCCACCCGGTGCGCCTTGTAGGTGGGGATCAGCTCGACGCGCCAGTGGGGCCGCCAGTCGGCGTCCATGCAGGCGACCAGATCGTCCGGCCGGTGGTCCTGCACCAGGCGTCCGATGAAGTCGAGCAGTCCGCGCACGGCGTTCACCGGGGTGCCGTCCGGTGCGCGCACCGAGTCCGGAACGCCGAAATAGGCGCGGTAGTAGAGGGAAGCGGTGTCGAGGAGCATCAGGCGTCGCGTCACACCCCGATGATGCCGCACGCCACTGACACCCGCGGCGACCCGCCGGAGCCCGCGCGGTTCCTGGTTGAGCCATGAATAAAAGTGAACTGGGTCACTCTCGTGTTTGGGTTACGTAAGCGGGGGCAGGCGCGCCACCGGAGCGGACCACGCGCATTTTCGACCAGTGCGTGTGCAGTGCGGACCGAATCCGCACCGCTCCACGGTCTGCCGGCGGGGGTGGCAGACCGTTTTCGGTTCAACGCGTGAGGTGTATGTGTCAAGGCTGCAAGCTGAGCACCTGTACAAGGTGTTCGGCAGACGACCCGATCAAGCCGTGCGGAAACTCGAGAGCGGCACGGACCGCGACGAGCTGCGCGCCGACGGAACGACCGCAGCGGTGATCGACGCATCGTTCACCGTGGAACCGGGCCAGATCTTCGTCGTGATGGGTCTGTCCGGATCCGGCAAGTCCACGTTGCTGCGGATGCTCAACGGGCTGCTCGACCCCACAGCCGGACGGGTGCTCTTCGACGGTCAGGACCTGACCGCACTGAGCCCCCGGGACCTGCGCAAGGTCCGCTCCTCCAAGATCAGCATGGTGTTCCAGCACTTCGCGCTCTTCCCGCACCGGAGCGTCCTGGAGAACGCCGCGTACGGCCTGGAGGTCCAGGGTGTGCCGCGCGCCGAGCGTGAGAAGCGCGCCGCCGAGGCGCTGGAGATGACCGGCCTCGCCGGCTGGGAGAAGTCCTGGCCCGACGAGCTGTCCGGAGGCATGCAGCAGCGGGTCGGCCTGGCCCGCGCGCTCGCCACGGACGCGGACCTGCTGCTGATGGACGAGTCCTTCAGCGCGCTGGACCCGCTGATCCGCCGCGACATGCAGAGCCAGCTCCTCGAACTGCAGAAGCGGCTCAAGAAGACCATCGTCTTCATCACGCACGACCTCAACGAGGCCATGCGCCTCGGTGACCGGATCGCCGTGATGCGCGACGGGAAGATCGTCCAGCAGGGCACCGCCGAGGACATCCTGGTGCGTCCGTCGAACGACTACGTCGCCTCGTTCATCCAGGACGTCGACCGCTCGCGCGTGCTCACCGCGGGTTCGATCATGGAGCAGCCCGAGAAGGGCCGCTCCGACGCCGAGCTGCTGGCCGACGCGCCCGCGACGGTGTCCGCGGAGACGCCGATCGCCGAGCTCTTCACCCCCTGCTCCACCAGTGGTGTCGCGGTCGCGGTCACCGATGCGGAGGGCGACGTCATCGGCGTCGTGCCCCGCGACCGGCTGCTCGCCGCCCTGGGCGAGGAACCGCAGATCGAGACGGTGCTCCCCGCTCCGCGTGACGTCAAGAAGGTGAGCGCCGGTGCCTAGGTTCACCTTCGGCGAATGGGTCGAGAACGCGGTCGACTGGCTCCAGTCGAACCTCACCTGGATCTTCGACGCCATCAAGGCCGTGCTCGGCGGCATGTACGACGGAGTCAACGCGGTACTCGGCGGCGGTGAACCGCTGCTCATGGCGGGCATCTTCGCCGTCATCGCCTTCTGGCTGCGCGGTGTGATCCCGGCCGCCCTCACCTTCGTGGGCTTCGCCCTGATCGACTCCCTCGCCCTCTGGGACGAGGCGATGGCCACGCTGTCGCTGGTCGTCGTGGCGGCGGTCATCACCATCGTGATCGCGGTGCCCACCGGCATCTGGGCCGCACGCAACAACAAGGTCAGCGCCGCTCTGCGGCCCGTGCTCGACGTCATGCAGACGATGCCGGCCTTCGTCTACCTGATCCCCGGCGTCATGTTCTTCGGCGTCGGCGTCACCCCCGGTGTGATCGCCACCATCGTGTTCGCGATGCCGCCCGGCGTCCGCATGACCGAGCTCGGCATCCGTCAGGTCGACGGTGAACTGGTCGAGGCGGCCGAGGCGTTCGGTACCACGCCCAAGGACACCCTGACCCGGGTGCAGCTGCCGCTCGCACTGCCGACGATCATGGCCGGTATCAACCAGGTCATCATGCTGGCGCTGTCGATGGTCGTCATCGGCGGTATGGCCGGAGCCGGCGGTCTCGGCGAGAAGGTGTACGCCGCGATCACCCAGCTCCAGGTCGGCCTCGCCGCCGAGAGCGGCATCGCCGTCGTCATCCTCGCCATGTACCTGGACCGGATGACCGGCGCGCTCAACGAGCGGGTCTCCCCGCTCGGACGCCGGGCCGCGGCCAAGGCCGCCTCCGGTGCGCGGCGCCTCGCGTTCACGCACTACAAGCCGGGCACCGCGGTCGCGATGGTCGGTGTGGTCGTCCTGGCGCTCGTCGCGGGCGGCCTGAACCTCGTGGGCTCCGACAACGGGAAGACCGCTCAGGCGGCCGGTACGAACGTCGGTAAGGGCCAGAAGATCAACCTGGGCTACATCCCCTGGGACGAGGGCATCGCCTCCACCTTCCTCTGGAAGGAACTCCTGGAGCAGCGCGGCTACACGACGGGCATCAAGCAGCTCGACGCCGGTCCGCTCTACTCGGGCGTCGCCCGCGGTGACATCGACTTCCAGACGGACTCCTGGCTGCCGACGACGCACAAGGACTACTGGGACAAGTACAGCGACCAGCTGGACGACCTCGGTTCCTGGTACGGCCCGACCTCGCTGGAGCTGACGGTTCCCTCGTACGTCAAGGGCATCGACTCGCTCGACGACCTCAAGGGTCAGGGCAAGAAGTTCGACGGCAAGATCATCGGCATCGAGGCCAGTGCCGGGATGATGGGCACGCTGAACAAGAAGGTCCTCAAGGAGTACGGCCTGGAGGGCGAGTACGAGGTCGTCTCCTCCAGCACCTCCTCCATGCTGGCCGAGCTGAACGCCTCGATCAAGAAGAAGGAGCCGGTCGTGGTGACCCTGTGGTCGCCGCACTGGGCCTACGGCAAGCACGACCTGAAGAAGCTCAAGGACCCGAAGGGTGCCTGGGGCAAGGGCGAGCAGATCCACACGGTCGCGCACAAGGGCTTCGCGAAGAAGGCGCCCGCCGTCGCCGACTGGCTGAAGAAGTTCAAGCTCACCGAGAAGCAGCTCACCGGTCTCGAGAACGAGATCCAGGGAGCCGGCCAGGGCCAGGAGCAGGACGGCGTCCGCACCTGGCTGAAGAAGAACCCGGGCCTCGTCGACAAGCTCGCCCCGCTGCCCGACGGCGCCGGTGGCCCCGCCCAGGGCAAGGACGCGGGCAAGACCGTCAACATGGGCTACTTCCCGTGGGACGAGGCCATCGCCAGCACCTACCTCTGGCAGAACATGCTGGAGGACCGGGGCTACGACACGACGGTCAAGCAGCTCGACCCCGGTCCGCTGTACACCGGTCTCGCGCAGGGGCAGATGGACGTCCAGTTCGACTCCTGGCTGCCGACCACGCACAAGGACTACTTCGACCGCTACAAGGACGACCTCACCGATCTCGGCTCCTGGTACGGGCCGACCTCGCTGGAGCTGAGCGTCCCCTCGTACGTCAAGGGCATCGACTCGCTCGACGACCTCAAGGGTCAGGGCAAGAAGTTCGACGGCAAGATCATCGGCATCGAGTCGAGCGCCGGGATGATGGGCACGCTGAACAAGAAGGTCCTCAAGGAGTACGGCCTGGAGGGCGAGTACGAGGTCGTCTCCTCCAGCACCTCCTCCATGCTGGCCGAGCTCAACCGCTCGATCAAGAAGAAGGAGCCGGTCGTGGTGACCCTGTGGTCGCCGCACTGGGCCTACGGCAAGCACGACCTGAAGAAGCTCAAGGACCCGAAGGGTGCCTGGGGCAAGGGCGAGCAGATCCACACGGTCGCCAAGAAGGACTTCGCCGAGGACTTCCCCGAGCTGACCGGCTGGCTCAAGGAGTTCAAGCTCAGCGAGGCGCAGCTCGCCTCGCTCGAGGTGGAGATCCAGAAGGGCGGTGCGGGCAAGGAGAAGGAATCCGCCCGTCGCTGGATGGACGCCAACCCGGACGTGATCGACGAGCTGACGCCCGTCGGCAGCTGATTCGGCCCCGTAACACGACGAAGGGGACGGCCCCGGTATCGCACCGGGACCGTCCCCTTCGGTGTACTCCCGGTCACTCCCCGGTAGGTTTCCCTCCATTCGCTCCGGCGCCATCCGGCGAACGACATGCGTAGGGTGCTGGCAGCCGGGAGGATGGCCAGGCGGGAGGGAGCCGGACATGGACGACAAGGACACACCGCGGGTAGGTGCCGCGGTTCGCCGACGGCGCAGGAACCTCGGGCTCACGCTGTCCGCGGTCGCCGCGCGCAGCGGACTGTCCGTGCCCTTCCTCAGCCAGATCGAGAACGAACGGGCCCGGCCGAGCGCCAAGTCCCTGGACCGCGTCGCGGAAGCCCTGGAGACCACGACCGCCCGGCTGCGGGCCGCCGCCGACTCGGCGCGCGCCGTGGACGTCGTACGGGCGGGCGAGGGCGACGGCGTACGCAGGGTGGTGCGCGGGCGTCATCAGCTCAGCGCCCTGGAGTTCACCGGCGAGCAGGACCTCGGGCGCGAGTTCCAGCACCGCAACGACGAGGTGATGTACGTGGTGGAGGGCGCCGCCGAGGTGGAGGCCGAGGGGCAGGCGTACCGGCTCGACCGCGGCGACACGCTGTTCCTGTCCGGCGGTGTGCGGCACCGCTGGCGCGCGACCGTCCCCGGCACCAGGCTGCTCGTCGTCGCGGTGGCGGAGCACATCGACGCCACCTTCGACCCCCGTCGCTGAAAGGCGCTGATCGCGCGTGCGCGTCGTCTCGCTCGTCCCCTCGCTGACCGAGGCCGTCGCCGTCACGGCCCCCGGCCTGCTGGTGGGTGTCACCGACTGGTGCACCCACCCCGCCGGTCTCGCCGCCGCGCGTATCGGCGGCACCAAGAACCCCGACGTGGCGGCGATCGTCGCGCTGCGCCCCGACCTCGTCCTCGCCAACGAGGAGGAGAACCGGCCCGCCGACCTGACCGCGCTGCGTGAGGCCGGCATCGAGGTGATGACCACCGGGATCCGCACCCTCGACGAGGCATTCGACGAGCTGCGCAGGGTCCTGGTCACCGGCTGCGGACTGGCCGTGCCCGGCTGGCTGGAGGAGGCGCGGGCGGCCTGGGCGGCGCTGCCGCCGCCCCCGCCGCCCCGGGACGCGATCGTGCCGATCTGGCGCAGACCCTGGATGGTGCTGGGACGCGACACCTTCGCCGGCGACCTGCTGGCCCGCCTCGGCGTGCGCAACGTCTACGCGGACCACCCCGAGCGCTATCCGCGGATTCCGCTGGAGGAGCTCCGCGCGGCCGGGGCCGACCTGGTCGTGCTGCCCGACGAGCCGTACCGCTTCACCGCGGACGACGGCCCCGAAGCCTTCCCCGGACTGCCCGCCGCACTCGTCGACGGGCGTTTCCTCACGTGGTACGGGCCGTCACTGGCAGCGGCGCCGGCGGCGCTGCGAGCAGCGATCCGCCGGCCAGACCCCGCAGCGTCCGCACCGCGGCCACCGACCACGCCGCCACGAGGAACACGTACAGGGCGACGGCCAGCCAGGTGAAGGCCGTGAGCCCGGTGTGCCTGGCCAGTCCCGAGGCGCCGGTCACACACGTGCCGACCGGGAAGGTGAAGCCCCACCACGTCATCGTGAACGTCATCCCGCCCCGCGCCGCCCGTACGACCATGGCACCGGCCAGCGCCAGCCACAGCAGCGCGAACCCCATCACGGGCACCCCGTACAGCACGGCGAACGCGGAGAAGGCGGAGGCGTAGGGCGCCCCGATCGCCGCCGGCGCCACATCGGCCAGCTGATTCACCGCGGTCGTCGACTGCCCCAGCGGACCGAGCACCAGGAACAGCGTGGGCGTCAGGGCGAGGGGCAGCGGCCCGTGGTGCACCAGCCGGCCGAACACCAGCGGCAGCACCACCAGCGTCGCCAGCAGGGACAGCCCGAACATCGCGTAACAGGCCAGCAGCAGCGCCTCACGCCACTGACCGGCGGGCAGTTCCGGCACCAGCAGCGGACCGAGCGCGGCGGAGACCATGGGCGCCACCAGCGGCAGCAGCCAGACAGGGGAAGCCGTCCCGGGCGCGGGCCGGTGGCGTACGACCATCAGATACGGGATCGCGACCGCGGTGACGAGTCCGATCACGGTGCCGAGAACGTACAGGACCGTGTCCACGGCGACCGCTGCCCCGTGCCCGATCACGTCCCGGCCGACCACCATCGTGGCCCCGCCGACCGCGAGCAGCGCCATGGAGAGGCAGCCGTAGAAGGGGGCGACGGCCGGGTCCAGGAGGTGGGCCCGCGCCTGGTCGCGGTGGAGCAGCCAGTGGCCGGCGCGGGCCACGAGGACGACGGCGAGCAGCACCGCCGAGAGCGCCCACACGACCGTGCAGGCCGCCCGCAGTCCGTCGACGTGCACGGGCAGGGTGGCGCCCGCGCTCGCCACGATCGCGGTGCCCATGACGGTCGCGTACCAGTTGGGGCCGACATACCGCAGGGCCGGGGGCCGGAGAGCGGCCGGGCGGTACGCACCGGCGCGGGACTGGGTCTGCGAATAGATGGCCATGACACGATTCTGGTGGCGTACGGCATCCCCCACCAGGGAGCCCTGCCCTATGAGGTCATAAGCTGCCTTTATGCCCAGCGACCAGCACACACCCCTGTCCCACCGGGTTCCCGACCTGGGAGCGCTGGAGCTGCTTCTCGCCGTCGCCCGGCACGGCAGCCTCGGGCGTGCGGCCCGCGACGTCGGCATCACCCAGCCCGCGGCGTCCAGCCGCGTCCGGACGATGGAGCGCCAGCTCGGCGTCGCCCTCCTGGACCGCTCGCCCCGCGGCTCCCGGCTGACCGACGCGGGCGCACTCGTCACGGACTGGGCGCGCCGGATCGTCGAGGCGGCCGAGGCGTTCGACGCGGGCGCGCAGGCACTGCGCGACCGCAGGGACTCCCGGCTGCGGGTCGCGGCCAGCATGACCATCGCCGAGTACCTGCTGCCGGGCTGGCTGATCGCGCTGCGTGCCGAGCGGCCCGGCACGGCGGTGTCCCTGCTGGCAGGGAACTCCGCGGCGGTCGCGCAGCGCCTGCTCGCCGGCGAGGCCGATCTGGGATTCGTGGAGGGCCTCTCGATACCGGAAGGTCTCGACGGCACGGTCATCGCCCACGACCGCCTCGTCGTCGTGGTGGCCCCCAGCCATCCCTGGGCCCGCCGCCGCACGGCCCTGACACCCGGGGAGCTGGCCGCCACCCCGCTGATCCTGCGCGAGTACGGCTCCGGCACCCGCCAGGTCCTCGACGCCGCACTCGCCGTCCACGGCGGTCTGGCGCAGCCGCTGCTCGAACTCTCCTCGACCACGGCCGTGAAGGGCGCGGCGGAGAGCGGCGCCGGCCCCTGCGTACTGAGCGAACTGGCGCTCGGCGAGGAACTCTCCGCCCGCCGCCTGGTCACGGTCCCCATCGCGGGCGTACGGCTCCGGCGCCAGCTCCGCGCGGTCTGGCCCACCGGCCACCGCCCCACAGGCCCGGCCCGCGACCTGCTCTCGCTGACCGGCCGTGAGTCCTGACGCGGCGCATGCGCCGCGCGGGCTCACCGCGCGGGGCCGATGGGCGGCGGCCCTTCGTCGTCCTGGAGTCCCACACCGGTCAGGCCCAGCCGCAGTGAGCGCGTGATCAGCGAGGCCAGAGCACGCGCGGCGGCCTCATGGCCGAGCCCCGTCGGCGGATGGATGTTGGAGAGACAGTTGCGCTCGGAGTCCCGGCGGCCGACGCGCGGCGCGTACGTCAGATAGACCCCGAGACTGTCGGCCGCGCTGAGACCGGGCCGCTCGCCCACCAGGACCACGGCCAGGCGTGCGCCGACCCGTTCGCCGATCTCGTCCCCGATGGCGACGCGTGCCTGGGAGGCCAGGACGACCGGGACCGCGCCGAAGGCCGCGAGACGCGGACGCAGCTCCGTCAGCAGGGGCCCCGCGTGCCGGTGGACCGCCGCCGCCGAGAGTCCGTCCGCCACCACCACGACGAGTTCGCAGCCGTCGGGCTCCGGGAGCAGCGCGAGATCGTCCGGGTGCACCCGCCTGCCGAGATCCGGGCGGCGCAGATACGTCGTGCGGTCGGGCGCCGAACTGCGCACCTCGACGACCGGGAGCCCGTCGGCCGCCTCCCGTACCGACCGGAAGTCGACCGGGAGATGGACCGCGTCGCGCGCCTGCGCGTGAGCGAGCTGGAACTCCAACAGCCGGCGCACGGGCAGCGCGGCGCCGCTGCGCCCGAGACCCACCCGGGCCGGGGTGTACCGGCGCAGCGGGTCCCACAGGTCCGGGCTCTCCGCGTCGTTCATCCGGCCCCCCTCAGCAGTGCGTCGAGACCGGCCGCCAGCGGACTGTGGCCGACCGGCGCCACGACCCTGCGTTCGGCGTCGAACATCCCCATGCGCTCCATCCACGCCTCGAACTCGGGGGCGGGGCGCAGCCCCAGGACCGACCGGACGTAGAGGGCGTCGTGGAAGGAGGTGCTCTGGTAGTTGAGCATGACGTCGTCCGAGCCCGGCACTCCCATGACGAACGTGCAGCCCGCCACGCCGAGCAGCGTCAGCAGGTTGTCCATGTCGTCCTGGTCGGCCTCGGCGTGGTTCGTGTAACAGACGTCGCAGCCCATCGGCAGGCCGAGCAGCTTCCCGCAGAAGTGGTCCTCCAGCCCGGCCCGCGCGATCTGCTTGCCGTCGTAGAGGTACTCGGGGCCGATGAAGCCGACGACCGTGTTCACCAGCAGGGGACTGAAGCGCCGGGCGACGGCGTACGCGCGCGCTTCGAGCGTCTGCTGGTCGACCCCGTGATGGGCGTCGGAGGAGAGGGCGCTGCCCTGGCCCGTCTCGAAGTACATGACGTTGTCTCCCACCTCGCCCCGGCCCAGGGAGCGCCCCGCCGCATGCGCCTCGGCCAGCAGGGCGAGGTCGACGCCGAACGCGCGGTTGGCCGCCTCGGTACCGGCGACGGACTGGAAGACGAGATCGACGGGTGCGCCCCGCTCGATCGCCCGGATCGTGTTCGTGACATGCGTCAGCACACAGGTCTGGGTGGGGATCGCGTACCGCTGCCTGATGTCGTCCGTCAGCCGCAGCAGCTCGATGGCGGCCGGGACGGAGTCCGTCGCGGGGTTGATGCCGATCACGGCGTCGCCGCAGCCGTACAGCAGGCCGTCGAGGACGGAGGCGGCCACCCCCTCGGGCGCGTCGGTGGGATGGTTCGGCTGGAGGCGGACCGACATGCGCCCCGGCAGACCGATGGTGTTCCGGAAACGGGTGACGACCGTGCACTTCCGGGCGACCTGGATCAGATCCTGATTGCGCATCAGTTTGCTGACGGCCGCGGCCATTTCCGGGGTGATGCCGGGGGCCAGTGCGGACAGCTCCGACGAGGTGACCTCGTACGACAGCAGCCAGTCGCGGAATTCGCCCACCGTCATCCCGGCGACCGGCGCGAAGGCCGCCGCGTCGTGCGTGTCGACGATCAGACGCGTCACCTCGTCGGTCTCGTACGGCACCACCGCCTCGTCGAGGAACGTGCGCAGTGGGAGATCCGCCAGGACGAGCCTGGCGGCGACCCGCTCGGCGTCACTGCCGGCCGCGACTCCCGCGAGCTCGTCGCCCGAACGCACGGGGCTCGCCCGGGCGAGCACCGTCCGCAGATCGGGAAAGCGGTACCCGGAGACGCCGACCGAGGCGGAGTAGGGCGCCACGACACACTCCGATCAGGACTGTCCGACGGCGTACCGGGTGAAGTCGTCGAGCATCAGGACCCAGCCCTCCTCGCGGAAGATCCGGGTCCCTTCCTCCCGCAACTCCGGTTGGCCTACCGCGCGTTCCACCCAGCTGTGCGGGTCGGGTCCGAGGAGGGCGCGGAGCCGCGGCGAGGCCGCCAGCAGGTCTTCGAGGAGTGCCGCCTGCTCCGCCTGCGCGGGGCGGGGTGCGCCGTCCGGGCCCGCCAGGACGCCCATGGCGCTGGCGTAGAGATGCACCTCCTTGAGCGTCTCCCCGTGCGGCAGCCGCATGGGGAAGAGGTCTCCGGGCAGCACGACGCGCTCGTAGAACGGGATCTCGGTCTCGTCGACGGCCTTGAGCTGGTCGTCGTCCAGCCAGGTGACGGCCAGGGTCAGCTCGGAACGCTCGTCGGCGAAGGGCGCGGTCGCCACGTACCCGGCGGGGTAGATGTGCGCGCACATGCCGATCGCGATTCCGTGGGCCTGCACGGGGATCATCGGCACGGTGCCCGACAGCCCGCGGCTCACCAGCTTGTTGTTCAGCTGCGCCGGTGACGCGTTGGAGCCGACCGACACGGCGGCGTGGCGCTCCCGCAGCGGAGCCGTGCCGCGCGCCGCCAGGTGGACGTCGAGCGGTACCGGGCCCTCCTCGGTGAGAACGTCCCAGGTCTCCACGGGCCCCGGTCCGACGGTCAGCTCCAGGAGGGATCCGTCGTCGAGGAGCGAGGGCGCCTCGATCGGCCGCCCGGGATAGCTGAGCGGTTCCTTCGCCGGTACGGTCGCCAGGCCCAGGGCCTTGAGTGAACGATTCAGCACCTTGTGTCTCCTCACTGACCACGTCCTCAGCGGCTGAGCTTGTCACACCGACGGTAGGGCGGAAGCCCCGGCTCGCGCCACACCGCCGGGCGGGGCGCCGCCCCGGCTAGAATTGGTGGCTTGCAGCTCAAATGTCTTACGGGGGAGGCTTTTTGATGATGCTGACGCGTGCGGTGATCATGAGGAGGGGACATCCGCGTTTCCGGACGTCACTGCGCTGGTGGATCGCCGAACGAACGGTCCTGGGGCTGGTCGGTCTCGTGATCGGTGGGCTCGTCCTGCTCTCGGTCCTGATCGCCGTGGCGCTCACACTGACGCTCGACTCGCCGCGCGGCCACGCCGAGAGACTGGGCGACACCGGGCAGCTCGCCGGTCTGACGATGCAGTCGCTGCGCGCCTGCGTCGGCACGGACAGCATCACACCGCAGGAGGGCAACACGGCACACGAACTGCTCTCCACCACGGCATCCGTCGTCGGCGCCGTCGTCCCCGCGACGATGGTGGGTGTCGTCTTCATCAAGATGTTCTCGATGCGGCCCTTCGTCTGGCGCCGGAAACTGAGTGTTTGTTACGCGCACCAGGCCGACGCCCACGAGTTCGCCGAGGCACACCGGGGCAGCGAGGAACGCATCATCGCCGTGCGGTTCTACAACCGGATGGAGAACCTCACCGTCATCGACCTGACGGCCCGGGTCTACCTCTGGTACCTGCGCAAGTCCCCGCACGACGGGACCCCGGTCTTCCGCAAGCAGACGCTGCGCGTACTCGACCATCAGGGCATTCCGGCCGAGGATCGCACCTGGTTCGTCATGGACCGGGGCGCGGCCTTCACCGTGTGGGTCCCCGTAGAAGCGGCCGTCCCCACACTGCCGATCACCGAGATCCAGGGCACCACCCTGGACGGCGCCGAGTCCGTGAGGATCCTGGTCCGGCTGACGGGAAAGGCCGGGGGGCTGGGCACGGAGGTCTTCGGCGAACGCTGGTTCGACCTGGACGGCGAGGACTTCGAGCTGGGCCGGTTCGCCCCGCTCACGCCGCAGGTGGACGCCGACATACGCCAGTGGGAGGGATGGCGGACGTTCGACCACCTGCTCACGTCCGAGGAGGACGGACAGACGCTCCCGGAGCCCGTCAAGGACGGCGGACCCGCCGTGCGCGGATTCGGCAGACGCCGGCGCGCACCCGGGTGGACGACGGCCGTCGGCCCCGTGCGGGGCGGGAAGTGAGCGGACACCACGACGGCGCCGCGAAGGAGGGGCGCCGCCTCCCGGGCCCCGGATCCGGGGCCCTAAGGTAGGCCGGATGAGCAACGCGACACCGCCCGGCTGGTATCCGGACGCGGGAACACCCGGTACCGAACGCTGGTGGGACGGCGCCGCGTGGAGCGCGCACACCCGCCCGGCCGGCGCCGTCGCACCCGCCCCGCACCAGGTGTACGCGACGCAGGAGTTCGGGGCCCCGGGGCCCTCGGAGCGGCGTCCCGGCGGCAGTACCAGGATCGTCGTCATGACCCTGGCGGGACTGGTCGTCGTCGGCGCGGCCGTCACCGGGGCCGTGCTGCTCGGCAAGGACGACGGCGGTACGAAACCGGAGTCCGCGCCCAGCAGCACGGCCCCGGCCCCCACGGACAGCGCCACGTCGGACACCCCGGCGCCCGGCCCCGCCCCGTCCGAGGACCCGAAGGTGCTCGTCGACCAGCTCAACGGGATCACCCTGCCCGTCCCCGAGGGCTGGGAGAAGCCGGACAACACGCTGGAGGACGCGACGACGATGCGTACGCTCGTCTCCTACCGGTGCCCCGGCGACGCGGGGGACTTCTGCCACCACGGGACGGTCACCAGCCGCACCGCGAGCTCCACCGATCTCACCTCCGTCGAGGCCCTGGCCAAGGCGGACATCGAAACCGCCGCGGACAACGCGTACGAGGAGAACTCCCTCGGCGACCGCATCCACGGAGGCATCAGGTCCCACCAGGAGCTCGCGTCCAGGTCGGTCAGCGTGGCGGGGCGCACCGGCTATCTGGTGCGCTGGCGGGTGACCACGGGCAAGGGACCCGGCGGCTACGTGCAGTCCCTCGCCTTCCCCTCGGCCGTGGGCAGCGAGACGCCGGTCGTCGTGCGCTTCGCCTTCGACGCGGGCCAGGACGACCTGCCGCTCTCCCTCATGGACACCATCACCAAGGGCATCCGCCCGGTCGGCGACAGCGCGACCAGCGGCGGAGTGGGCAGCTCGATCGCCCCCTGAACCGGTCCCCGGACGGACCGGTGGGCGGTCCGGTCAGAGGAAGGTCAGGCCCTCGCCGCGGTACGTCGGCACCGTCGCCGTGATCCGGTCGCCCTCGATCAGCCGGAGCTCGTCGAAGCGCTCGCAGAGCTCACCGGCCTTGGCGTGCCGGAACCACACCTTGTCACCGATCAGCAGGTCGTCGGCGGCGGAGCCCAGCAGCGGGGTCTGCACCTCGCCCGGACCCTCCTGCGGGTCGTAGCGCAGCCCCTCCGGCAGATACGGGACGGGCAGCCGGTCCCGCCCCGCCGCCCCGGACGCCGGGTAGCCGCCGCCCAGCACGGTCACCACGCCCACACCGGGCCGCCGGACCACCGGCTGCGCGAACAGGGCCGCCGGACGGCCCGTGAACGACGTGTAGTTGTCGAACAGCCGCGGCACGTACAGCCCCGACCCGGCCGCGATCTCGGTCACCGCGGACTCGGCGGCCGTGTGCTGCACGCTGCCGGTGCCGCCGCCGTTCACGAACTCCAGATCCGGTGCCACCGCCCGCACCGCCCGCACGACCTCGGCCCGCCGCGCCGCCAGTTCCCTGCGGGCGGCCGACTGCATCAGCCGCACCGCACGCGACCGCAGCGGCTGTCCGGCGACGGAGTCGCCCACCCCGGCGACATGACCCTCGTACGCCATCAGACCCACCAGCCGGAAGCCCGGCCTGCGGGTCACCGAGCGGGCCAGCTCGGCCAGCTGCGCGGGGGAGCGCAGCGGAGAGCGCAGCGCCCCGATCCTGACCCGGCCGCCGAGCATCCGCAGCGAGGTGTCCAGCTCCAGACAGACCCGGATCTCCTCCCGCCCGCCGGCCCGCGCGGCGTCGATCAGCTCCAGCTGGGACGGGTCGTCGACCATCACGGTCACGGCCCCGGCGAGCTTCGGATCACCGGCCAGCTCGGCGAAGGCGGCACGGTCGGCCGACGGATAGGCCAGCAGCACGTCCTCGAAGCCGGCCCGGGCCAGCCACAGCGACTCCGCGAGGGTGAACGACATGATCCCGGCGAACCCGGGACGTGCGAGCACCCGCTCCAGCAGCGCCCGGCAGCGCACCGATTTGCTCGCCACCCGGACGGGCTTGCCCGCCGCCCGGCTCACGAGGTCGTCGGCATTGGCGTCGAACGCCTCCAAGTCGACCACGGCGAGCGGGGCGTCGAGGTGGGCGGTGGCCCGGTCGTAGCGGGTCCGGTCAGCGGCACGGGCAGTCATGGCCGCAGCTTGCCAGACGGCCGTACCGCTGGGTAGGGGGACGATCGGGGCAGATCCCCCGAGCCGCTGCGTCCGTTCCCAACGGTCAGCCGTCAACCCGTAGAGTGACCGTCACGCGCTGACCAACGGGCCCGCCCGTGAGGGCGGTCCGCGGGCGGTACGAGGACGCGAACCAGGGGGCCGGATGAGTACCGAAGCGCAGCGCGCTCCCGTGCCACCCCGCCCGGCCGGCCCGCCGTCCACGGCGACGCCCCCTCCGCCCGCCGCCCGGCACGACGCACCGCAGCCGCCGGAACCCCCGTCGCCCCGGAACGCGCCGCCCGCCCCCGTGCACACGCAGCCGCCCGCTCCCGCCGTGCCCCCGCTGCCGGGCCGCCCCGCTCCCGCAGGGCAGCAGCCCCCCGTCCACCTGCCCCCTGTCCACCTGCCCCCGAGCAGGCCGCCGGGGCAGGCGCCGCCCGTACCGCCCTCGCCCGCCGAAACGACCACGCGGCTGCGGCGGGTACCTCCCGCCGGTCCGGCGGACGGCCCTGCGGCCGGTCCGCCGGCCGGACCGCGCCCCGCGACGCCCGGCGGGCCGCCCCCCGCCGTGACCCGGCGCAGGCCCGTCGGAGCCGTGGACCTCACCGCGGCGCCCGGGTCCTCCCCGGCGCCGCCCTCTCCGTACCCCTACGCGCCGCCGCGGTACTCCTTCGCCGAGACGCCCGTGGAGACCACCACCCGGCTGCGCCCCGTCCGGCCCCGCCACCCCGCGCGGACCGCGGGCGCCGCGGCCTGCGTCGTCCTCGGACTCGGGCTGATCGGCGGCGCGGTCACCGGAACCTGGCTGACCGGGGACTCCTCGGCCGACCCCGGCGCCCGTACCGCGTACAGCGAGGGCCGCAGCGCCTGGCACAGCGTGCCCGTCGCCACTCTCTTCCCGGCCACCCTCAAGGGCGACGGGGCGGGACCCGGCGCCACCGACCGGGTCTGGACCCGGGTCGCCGTCGCCCCGGACAGCACCTGCACCAAGGGCCTCGACCCGCTGCTGCTGAAGACACTGCGCCCCGTCGGCTGCGCACGCATGGTGCGGGCCACCTACACCGACGCGACCCACAGCAGCGTCGTCACCGTCGGGATGGTCTTCACCGAGGCCGACACCGAGGGGATGCGCGCCCTCGACGCCCGGTTCACCGGCCAGCGCCTCGACAGGCGGGCCGATCTGATGCCGCGTACGTACGCCCCCGAGGGCACCGTCGCCTCCGGGTTCGGTGACCGGCAGCGTGCCAGCTGGACCATCCACGTCCTGACCGAGGTGCCCGTCGTCGTCTTCGCCGTCTCCGGCTTCGCCGACGGACGCCCGGTCGGCACCCCCCAGCCCGCCGCCGAGGCCATGGCCGCGGGCGCGACGACGGCCGTCGCGCAGGCCGGGCTCGGCCACGAGGCGAAGGGCGTCGCGGACCGCGTGGAACGAGGTCTGCGCAGGACCGTCACCGCACGCACGGAGCAGCCCGGATGAGCCGCCGACGCCCGCCCGCCCGCCGCCGGAGCCTCGCCGCCGTCTGCGCCGCGACCGCGTTCACCTTGATCCCCGCGGCGCCCGCCCACGCGGACGGCATCCGGGACCAGCAGTGGGGCCTCGCGGCGCTCCACACCGACCGGGCCTGGCAGACCACCAAGGGCGAAGGCATCACGGTCGCCGTCCTCGACACCGGCGTCGACGCCGGACATCCGGACCTCGCCGGCCAGGTGCTGCCGGGCAAGGACCTGATCGGCTTCGGCGCCGAGCGCGGCGACCGGTCCTGGGCGCTGCACGGCACCGCGATGGCCGGCATCATCGCGGGCCGGGGCAGCGGTCCGGGCCGGAGCAACGGCGTCCTCGGCATCGCGCCCGGAGCGAAGATCCTCCCCGGCCGGGTGATCCTGGAGTCCAACGACCCCTCCCGCGCCAAGGCCCGCACCTCACGCGGAACCGCCCTCGCGGAAGGCATCCGCTGGGCCACCGACCAGGGCGCGGACGTCATCAACCTCTCCCTGGGCGACGACAGCAAGTCCGCCCACCCGGAGCCCAGCGAGGACGCCGCCGTCCAGTACGCCCTGGCCAAGGGCGTCTCCGTCGTCGCCTCGGCCGGCAACAGCGGCGAGAAGGGCGACCACATCTCGTACCCGGCCGCCTACCCCGGAGTGATCGCGGTCGCGGCCGTCGACAAGCACGGCACGCACGCCGCGTTCTCCACCCGCCGCTGGTACGCCACCGTCAGCGCGCCCGGCGTCGACATCGTCGTCGCCAACCCCGACCGCCACTACTACATCGAGTGGGGCACCTCGGCCGCCTCCGCGTTCGTCTCCGGGGCCGTCGCGCTGGTGCGCGCCGCCCACCCGGGGCTGACTCCCGTCCAGATCAAGAAGCTGCTCGCGGACACCGCACGCAACTCCCCGCCGGACGGCCGCGACGACGCCCGGGGCTACGGCCTCGTCGACCCGGCCGCCGCGATCGAGGCCGGAGCGCGCATCCGTACCGCCGGGAGCTCGGGCGCCGCCGCCACCGGCCACGCCAGGAAGTACTTCGGCTCCGGCCCCACCCCGCCGCCCGCGGACGACGGCCCGGCCAACTGGCTCGCGCCGTCCGCCGGCGGACTCGGCGCGGTCCTGCTGGCGCTGGCCGTCGTCCTGTGGCGGGGCAGGGAAGGCCGCGGCCTCACCGGGCGTCGCTGACCGCTCCGACCGCCGAGACGGCGGCCTCGGCCACCGACTCGACGAGAGAGATGCCCGCCTCCTTCGTCGCGTGTCCGTCGGAGAGCACCGCGACCAGATACGTGCGGCCACCGGCGACGACCCGGCCCACGCTGTTGATGTCCCACAGCCCCGTCGTGGTCCGCGGCATCCAGCCGTTCTTCAGCGACCAGCCGGTGCCCGCCGCGGAGACCCCCCACTGCTGGTCCGCCTCGACCCGGCCCATCAGCTCCTGGACGTAGGCGCGCGCATCCGCGGAGAGCACGGAGTCCCCGTCCGTGTCGAAGACCGCACGGAGCAGGCGCACCTGGTCGGAGGCCGTGGTCTGCGTCAGCCCCCACGCCCGCGCCGCGGTCGTCGCGGTGAGCCCGAGCCGGGCGTTGGCCGCGTCGAGCCCTTCCGCACCGCCGATCACCTGCCACAGCCGGGTGGCCGAGGCGTTGTCGCTGCGCCGGATCATCGCTGACGCGTATCCGTGCTCGGCCCCGTTCAGCTCGCGCCCCTCGTCCTGGGCCAGGAGCAGCAGGGCGGCCAGCACATCCACCTTGACGATGCTCGCGGTGTCGTACGCCTCCGAGTCCCCGTACGCCGCGATCGCGTCGCCGTCGCCCAGCACGGCCACCGACAGACGGGCGTCGCCGATCAACGGCGCCACCGCCTCGGCAAGCACCGCGTCGAGATCCACCCCGGCCTCCTCGCTCGTCGCCGCCGCGGCCGGCGGACTCGAAGCGGACGATACGGACGCGACGGCGGCGGGCGCGCTGTCCGGCGACCGACCCACCAGGAAGGCACCCCCGGCGGCCGAACCGGCGAGCAGAACCACGGCCGTCACGGAAGCGGACAGCGCGGAGCGGCGCACCCGGTGGCGGGGGAGGTGTCCGGCAGGGCGGCGGAGAGGGCGGCGGGGCATGGTCGGCACGCTAGGAAGCGGAGCTGGCAGCACCCTGTGCCCGACCTGTCGCCCAGGTGAGAGAGCCGACCCACTACGCTCGTCCCGTGGCGCTCAAGAACATCCCGGACTCCGGTTTCTCCGACGACGACGGCACGGCCGCTCCCGAGCTGACCGCGGCACTCGCCGCATGGTCACAGGACCGGACGGCCGTGGCCCCGGTCCTCGAAGCCCTGCTGGGTGCCCGGCTGCTCGTCCCCGTCGTCGCCGTCCTCGGCGAGGTGGAGGAGGACGAGAACGGGCTGCGGCGCGAGAAGACCAGCGACATGGCGGTGCCCACGCTGCAGGCCGGCGACCGCCGCGCCCTGCCCGCCTTCACCTCGACCGCCTCGCTGGCGCTCTGGGACCCGGAGGCCCGCCCCGTCGCCGTCCCCCTGCACCAGGCGCTGCAGGCCGCCGCGCACGAGAAGGCCGACACCGTCGTGCTCGACCTCGCGGGTCCCGTCGCCTTCGAGCTGACCGGCTCCGCGCTGCGGGCCCTCGCCGAGAACCGCGCCAGCGCGGACCCGCTCGACGACCCGGCCGTCGTCGCGGCGGTGCGTGACGTCGTCGCCGCCGAGCCCGCCGTGATCCGCGCCCATCTCGGCCCCGGTCCGGCCGACGGCATCGTCGCGGTGGTGCTCGCCCCGGACGCCGTTCCCGCCGAAGCCGCCCGGCGGCTGGCCGGGGCACTGGCGGCCAGCGAGGACCTGCGGGCCCGGCTCGTGCGGGGTCTGGACCTGGCGCTCCTGCCGGCGGACGCCGTCGCTCCGGGTACGCCTCTGTTCACCCGCTGATCACCCGGACGGCCCAACGCGCGCGTCCCGCCTCCCGCCTCCAGAATGAGCGAGGAAGTCCACACAACGGACAAACCTCGCGAGGTGGTTGTATGCAGACGCGGACGGTCGTGTCGGAATTCCTCGGCACGCTGCTGCTGGTGTTCTTCGCCGTCGGATCTGCGGTGCTCGCCGTCGACTACATAGGAACGGTGGGCATCGCCTTCGCGTTCGGCCTGACGCTCCTGGCGCTCGCCTACGCACTCGGCCCCATCTCCGGCTGCCATGTGAACCCGGCCGTCACGCTGGGGATGCTGGTCGCCCGGCGGATCGGGCTGCGTGTCGCCGTATGGCGCTGGGTGGCCCAGTTCCTCGGTGCCGTCGCGGGCGCCGCTCTGCTCTTCCTGCTCGCCAAGCAGGTTCCGGGGCTGAGAACGAGCGGCACGTTCGGCAGCAACGGCTACGGCGACCGGTCGGCCGTGCACATCAACGTGGGCGGGGCGTTCCTCGTCGAGGTGATGCTGACCTTCCTGCTGGTCTTCGTGGTTCTCGCGGTGACCCACAAGGTCGCGGTCCTCGGCTTCGACGGACTTCCCATCGGGCTGTCGCTCGTCGCGATCCACCTCGTCGGCATCCCGCTCACCGGCACGTCCGCCAACCCGGCCCGCAGCCTCGGCCCGGCACTCTTCGCGGGCGGCGCGGCCCTCTCGCAACTCTGGCTGTTCTTCGTCGCGCCCCTGATCGGCGGCGCGCTCGCGGCGCTCGTGCACCGGGTGACCCACCCGCTCCCCACCGGGTACGCCACCGCGCCGGCCGACAACACGACCTAGGGTCTGTCGTCCGGCGAACCCCGGGCGGACATGAAGCGAGCCCGCGGCCTGTCACAGGCTGCGGGCTCGCATGGTGGATCCAAACGAAAGGCTCTAGCCGTACACCGGCCCCGTGTACTTCTCGCCCGGGCCCTGGCCGGGCTCGTCCGGTACGAGCGATGCCTCGCGGAACGCCAGCTGCAGCGACTTCAGGCCGTCGCGCAGCGGGGACGCGTGGAAGGTGCTGATCTCGGTGGTGCTCGCGTCGAGCAGGCCGGCCAGGGCCTGCACCAGCTTGCGGGCCTCGTCCAGGTCCTTGTGCTGGTCGCCGTCCTCGGTGAGACCGAGCTTCACGGCGGCGGCACTCATCAGGTTGACGGCGACCGTCACGATCACCTCGACCGCGGGGACCTCCGCGATGTCGCGGGCCATGTCGTCGAAGCCGGGGGATTCACTGCGGGGGGTCGCGTCACTCATGCCCCACACGATAAGGCCATGCCCACAGGCCCCCGACTGCGGGAGAGGCTCTCCGACCCGGCCCCGGCCTGCGGCGGCGCGCGGTTAGCGGCACCCCGCCAGAGCTGCTAACCTTGTGTAACGACCGGCCGGACACCTATGTGCTCGGCCCACAAGTGGAGGCTCCGATCTCCCACCCGACTGTCCTCCGGGACGGCGGGTCACCGGTCAGGTGGCGCCCATCGTTCCGTACGGACGATGGAGCCGCTCGATGCGCCCCGCGGTTGACCGCGGCGGTGTTCCGGTATTTCCAGGAGCCCCGCCTGTGTCCCGTCCGGGGCATTTTTCGTATCCCGGCACGGTTGGTCTTTCGAAACAGACGTTACGCGGCTGTCCGCCAGGCGGTCCGCGTGGTGCTACCGAGGAGGATCCATCAGCGCCGAGCCCCGCATCAACGACCGGATTCGCGTTCCCGAGGTGCGACTTGTCGGTCCCAGCGGCGAGCAGGTCGGGATTGTTCCGCTCGCCAAGGCCCTTGAGCTCGCACAGGAGTATGACCTCGACCTGGTCGAGGTGGCGGCGACAGCCCGTCCCCCCGTGTGCAAGCTCATGGACTACGGGAAGTTCAAGTACGAGTCGGCCATGAAGGCCCGTGAGGCGCGCAAGAACCAGGCGCACACGGTCATCAAGGAAATGAAGCTCCGGCCGAAGATCGACCCGCACGACTATGACACCAAGAAGGGTCATGTCGTCCGGTTCCTCAAGCAGGGTGACAAGGTCAAGATCACGATCATGTTCCGTGGTCGTGAGCAGTCCCGCCCCGAGCTGGGCTTCCGACTGCTCCAGCGTCTCGCTTCGGATGTCGAGGACCTCGGTTTCATCGAGTCCAACCCGAAGCAGGACGGCCGGAACATGATCATGGTTCTGGGCCCGCACAAGAAGAAGACCGAAGCCATGGCCGAGGCCCGTGAGGCCCAGGCCGCCCGCAAGGCGGAGCGTCAGGGTTACGCCCACGACGCCGAGTCCGAGGGCGACGCGGCAGAGGCTCCGGCCGAAGCGGCCGAGGCTCCGGCCGAGACACCTTCCGAGGCGTGACCTCTGGGGGCTGCCATCCAGGCGCCCCCAGGTCCCTCCGGAATATCCCACCAAAGATCTGACGCCCCTGCAGTCCGGTGCCCCGCACCGAGAGGGGCGCCACTGACGAGGAGAGAACGGCGCGATGCCGAAGAACAAGACGCACAGCGGTGCCAGCAAGCGCTTCAAGATCACCGGCTCCGGCAAGGTGCTCCGCGAGAAGGCCGGCAAGCGCCACCTGCTCGAGCACAAGTCGTCCAAGAAGACCCGCTCGCTGACCGGCACGGTCGTCGTGGCTCCGGCCGACGCCAAGAAGATCAAGAAGCTTCTCGGCAAGTGAGTCGCCGCCCCCGCTGATCCGGGGGCGCGATCTCGATCCGACCGGGACCAATTCGTTTCCGGGCCGTGTGAGTTCAACCGCGGCCCCGCTACAAGGAGTTAACAAGTGGCACGCGTCAAGCGGGCAGTCAACGCCCACAAGAAGCGCCGGGCAATTCTCGAGGCGGCCAAGGGCTACCGCGGTCAGCGTTCGCGCCTGTACCGCAAGGCCAAGGAGCAGGTCACCCACTCCCTGGTCTACAACTACAACGACCGCAAGAAGCGCAAGGGCGACTTCCGTCAGCTGTGGATCCAGCGCATCAACGCCGCTGCCCGCCAGAACGGCATGACGTACAACCGCCTCATCCAGGGTCTGAAGGCCGCCAACATCGAGGTGGACCGCAAGATCCTGGCCGAGCTCGCGGTCAACGACGCCAACGCGTTCGCCGCCCTCGTCGAGGTTGCCCAGAAGGCCCTCCCGAGCGACGTCAACGCCCCGAAGGCCGCCTGATCCAGGCAGTCCTTCCAGGTATGTGAGCCGGACCCGCAGGCGCAAGCCGTCTGCGGGTCCGGTGCGTTGCACCCCCGTTTCCGTCCCTCCGTACGCAGAGAGGCCCGCCGCCGACCATGGGCATCCCCGAACTGATCTCCTCGCGGTCGCCGCGTGTCACGGCCGCCCGACGGCTGGCCAAGCGAAACTTCCGCGGCAAGGAGCGCAGGTTCATCGCCGAGGGGCCGCAGGCCGTGCGCGAGGCCGCGGAGCACCGGGGCGGCGACGGTGAGCCGACCCTCATCGAGCTCTTCGCCACCGTCGAGGCCGCCGAGCGGTACGCCGACATCGTCGACGCCGCGCATGCCGCCGGAGCCCGGGTCCATCTCGCCGACGGCGACGTACTGGCGGATGTGTCGCAGACCGTGACGCCGCAGGGCCTGATCGGCGTCTGCCGCTTCCTGGACTCGCCGTTCGAGGACATCCTCGCCGCGAAGCCGAAGCTGGTCGCCGTGCTCGCCAACGTCCGCGACCCCGGGAACGCCGGTACGGTGCTGCGCTGCGCCGACGCGGCGGGGGCCGACGCGGTCGTGCTGACCGATGCGTCCGTGGACCTCTACAACCCCAAGTCGGTGAGGGCGTCGGTCGGTTCGCTGTTCCATCTGCCGGTCGCCGTGGGTGTGCCCGTCGAGCAGGCGGTACGGGGACTGCGGGACGCGGGCGTGCGCATTCTCGCCGCGGACGGGGCGGGGGACGACGACCTCGACGACGAGCTGGACGCCGGCACCATGGGCGGGCCGACCGCCTGGGTCTTCGGCAACGAGGCGTGGGGGCTGCCCGAGGAGACGCGGGCCCTGGCCGACGCGGTGGTCCGGGTGCCGATCCACGGCAAGGCCGAGAGCCTGAACCTCGCGACGGCGGCGGCGGTGTGCCTCTACGCGTCCGCGCGGGCGCAGCGACCGCGCAAGGGCGCCTGACGGTTCACCGGGACCGTCCGGCCGCGGTGCCCTCGGACACTCCCTAGGCCCTGAGCGTGGCGGAGGCGCCTCCGCGTCCCGCCTGGTCCTCGATGCCACGCGCCCGCAGGGCCACCGCCACCAGTGCCGCGTCGTCCGGGCGCCGTACATCGCGGCCGGTCAGCTCGTGGAAGCGGGCGAACCGGTGCTGGACCGTGTTGCGGTGGCAGTAGAGCGCGGTCGCCGTGTCCGCGATGGAGCCGCTGCCCTGCAGATGCACCGTGACGGTCTCCAGCAGGCGCGCCCGCTCCGAGGCGGAGACGCCCGGGGCGTCGAGGCCGCCCAGTACGTCGGTGGCCAGGTCCGCACCGAAGTCCCCGGCCCGCCGCACCAGGACGTCGAGCCAGCTGTCCTCCAGCAGCCGCGGGGCCAGCGCGTCCGGCGGCAGCATCTGCGCGGTCGCGATGGCCAGTACGGCGGCCCTCGGCACCGCCGCCAGTCCGCCCGCCCGCGGTGACACCCCGCAGGGCGTGGACGCGAGACGGACCAGCACCGACTGCCAGGTAGTCCGCCCGCCCAGCTCCACCACGAGCACCGCGTCCCCGCCGACCGCCTGGTACTGCACCGGCGCGCCCGCGGCCCGCAGCGCCGTCGCCGCCCTGTGCAGTCCCGAGCCCTCCGCCGCCGGAGCGGCGGCGCACAGGAAGTCTCCCGCGCTCCCGAAACCCAGGGCCAGCGCCGCGTCGCGTACCACCGTCGGATTGCGGCCCTCGCTCTCCAGGAGCCGGGAGAACCACATCCTCCGCTCGTCCTCCTGGCGCCGGCCCATCTCCAGGACCGTGCGCTGGTACGCGGTCATGATGCCGGTGACATGGCTCTCGACGGCCTCCCACACGTGGTACGCGGACGTCACGAGATCCGCCATGTCCGCCTCGTCGGCCCGCTGAACCAGCGCCGCCCAGACCACGCGGAAGTCCAGCCTCGCCGCCTCCAGCAGGGCGTCGAGCGGGACGCCCTGACGGGCGCGCTGTTCACCGACCCGTTCCGAGACCCCGGCGATGTGGGCGGGGACGGGCAGCTGCGCCACCGTGCGCAGCAGCAGTTCGAACGCCTGCCAGGCCGAACTGCGGAAGTCGGCGTCCGGCACCCGCTCCGCGTAGGCGCTGCGCACCGGGTTGATCATCTCCATCCACTGGCCGATCAGCCCGTCGATGTTGTCCAGGCACTGGCCCGCCAGCTCCGCGATCCGACGCGAGGGAGGAGGGAAATTGGTCACCGGAGTGTGCATGTGACCAATGTAAGGGGCTGTACGGGTGATGTTTCGACGTTGGATTTGTGCTCGTTGCCCTCGAAGCTGGGGCGATCCCGCACATCGCATGCGGTTCCGTTTCCTCCGGGAGGTCCTGGCAGTGCATCTGACGCCGCGCGAGCAGGAGCGTCTCCAACTGTTCACCGTTGCCGAACTGGCCCGCCGCCGCAGGGCGCGCGGACGACGGCTCAACACGCCGGAGGCCATCGCCCTGATCTGCGACGAGGTGCTGGAAGCCGCCTGGGACGGGCTCTCCCTCGACGAGGTCATCGAGGTGGGCCGCTCCGTGCTCACCGAGGCCGACGTGATGGAGGGTGTCCCGGACATCGTCACCACCGTCCAGGTCGAAGCGCTCTTCCCGAGCGGCACCGCGCTCGTCGCCGTCGACCGACCGATCGGCGCGGGCACACCGGCGTCGGCCCCCGGAGCCGTACGGACCGCCCCCGACCCGGTGCTGATCAACGAGGGGCGCACCCGCACCACCCTCACCGTCCGCAACACCGGTGACCGTACGGTGTTCGTCTCCTCGCACTATCCGCTGCACGAGGTGAACGAGGCCCTGGAGCTCGACCGGACGGCGGCGCGGGGTCTGCGGCTCGACGTCGCGGCCGGCACCGCGCTGGCCTTCGAGCCGGGGGAGTCCCGCGAGGTCTCGCTGGTCCCCCTCTCCCGCCACCCGCACCACGCACCGTCCGAGGAGCGCGCATGACCAGCATCGACCGACGTACGTACAACGCTCTGTACGGACCCACGACCGGCGACCGCATCCGGCTCGGCGACACCGAGCTGTGGGTCGAGGTCGAGGCGGACGACGGCACGCCCGGTGACGAACTGCTCGGCGGCTGCGGCAAGACCGTGCGCGACGGGCTGCTGGCCTCGCCCCGCTCCGACCGGGACTCCGCCCTGGACATGGTGGTCGCCGGGGTCGTGCTCATGGACCCGGTCCTCGGGATCCGCAAGACCGACATCGGCATCAAGGACGGCCGCATCGTCTCGGTCGGCGGCGTCGGGAACCCCGACATCATGCCCGTCGAGTACGCCATCGACTCGCACACCTCGGTCGTCCCCGGCGAGGGCCTGATCGCCACCCCCGGAATCGTCGACAGCCATGTCCACCTCTCCTCTCCCGACGTGGCCCCCGCGGCACTCGCCGCCGGAGTGACCACGCTCGTCGGCATGGGCCTCGGCGGTGTCTGGGAGATCGGCTGCAACCCGGCGCACAATCTGCACACGCTGATGAGCTCCTGGCAGGGCACCCCGCTCAACATCGCGTTCCTGGCGCGCGGCTCGTCCAGCTCCCGCACCCTCCTCGACGAGTCCGTGCTCGCCGGGGCGGGCGGCTTCAAGATCCACGAGGACTTCGGGGCCACCCCGCGCATCATCGACAACTGCCTCGACACCGCGGAGGCCGCCGATCTCCCGGTGGCCCTGCACACCGACTCGATGAACGAGTCCGGCTACCTGCGCGACACCATCGGCTCGACCCGGGGCCGGACCGTGCACGCCTACCACGTGGAGGGCGGCGGGGGTCATCCCGATCTGCTGGAGATCCTCTCCGAGCCGAACATCCTGCCGTCCTCGACGACGCCGACGATCCCGTACACCCCGAACACCGTCGGCGAACTCTTCCCGATGACGATGACCGTGCACCGGCAGAACCACCACTCCGCCAGCGATGTGGAGATCTCCAAGGGCCGCATCCGGGCCCACGCCATCGCCGCCGAGAACGCCCTGCACGACCTCGGGGCGATCTCCATCGTCAACTCCGACTCCATGGGCATGGGCCGGATCGCCGAGACCGTACGCCGCACCTGGCAGCTCGCCCACCTCCAGGCACTCGCCAACGGGCAGGGCGGTGTCGGGCACCGCGCCAACGAGCGGGCGCTGCGCTACCTCGCCAAGATCACCCTCAATCCGGCGATCGCCCACGGCCTCGCGCACGAGGTCGGCACCGCACAGGTGGGGCGCCTCGCCGACCTGGTGCTCTGGCACCCCGCCTACTTCGGTTCCAAGCCAGAACTGGTCATCAAGGCGGGATTCGTGGCCTGGGGCAACAGCGGATCGGGTTCCGGTTCGACCCGGCTGACCCAGCCCCGTACGTACCGGCCCTACTTCGGCGCACTCGGCCAGGCACCCGCGCGGCTCTCCCGCGTCTTCGTCTCGCAGGCCGCACTGGAGGACCGCGCCGCCCGCGCGGCCCTGCCCAAGGGGCTCACGTACGCGGCGATCCGCGGCTCCCGCGGCCTCACCCGGGCCGACATGCTCCACAACACCGCGACGCCGCGGGTCGTGGTGCCCCGCGAACCGGCGCCCGTCCTCGTCGACGGCGTCCCCACCGGTACCGCACCCGCCCACGCCGTGCCGCTGGCCCAGCTGCACCACCTCGCCTGAGAGCCGCCCCGTGAAACTCGACCTGCTGATCCGCGACGCCCGCATCCTGACCCTCGACGACACCCGGCCCACCGCCCGCACGCTCGGCGTGCTGCACGGCCGGATCGTCGGACTCGACGAGGAGGTCGAGCACCTCCCCGCCCACCGGGTCGTCGACGCGGGCGGAGCCACGGTGGTGCCCGGCTTCAACGACGCCCACTGCCACACCGCCTGGTTCGGCCTCACGCTCACCCAGCTCGACGTCTCCACGGCCCGCACGGTCGAGGAGGTGTACGACGCCGTCGCCGCGTACGCCGCCACGCTGCCCGAGGACGCCTGGGTGATCGGCGCCGGACTCGACCACAACCGGACCGGCGGGCGGTATCCGCACCGGGACGCCCTCGACCGGGCCGCGGGCGGGCGCCCCGTCTGGCTGAAGCACACCTCCGGGCACGCCTGCGTCGTCAGCACCCCGGTCCTGCGCCTCGCGGGCGTCCTGGACCCCTCCTTCACCGACCCGGACGGCGGGGTCGTCTCGCGGGACGAGCACGGGCGGCCCGACGGGCTGCTGGAGGAGACCGCCCAGCGGCTGGTGCAGCGGCACGTCCTGCCGTACCCCGTCGAGACCGTCGCCGACGCGGTGGACGCGGCCACCCGGCACTACCTCACCGAGGGCATCACCAGCTTCACGGAAGCCGGCATCGGCGGCGGCTGGATCGGCCACACCCCGGTCGAGCTCGCCGCCTACCAGCTGGCCCGCGAGACCGGCCGTCTGCACGCCCGCGCCCAGCTGATGGCGGCCTCCGACGTCCTGCACCCGCTCGTCTCGCACGCCGACGACCCCATCGACTTCGGCCTGGACCTCGGGATGCGCACCGGCTTCGGCGACGACCTGCTCTCCCTGGGCCCCGTCAAGATCTTCCTCGACGGCTCGCTCCTCGGGCGCACCGCCGCGGTCAGCGAACCCTTCTGCGGCTGCCCGCACAACGAGGCCGAGGCGCAGAACCCCACCGGCTACTTCCAGAACGACGCGGACGCGATGACCGAGACAGTGGTCGCCGCCCACCGCGCCGGCTGGACCGTGGCCGCCCACGCCATCGGCGACCGGGCCGTCGACCTGGCCCTGGACGCCTTCGAGCGCGCCCAGCACGAGCTGCCGCGCCCCGGAGTCCGGCACCGCGTCGAGCACGCCGGTGTCGTCCGCCCCGACCAGCTCCGCCGGTTCGCCGCGCTGGGCGCCGTCCCCGTACCGCAGCACAACTTCCTGTCGGCCTTCGGCGACGCGATGGCCGCGTCCCTGGGCCCCGAGCGCACCGCCTGGTCCTACCGGCTGCGTTCGCTCCTCGACCTCGGGCTGCCCGTCCCCGGCAGTTCCGACCGGCCCGTCGCACCGGGCGCACCCCTGCCCGCGATCCAGGCCATGGTCCAGCGGCTCACCGCCTCGGGCGCCGCCTACGGCCCCGAGGAGCGGGTCCCGGCCCTCGACGCGCTGCGTGCCTGGACCGACGGCTCGGCCCGGGCCACCGGCTTCGCCGGCCGCAAGGGCCGGCTCGCCCCCGGATACCTCGCCGACCTCACCGTCCTGGACGCCGACCCGCTGCGTACCGATCCGGACCGGATCGGCGCCATCCAGGTCCTCGCGACCGTCGTGGGCGGCGACCCCGCCCACGATCCGCACGGCCTCGCGACCCCGCTCGCCCCCCGTACCCCCGCACCGCCTGTTCCCCCGTCCCCTCAAGGCCACCAGGCCCTCCGTCCCCAGGAGAACGTGTGAGCTCGCCCGACATCAAGGACATCCGGCGGCTGCTGACCGCCGCCTTCACCGGTACAGCCCTGGAGTGGTACGACTACTTCCTCTACGGCACCGCCGCCGCCCTGGTCTTCAACCGGCTCTTCTTCCCCGAGCTGGACCCGACCGTGGGCACCATCGCGTCCTTCGTGACCTTCGCGGTGGGCTTCGTCGCCCGTCCCATCGGAGCAGCCGTTTTCGGACACATCGGTGACCGCTACGGCCGCAAGGTCGCCCTGATCATCACCGTCGTGATGATGGGCGTCACCACCGGCTGCATCGGCCTGCTGCCCAGCTACGGCACCATCGGCATCTGGGCCCCGATACTCCTGGCCCTCCTCCGCTTCCTCCAGGGCATCTCGGTCGGCGGCGAGTGGAGCGGGGCCATGCTGCTCACGCTGGAGCACACGCCGAAGGAGAAGCACGGCAGCTACTCCTCGATCCCGCAGCTCGGCTCGCCCGTCGGCACCCTGATCTCCTCCGGCGCCTTCGCCCTCGTCGGCCTGCTGCCGGACGAGGACTTCTACTCCTGGGGCTGGCGTCTGCCGTTCCTCGCCGCGTTCCCGCTGCTCGGCTTCGCGCTCTACATGCGGCTGCGCATCGAGGAGTCCCCGGTCTTCCACGCCATGCTCGCCGACGCGGAGAAGAACGGTCCCAAGCCCGCCCCGCTGATCGAGGCGTTCCGCCGCACCTGGGGCCGCATGATCGTCGGCATCGGCGCCGCGCTGCTGGGTGTGGGCGGCTTCTTCCTGATGACCACCTTCATCATTTCGTACGGCACCGACGAGCTGGGCATCGACAAGTCGGTGATGCTCAACGCCACGGTCATCGGCTCCGTCGTCGAGATCGCCGTGCTCGTCGTGGCGGGCCGGATCGCCGACCGGATCGGCGCCTGGAAGGTGTGCGCCATCGGTGGCCTCGTCTCGATGGCCGTCGCCTTCCCGGCCTTCTGGCTCGTCGACACCGGCCGCCCGGGCCTGGTCTACCTCGGTGTGGGGCTCGGGATCGGCGCACTCTCGATTCCGTACGCCCCCATCGGCGCCGTCGTCTCCGGCATGTTCCCCGAGGCGTTCCGCTACAGCGCCGTTGCCATGTCGTACAACCTCGCGGGCGTCGTGGCCGGCTTCGTGCCGCTGCTCGCCACGTCCCTCACCGGCGCGGCGAACGGCGCCTCCTGGGGCGCGGCCCTGCTCCTCGTGGCCATCGCCGCCTGTACGGCGGTCGGCTCCCTCGCCGCGGGCAGGCTGGAACGGCGCGACAGGGCAGCCGCCCCGTCCGCGGAGCGCGTGAAGGCGGCCGTCTGAGCCGACGGCCCGGCACCGGCTGAATCAGGCCGTCCCGTACCCCGCCGACCGGCGGACCCGCGCAGTGCGCCCCCGCAGGGTGTCGCTCGTTCCCCGACGACTAGTAGGGTGACGAACTCGGGGGCCCACTGCACCGGTTCGAGAGGTGGGGTACGGGAATGGCTGTCGGCATGAGCAGGCCGCGGGAGACACACACGGCCGTCGTGCGCGCCGTGACCGCCGAAGCCGCCACGAGGGACGAGTCCGTCCTCGCTCCCGGCGAGGCCATCGACCCGGACGACCTGCCCGACGGTCTCGTCGTCGCCGACGAGACCGGCAGGGTCATCTGCTTCAACTCCGCCGCGGCCCGGATCACCGCCACGCCGCGGGCCGCCGCGCTCGGCCGCCCGCTGGAACACGCGCTGCCCCTCGAAGACCTCAAGGGCCGGCGCTGGTGGACCCTCACGGACCCGTACGGCGGTCTCGCCACCCGGGTCGGCCAGCCCGAGAGGAATCTGCTCCTGCCCGGCGGGCGCGAGGTCCTGGTCTCCGCGCGGTACGTACGCGAGAGCCCGACCGGACCGGTGCGCCGCCTGGTGGTCTCCCTGCGGGGCACCGAGGCCCGCCGCCGCACCGAGCTCAGCCACGCCGAGCTGATCGCCACCGTCGCCCACGAGCTCCGCTCCCCGCTCACCTCGGTCAAGGGCTTCACCGCGACCCTCCTCGCCAAGTGGGAACGGTTCACCGACGACCAGAAGCGGCTGATGCTGGAGACGGTCGACGCCGACGCCAACCGCGTCACCCGGCTCATCGCCGAACTGCTCGACATCTCACGGATCGACTCCGGCCGCCTGGAACTGCGCCGCCAGCCCGTGGACATCTCCGCGGCGGTCGAGCGCCACATCCAGGCCCTCACCGCGAACGGCCAGGCGCCCGACCGTTTCCTCGTACGCACCCGGCAGCCGCTGCCCGCGCTGTGGGCCGACCCGGACAAGGTCGATCAGGTGCTCGGCAACCTCCTCGAAAACGCGGTGCGCCACGGCGAGGGAACCGTCACCATTGAGATCGCCCCCGCACCGGCCAAGAGCGACGAGACAGGAACGGCAGTCACCGTGAGCGACGAAGGTCCCGGCATCCCCGAGGAGTCGATGGGCCGCGTCTTCACCCGCTTCTGGCGGGGGAGCAAGCGCGGCGGCACCGGCCTGGGCCTGTACATCGTCAAGGGCATCGTCGAGGCGCACGGCGGGACGATCACCGTCGACCGCGGACCCGGCGGCGGCGCGGAATTCCGATTTATCCTGCCCGTGAGCGCCCCGGCCTACCTGGCCTGAGCAGCCCACGGGCTTCTTCGCCTCCCTGTGGCCTTTAGACTCGACCTTTGGCACCTTTGCGTCCTCCAGTCGTCGAGCGGGGCCGCGCCATCAGCCAATCGGAAGCACGGGAAGAGATGTCGGCACCGAACAAGTCGTACGACCCAGTCGAGGTCGAGGCACTGAAACCGGAAGAGATCGAGCGCATGCGGGACGAGGCGTTCGCCGCCTTCGCCGCCGCGGGCGACCTCGACGCGCTCGCCCAGGCGAAGACCGCGCACACCGGTGGTACCTCGCCCCTGTCGCTCGCCAACCGGGAGATCGGCGCACTGCCGCCGCAGGCCAAGGCCGAGGCGGGCAAGCGCGTGGGCCAGGCCCGCGGTGCCGTCTCCAAGGCACTCGCCTCCCGTCAGAAGGAACTGGAGGCCGAGCGTGACGCCCGGGTCCTGGTCGAGGAGGCAGTCGACGTCACGCTGCCCTACGACCGCACCCCGGCAGGCGCCCGGCACCCGCTGACCACCATCATGGAGCGCGTCGCCGACGTCTTCGTGGGGATGGGCTACGAGATCGCCGAGGGCCCCGAGGTCGAGGCGGAGTGGTTCAACTTCGACGCCCTGAACTTCGTGCCCGACCACCCGGCCCGGCAGATGCAGGACACCTTCTTCGTCCAGGGCACCACGCCCGACGGGAAGCCCACCACGGGCGACGAGTCCGGCATCGTGCTGCGTACGCACACCTCGCCGGTCCAGGCCCGCTCCCTGCTCAGCCGGAAGCCCCCCGTCTACGTGGTCTGCCCCGGCCGGGTCTACCGCACCGACGAGCTCGACGCCACGCACACCCCGGTCTTCCACCAGATCGAGCTGCTGGCCGTCGACGAGGGCCTCACGATGGCCGACCTCAAGGGCACCCTCGACCACATGGTCCAGGCGCTCTTCGGTCCGGACATGAAGACCCGGCTGCGGCCGAACTTCTTCCCGTTCACCGAGCCGTCCGCCGAGATGGACATGGTCTGCTACGTCTGCCGCGGCGAGTCCGTCGGCAACCCGGACCGCCCCTGCCGCACCTGCGGCAGCGAGGGCTGGATCGAGCTGGGCGGCTGCGGCATGGTCAACCCCAAGGTGCTCATCGCCTGTGGTGTCGACCCCCAGAAGTACAGCGGATTCGCCTTCGGGTTCGGCATCGAGCGGATGCTGATGTTCCGCCACAACGTCGAAGACATGCGAGACATGGTCGAGGGTGACGTCCGGTTCACCCGGCCGTTCGGGATGGAGATCTGATGCGCGTCCCGCTTTCCTGGCTGCGGGAGTACGTCGACCTGCCGGCGTCGGAGACCGGCCGTGACGTACAGACCAAGCTCGTCGCCGTGGGTCTGGAGGTCGAGACCGTCGAGCAGATCGGCGCCGGCCTCAAGGGCCCCCTGGTCGTCGGACAGGTCCTGACCATCGAGGAGCTGGAGGGCTTCAAGAAGCCCATCCGTTTCTGCACGGTCGACGTCGGCATGGCCAACGGCACCGGTGAACCGCAGGAGATCGTCTGCGGAGCCCGCAACTTCTCCGTCGGCGACAAGGTCGTCGTGGTCCTCCCGGGCGCCGTACTGCCCGGCGAATTCGCCATCGCCGCACGTCAGACGTACGGCAAGACCTCCCACGGGATGATCTGCTCCACCGACGAGCTCGGCATGGGCGACGACGGCACGCACGGCATCATCGTGCTGCCGCCGGAGCACGAGGTCGGCACCGACGCGATCGAGCTCCTGGAGCTCATCGACGAGGTCCTCGACATCGCCGTCACCCCGGACCGGGGCTACTGCCTCTCCCTGCGCGGTGTCGCCCGTGAGACGGCCATCGCGTACGGGCTGCCGCTGCGCGACCCGGCACTCCTCGACGTACCCGCGCCGAACGCGTTCGGCTACGCGGTGCAGGTGTCCGACCCGATCGGCTGCGACCGCTTCACCGCGCGCACCGTGGTCGGCCTGGAGCCCGAGGCCCGCTCCCCGATCTGGATGCAGCGCCGTCTGCAGAAGGCCGGGATGCGCCCGATCTCGCTCGCCGTCGACGTCACCAACTACGTGATGCTCGAACTCGGCCAGCCGCTGCACGCCTACGACCGGACCCTCATCGACGGTCCGATCGGCGTGCGCCGCGCCCAGCAGGGCGAGAAGCTCACCACGCTCGACGGCACCGTGCGGGTCCTGGACGCCGAGGATCTCGTCATCACCGACAACCGCGGCCCGATCGGTCTCGCGGGCGTCATGGGTGGAGCCAACACCGAGATCGCCGACGCGGCGGCCGGTGAGCGCACCACCACCTCGGTCGTCATCGAGGCGGCGCACTTCGACGCGATCTCGATCGCCCGCACCGCGCGCCGCCACAAGCTGTCGTCCGAGGCGTCCAAGCGCTTCGAGCGCGGTGTCGACCCGGCAGCCGCCGCAGCCGCCGCGCAGCGCACCGTGGACCTCCTGGTCCTCCTCGCGGGCGGCACCGCCGAGGCGGGCGTCACCGAGATCAGCGCCCCGTCCGCGCCCCGCACCATCGCCATGCCGGCCGACCACCCCGACCGGGTGGCCGGTGTCGGCTACGGCCGCGAGACCGTCGTACGCCGCCTCCAGCAGGTCGGCTGCGACGTCTACGGGCAGGACGAGCTGATCGTCACCGTGCCGTCCTGGCGCCCCGACCTCGGCGAGCCGAACGACCTCGCCGAAGAGGTCATCCGGCTGGAGGGCTACGAGAACCTTCCGTCGACCCTGCCGACGCCGCCGTCCGGCCGGGGGCTCACCGAGCGCCAGCGGCTGCACCGCCGCATCGGCCGGGCGCTCGCCGGAGCGGGCTACGTCGAGGCGCTGAGCTACCCGTTCATCGGCGACGCCGTCCTCGACCAGCTGGGTCTGGACAAGGACGACGCCCGCCGCCGCACGGTCACGCTCGTCAACCCGCTCTCCGACGAGGAGCCGGCGCTGCGCACGACGCTGCTGCCCGGTCTCCTCGGCGCACTGCGGCGCAACGACGGCCGCGGCAGCCACGACCTCGCGCTCTTCGAGACCGGTCTGGTCTTCCGGCCGACCGGCCACGAGACGCAGGCCGTACGGCTGCCCGTCGACCGCCGTCCCACCGACGAGGAGATCGCCGGACTCGACGCGGCGCTCCCGCGTCAGCCGCGCCGCGCCGCCGTCGTCCTCGCGGGCGCCCGCGAGCAGGCCGGCTGGTGGGGCAAGGGCCGCCCGGCCGACTGGGCGGACTCCATCGAGGCGGCCCGCACGATCGCCCGTGAGGCGGGCGTCGAGCTGATCGTCCGGAGCGACCAGCACGCGCCGTGGCACCCCGGCCGCTGCGCCGCGCTGTACGTCACGGTGAACGGCGAGGAGACCCTCTTCGGACACGCGGGTGAGCTCCACCCGCGCGTCGTCAAGGAGTTCCACCTGCCCGAGCGCACCTGCGCCATGGAGGTCGAGCTCGACGTCCTGGAGCAGGCCGTCGACGGCGCCCTCCAGGCGCCGCGGATCTCCACCTTCCCGGTGGCGACCCAGGACGTCGCGCTGATCGTCGGGCAGGACGTCACCGCCGCCGAGGTGGAGGGGGCGCTGCGCGAAGGCGCGGGCAAGCTCCTCGAATCGGTGCGGCTGTTCGACGTCTTCACCGGCGACCAGATCGGTGAGGGCAAGAAGTCCCTGGCGTACGCGCTGCGGTTCCGTGCCGCGGACCGCACGCTGACCGTCGACCAGGCCTCGCGCGCCCGTGACGCGGCGGTCGCCCTGGCCGCCGAGCGGACCGGCGCGGTGCTGCGCGGCGCGTAGTACGGCACCGGCGGGCATCCGCTGGTACCACGTCATAAGGAGGGGCGTATCCGGCCACCGGATACGCCCCTCCTCCGTGCTCGCCGAGAGGCGGGGGACCGCACACGGGTCCAGGCCCCGGACCGGGGGAACCCGGCTGCGGACCGACCCGCAGCCACCCTCCGATCCGTGGGCAGTGGGTCGTGCGATCCGGCGCCGTCCGCGCTGCCACGGAGTGTTGGGCAGGTCGGCAGAGCGGACGGCGCGGGTGCGGGTCGTCGACTGTACGAGGGGGAGCCGACGACCCGGCCGCCTCTTGCGAGACGACCCAGTCAACCGATTCGCCCCAGGACGCGACAGAGCGCACAGCAGGATGGTTCGGGCATTCCGTTCACACCCCGTGTGAATCGTGCTGCACTAGGCTCAGTGCGACGCGTGACTGGGGGGGGCAATGGAGCCCAACATCCTGCTCGAATCCCTGATCGACGAGGCCGGGATGTCCCGTGCCGGTCTGGCAGGGCATGTCAATCGGGCCGGCCGCGCCCGGGGTCTGGATCTGCGGTACGAGCACACCGCGGTGGCCCGCTGGCTCAAGGGACAGCGACCGCGCGGGCATGTGCCCGACCTGATCTGCGACGTCCTCGGGGCGCGTCTGCAGCGCTCCCTCGCCCTCGACGACATCGGAATGGGACCGGCAGGCGGGAACACGGTGGTGCACGGCTCCACCCTTCCCGGCTTCGTCGAGGGGGCCACCGCGCTGTGGCGCTCCGACGAACAGCAGCGCCCGAACGTCGTCACCGCCCCGGCCGTCACGGGCACGACGGCCGTGATGCCGGTCTGGGAGTGGGAGAACCCGCCCGAGGACGCCGATGTCTCCCGCCCCGGGCCGGTCCGCGTGAGCCCGGCGGACATCGTGATGCTCCGCGCGGCCCGCGCCCACTACGAGCAGATGTACCGCAAGACCGGTGGCGTCGCGACCCGTTCACGGGTCGTGGGCTTCCTCAACGCGGAGACGGCTCCCCTGCTGCGCGGCGGTTACAGCGACCCGGTGGGACGTCAGCTGCACCGGGCGACCGGCGGGCTGGTGGCCGTCGCCGGTATCTGCGCGTACGACTCCGACGCGCACGGCCTCGCCCAGCGCTATTTCCACCAGGCGCTGCGGCTGGCCAAGGCCAGCGGTGACCGGGGGCTCGGCGGCTATGTGATCGCGCTGCTGGTCAACCAGTCCCTGTTCCTGGCCGAGTACCGCCGGTCCGTCGCCTTCGCCGAGGCCGCGCTGCGGGCGGCGGGCACCCACATCACCCCGGCGCTGGCCGCCGATCTGTACGCGATGCAGGCCAAGGCGTACGCGCATCTCGGCGACGGGAGCAACGCCCGCACGTGCATCCGCCGCGCGGAGTCGGAGGCCGAGCGGATCCTGCCGGGCCGGGAACCGGAGGAGACGGGATACGTCCAGCCCGGCCTGGTCAATGTGCAGGTGGCCGAGGCGCTGCTCGGTCTCGGGGATCTGGTGGGGGCCCGGGAGCACGCGGCGGCGGCCGTACGCTCCCCGGCCCACGACCGCGGCCAGGTGCACCGGCTGGCGATGCTCACCCAGATCGAGCTGCTCCAGGGGGAGGCGGACCGGGCGGCGCGCACGGCTTCGGAGATGGCCGAACGGGCCAGGGGCATGGAGTCCCGGCGGCTGCGCGACCGGCTCCGAGCGGTCCGTGAACACCTCGTGGCGAGCGGCTGCGCCGATGCCGAAGAGGCCGCGGGGATCATCGACGGGGCGCTGCGCGTGCCTCTGTGAGCTCCGTCGTACGGCCTGCCGTCGGTTCCCCTGACGGTCAGTCCCTGCTCCGATGTTGCCATCGACTTGTCGGAAGGTGGCAGAACTGTGCAGTGGATGAACTTAAACGAGCACACGGTGTACCAGAACCGTTGGTTCCGGGTCAATCTGGCGGATGTCGTCCTGCCCGACGGGCGGCACCTCGACCACTTCCTCATCCGGCTCCGCCCGGTCGCGGCGGCGACCGTCGTCAACGAGGCCAACGAGGTGCTGCTGCTCTGGCGGCACCGCTTCATCACCGACAGCTGGGGCTGGGAACTCGCGGCGGGCGTGGTCGAGGACGGTGAGGACATCGCTTCCGCCGCCGCCCGCGAGATGGAGGAGGAGACCGGCTGGCGCCCGGGTGAGCTGGAGCCGCTGATGACGGTGGAGCCCGCCAACGGGCTCATCGACGCCCGGCACCATCTCTACTGGTCCCGTGAGGCCACGTACACCGGCCATCCCCAGGACGACTTCGAGTCCTCGCGCCGCGAATGGATACCGCTCAAGCTGGTGCCCGACATGATCGCGCGCGGCGAGATCCCCGCCGCCAACATGGCCGCCGGGCTGATGATGCTCCATCACATGCGGCTGGGCTGAGCCGAAACGGAACGCGCGAAGGGCCGGCCGGGAGATCCCGGCCGGCCCTTCACGGACGCGCTGTGGTTCAGGAGTACGGGTAGAAGCCCGAGCCCGTCTTGCGGCCGAGCCGGCCCGCGTCCACCATCCGCTGGAGCAGCGGGGGAGCGGCGTACAGGGGCTCCTTGTACTCGGCGTACATCGAGTCGGCGACCGAGGCCACGGTGTCCAGACCGATGAGGTCGGCGAGCTTCAGCGGACCCATCGGGTGGGCGCAGCCCATCTCCATGCCGTTGTCGATGTCCTCGCGGCTGGCGATGCCCGACTCGAACATCCGGATCGCGGAGAGCAGATACGGAATCAGCAGGGCGTTGACCACGAAGCCGGAACGGTCCTGCGCGCGGATCGGGTGCTTGTCCAGGACGTCCTGGACCAGGGCCTCCGCGCGCTTCACCGTCTCTTCGGAGGTGGTCAGCGCGGGGATCAGCTCGACGAGCTTCTGCACCGGTGCCGGGTTGAAGAAGTGGATGCCGATGACCTGGTCCGGGCGCGAGGTCGCGACGGCCAGCTTCACCAGGGGGATGGACGAGGTGTTGGAGGCGAGGATCGCGTCCTGCCGGGTCACCACCTGGTCGAGCACCTGGAAGATCTCGGTCTTGACCTGCTCGTTCTCGACGACGGCCTCGATGACGAGATCGCGGTCGGCGAACTCGCCGAGGTCGGTGGTGAAGCTGAGGCGGCCGAGCGTCTCGTCCCGCTCCTCCTCGGTGATCTTGCCGCGTTCGGCGGCCTTCGAGAGGGAGTTGTGCAGCCGGGTGCGGCCGATCTCCAGCGCCTCGCCGGTGGTCTCGGCCACCATGACCTGAAGGCCGCTGCGGGCGCACACCTCCGCGATACCTGCGCCCATCTGGCCACAGCCCACCACTCCGACGCGTGCAATGTCGGCCATAGAGTCCGTCACCTCGTGCCTTTCGCTGATCCCTGTGTCGCAGGTTCCCGTCCGGTTCCGGTGCCCGCCTCGACCCCACGACGTTACTCCGTGATCCGGGGCCGGTGACCTGGGGGTCGTACCGCGGGAGGCCGGGCGTGACGCCCGTCACGCGGGAGGGCCGGCAGGGCGACACGAGGCTGCCCCCGCCGGGGCGGGGGCAGGGGCCGGGGACCCCGCTCGGAGGTCCCCGGCGGTCGTTCCCGGCTCTACCGCTGTTTGTCCTGCGGGGGCGTGTGCCGCACGACACAGTCCGGGCCGGGGGACTTGATCGATTCGTGTCCGTCGTCGTAGCGAAGCCGGTACGGAGGGGCGCCCCCGGTACCGAGCACTTCGATGATCTCTGCGACTCTGTCGTGCTGCCCCACGGTCCTGCCGTGGATCAGGAGCCGGTCGCCGGTGTGTGCCTCCATCGGGAGTGGCCTCCTCACGGGTGGCGATCCATATCGACAAGTCTATGACCGCCGGGCGGCTCCGACCCCTGCGCGCTGGGTGACCGCGATGCAGACGAGCACGGCCAGCGCGGCCACCGGAGCGGCTGCCGGGATCTCCTCGCCGAGCAGCAGGGCCGACCAGACCAGGGTCAGCAGCGGCTGCGCCAGCTGGAGTTGGCTGGCCCGCGCCACCCCGATCTCGGCCATGCCCCGGTACCAGACGTACAGGCCGACGAACGTGGAACCCGCGGCGACCCAGACCAGGCCGATGACGCCGTGGGCCGTCAGCCGCACCGGCTCGAAGGGCAGGGCGATCGCCGCACCCGCCACCGCGAGCGGCAGGGCCAGGATCAGGGCCCAGCCGATCACCTGCCACCCCGGCATGGTCCGGGCCAGCCGGCCGCCCTCGGTGTACCCGGCGGCGCACACGAGCAGGGCGCCGAACAGATAGAGGTCACCGGCGGAGAGCGCCCCGCCGCTCTGCTGCACGGTGAACACGATGACCACGGCCGCACCGGCCAGGGCCGCGGCCCAGAACGCGCGCGGAGGGCGTGAGCCGGTACGCAGCGAGGCGAAGACCGCGGTGGTCAGGGGCAACAAACCCACCACCACGGCCGCGTGCGAGGTCGTGGTGGTCTGCAGGGCCAGGGTGGTCAGGAGGGGGAAGCCGACCACCACGCCGCCCGCGACGACCGCCAGGCCCGCCCAGTGCCGGCGCTCGGGCACCGGCACGCGGCCGGCCAGCAGGACGGTTCCGGCGATGGCCGCGGCGAGAAGACTGCGCAGGGCGACCAGCGACCACGGGCCGAAACTCTCCAGGCCCCAGGCCGTGGAGGGGAAGGTCAGGGAGAAGGCGACCACGCCGAGGACGGCGAGCAGGGTCCCGTTGCCGCCGGCGGCCGGGGCGTCCGCCACGGCTGCGGCGCGGCCCCGCGCACGGCCCGCGGCGACTCCGGCTTCCGTTCCGGCATCTGCTCCGGATCCGGCGGGCTCGTCGGTCAGGGGGCCGACTGCTATCGCTGTGCCGCGAGTAGCGCTATTCTCTGCTCTCATGCATGAGCGTAGCAGCGTGGCCGAGCTGGTAGCAGCCCTCCGAGGTGAACTCGACCGCTACTCTCCAGGTGGAAAGCTGCCGTCGAGCCGGGCTCTGGTGGAGCGCTTCCGGGTGAGCCCGGTGACCGTCTCCCGGGCCATCGCCCAGCTCGCCGCCGAAGGGCTCGTCGTCACACGCCCCGGGGCCGGGGCCTTCCGGGCGGAGCCCCGTACCGAGGTACGCCCGCCGGGGGACACCTCATGGCAGGAGGTGTCCCTCAGTGCCGACGGCGGGCCCGAGGTGGTGCCGCGCACGGTCGACGCCTCCGGTGTCCTGGTCACACTCGCCGCGCCGGCTCCCGGCGTCATCGAGTTCAACGGCGGATACCTCCACCCCTCGCTCCAGCCCGAGCGCGCCATGGCCGCCGCGCTGGCCCGTGCCGGGCGCCGCCCCGGCGCCTGGGGCCGTCCGCCCACGGACGGGCTTCCCGAGCTGCGGGCCTGGTTCGCCCGGGAGATCGGTCCCACCGTCACCGGGGCCGACGTGCTGATCACCGCGGGTGGCCAGAGCGCCCTGGCCACCGCCCTGCGCGCGCTCGCCCCGCCCGGTGCCCCCGTCCTCGTCGAATCCCCCACCTATCCGGGCATGCTCGCGGCGGCCCGCGCTACCGGCCTGCGCCCCGTGCCGGTCCCCGGTGACGCCGACGGCGTACGCCCCGACCTGCTCGCCGCCGCGTTCCGGGCGACCGGCGCCCGCGTCTTCGTCTGCCAGCCGCTGTTCCAGAACCCGACCGGTGCCGTCCTGGCTCCCGACCGGCGGGGCGACGTCGTCCGGATCGCCCGCGAGGCGGGCGCCTTCGTCGTCGAGGACGACTTCGCCCGCCGCCTCGTCCACGAGGACGCCGGCCCGCTGCCCGCGCCTCTCATGGCCCAGGACGAGGACGGTGTCGTCATCCATGTCTGCTCCCTCACCAAGGTCACCTCGCCCAGCCTGCGCGTCGGTGCCCTGGCCGCCCGCGGGCCGGTGCTGGAGCGTCTGCGCGCCATCCAGGTCGTCGACAGCTTCTTCGTCCCCCGGCCGCTCCAGGAGGCCGCCCTCGAACTGGTCGGCTCGCCTTCCTGGGGCCGTCATCTGCGCGCGGTCGCGACCGCGCTCAAGGACCGCCGCACCGCGATGACGGCCGCGCTGCGGCTGCAACTGCCCGCACTCGCCCTGCCGCACGTGCCGTCCGGCGGCGGCAGTCTCTGGCTGGGGCTGCCCGACGCGTGGACCGGGGCCGAGGAGTCCGCGGTCGTCTCCGCGGCGCTGCGCGCGGGCGTCGCCGTCGCGCCCGGGCGCCCGTACTTCTGCGCGGAGGCACCGGCGGGACGCATCCGGCTGAGCTTCGCGGCGGTGTCGGGACCGGCCGAGATCACCGATGGCGTACGGCGGCTGCGCAGCGCCTGCGAGGAGCTTCTCGACCGCTCGGAGCGGGGCGGTAGTCTCCCGTCATGACCAGCGTTTCCGAGCACCTGTACGAGATCTCGTCCGATCCGGCCAGGCTGGACCACGCCCGTGTCCACCACTGGCTCTCCACCGATGCCTACTGGGCGCTCGGACGCACCCGCGCACACCAGGACCGTGCCATCGCCGGTTCCCTCAACTTCGGTGCGTACGACACCGGCTCGGGCGAGCAGGCCGCCTATGCCCGGGTGGTGACCGACGGGGCCACCTTCGGCTGGCTCTGCGACGTGTACGTCGACCCCGCCGCCCGAGGTCACGGACTCGGCGTCCGCATCGTCACCGCGGTGCGCGACCATCTCGCGGAGATCGGTGTGTACCGGCTGCTGCTGGCCACCGCCGACGCCCACGGCGTGTACGAGAAGGTCGGCTTCCAGCCGCTCGCGGAACCGGGGAAGTGGATGCTCGCCCGGCCCTGCTGACCCGGCCGCCCCAGGTGCCCCCTTGACCGGCGTGGCGTTCGGCTCCACGATCGCGCCCATGAGTGTTCGAGTCTCTCTGGTCGCTGCGGCCCGCAGCTCCGCCCTGCTCGCCGAGCGCTTCGACGACGACCGGCCGCTCGACCACGCCGGCTGGCACGAGATCCAGCTCGCCGCGCACACGCTTCTGCCGCTCGGCGCAGCCGAGCTGCGCTACTGTTCGCCGACCCCGCGCAGCCGTGCCACCGGTGACGCGCTCGGTTTCGCGCCGATGGCGCAGCCGGCGCTGCGCGACTGCGACATGGGCCGCTGGCGGGGCTGGACCCTGGCCGAGGTCACCGCCCGCGAACCCGCGGCGGTCAACGCCTGGCTCTCCGACCCGCGCTCTGCCCCGCACGGCGGCGAGCCCCTGATGGCGTTCATCTCGCGGATAGGGGGCTGGCTCGACACCCGTCCCGCCTGCGAGGGGTTCATCGTCGCGGTCGCCGAACCCTCGGTCGTGCGGGCCGCCCTCGTCTACGCGCTGAAGGCCCCGCCCTCCACGTACTGGAACGTGGACGTCCGCCCCCTGTCCACGGTCACGCTCACCGGAGTGCCCGGCCGCTGGAGCCTGAGCCTGGAGGCGGCGCCGCGCTGAGCCGGTGTGCGCCTGCCTCTTCCCGCCGGTCCGACCAGTCGGTATGTTGCCGTTCGGTCCAGCCGTCAGGCTGTGCGCGAAACCCATCAGGCTGTGCGCGAAACGAGGAGCCCGACGTGCCGCAGATCCATGGTCACTGCGATGACGGATTCGGCGCGGTGCGTGCCGCCTTCGAGGAGAACTTCGCCGAGCGCGAGGAACTGGGCGCGGCCGTCGCGGTCCTCGTCGACGACGTCCCCGTGGCCGACCTGTGGGCCGGCTGGGCCGACCCGGCCCGTACCCGGCCCTGGGAGCGGGACACCCTGGTCAACGTCTGGTCCACCACCAAGGGCCCGACCGCCCTCTGCGCCCATCTGCTCGTCGACCGGGGGCTGCTCGACCTCGACGCCCCGGTTGCCGCGTACTGGCCCGAATTCGCCGCAGCGGGCAAGGAATCCGTCCGCGTACGGGACCTCCTCTCGCACCGTGCGGGCCTGGCGGGGCTCAGGGAACCCCACACGCTGGCCGAGTTGTACGACTGGGAACTGACCACCGCCCGGCTGGCCGCGACCGAACCCTGGTGGGAGCCCGGAACCCGCTCCGGCTATCACGCGCTCACGTACGGCTTCCTGGTCGGCGAGGTCGTCCGCCGGGTCACCGGACTCCTGCCGGGCGCCTTCCTGCACCAGGAGGTCACCGGCCCGCTCGGTATCGACTTCACCGTCGGACTCCCGGAGAAGGAGGAGGGCCGGGTCGCCGAACTGGTCCAGCCGAGGACGGTCACGGGTGCGGCCTCGGCGTTCTTCGCGCAGATGGAGCCGGTCGCCATCGCCTCGCTGGCCAACCCGCCGACGGGCGTGGCCGCCGCGAACACGCGGGAGTGGCGGGCCGCCGAGATCCCCGCGGCCAACGGCCACGGAACGGCCCGCGCGGTGGCCACGCTGTACGGGATCCTCGCCGGCCGCGGTAGCTTCGGCGGCCGGCGGATCCTCTCCGAGGAGGCGGCGGAGCGGGTGCGCGAGGGTCAGGGCAGCTGCCGGGACCTGGTCCTGGGTGCGGGCTTCGCCCACGACACCGAGATCGGTCTCGGCCTGTGGCTCAGCGGCGCGAACCGCTCCTACGGTCCCAACCCGCGCGCCTTCGGCCACGACGGTGCGGGCGGCTCCTGCGGCCTGGCCGACCCCGAAGCCGGTGTCGCGCTCGGCTACGTCATGAACCGGATGGGCCCGAACATCGCCGACGACCCGCGCAAGATGGCGCTGATCGACGCGGTGTACGCGTCCCTGTGACCGGCCGGAGAGGCCCCGGGAGGCATCCCCGGCAAGTCCGGTCGAAGAAAGGGCACTTGGGCGCCTGAGTCGGCGTCATACGGAAGGGGGATGCCGATGACGTGGCGCCGGGCACCCTCCGGACGGGCCCGGCAACTCCCGTGGCCGTGCCCCCGCCGCGCGCCGGCCCGCGTCCGGCCCCGGCCCCGGAGGCGGGCCGTGCGCGAACACGACGGGCCGGCCCCTACCCGTAGTACCTGAGAGCTACCCGTCAGGTGCACCCTCCAGCGGGACGCCGACCACAAGGGCCGATCCATACCTTCAGCACCGGAAGCACACCCCGCCTCCGGTACGGAAGGAACCCCCTCAATGGCGACCCGCCCGCGCACCAGCCGTCTGCGCCGCACCCTTCTCGCCGCCCTCGTCGCCGCCTCGGTGGCGGTGCCGGTGTCGGGTGCGGCCGGGCCCGCGGCCGTCCCCGCACCCGCCCCGGCCGACCTCGGCCCCCTCGGATCCGCGGCCCCGGCGGCCCTCGACGAGCGGTACGCCGCCAACCGCGCGGGCATCCGCGCGGCGGAGCGGACGGCCGCAGGTCACGGCGACCGGCGACGGGCCGCCGTCCTGCGCGCGATGGCGGACCCCGGCCGCCGGTTCCTCTCCTTCGACGGCCGCGACGGCGGCCGTACCACCGAGGTCTTCGGAGACCTCGCGCACGCCGGACGCATCGCCGTGCTCGTGCCGGGTTCGGACACGAGCCTCGACGCGTACGGACGTCTCGGGGCGGGCGCCGCAGCACTGCGCCGCGAACTGGGCGACAGCGCCGCGGTCGTCGCCTGGCTCGGCTACCGGACCCCCGGCACGGCGAGCCACGAGGTCCTGACGGACGGGAGCGCGGTCGCTGCTGCTCCCCGACTCGCCTCCTTCGTGGGGGAGTTGAGCGCGGTCAGGCCCGACTCCCGCATCACGCTGCTCTGTCACTCCTACGGTTCGGTCGTCTGTGCCCGCGCCGCGGCGGAGCTGCCGGTCGACGGCATCGTGCTGTACGGCAGTCCGGGCACCGGGGCCGACACCGCGGGAAGCCTGCGGACCACGGCCACCGTCTGGGCGGGCCGGAGCACCGGCGACTGGATCGCCGCCGTCCCGCACGGGCGGATCGGTCTCGGGTTCACCACCATCGGCTTCGGGCCCGACCCGATGTCGCCCGCCTTCGGCGCCCAGGTCTTCGACGCGGGTTCCGGGGGCCACAGCGACTATCTGCGGCCCGGTTCCGTACCTCTGCGGAACATGGCCCGGATCGTGAACGGGCGCGCGGCGAGCGAGGGCCGGCACCATGCGTGACTTCGTGCGGACCGTCGAGGCCGCCACCCCGCCCGGCCGCGACCGCGCGGTCGACGCCCTGCGCGCACTCGCCATCCTCGGAGTGGTCGTCGGCCACTGGCTGGTGACCGCCCTGGTCTCGGACAGCGGCACGGTGCGCGCCGCGAGCCCCCTCCTGTACATGCCCGAACTGACCCCCGTCTCCTGGGTGTTCCAGACCCTCGCCGTGTTCTTCCTGGTCGGTGGACGCATGGGCGCACAGGGGTGGGCATCCGCCCGCGCCCGGGGGACGTCCTACCGGCGGTGGCTCGGGGCCCGGCTGGCCCGGCTGTTCCGGCCGGTCGCCGCCCTGTTGGCCGTGTGGGCGGTGGCGGTGGGCGTGATGGCGCTGGCCGGAGTCGGCCACGGAACGCTGTACACCCTCTGCAAGCTGGTGCTCTCGCCGCTCTGGTTCCTGCTGGTCTTCGCCGTCCTCACCGCGGCCACCCCGCTGGTGGCGAGGGTGCATCCGCTGTGGCCGCTCGTCGTCGTGATCCATGTCGACCTGCTGGTCCTCGCGGCCGACGCGCCCGCCTCGCTCGGCGGGGTCAACGTGGTGGCCGGCTGGCTCGTCCCGTACTGCCTGGGCGCCGTCTGGGCGAAGGGCGGACTCCGGGGCCGTACGACGGGCTGGCTCCTGCTGGTCGGGGGAGCCGCCGCCACTGTGCTCCTCGTCCTGTTCGCCGGCTACCCGGCGTCCATGGTCGGCGTTCCCGGCGCGGCCGTCTCCAACCTCGACCCGCCCACGCTCGCCGCGGTGACCTTCGGGCTCGCCCAGTGCGGCGCGGCCCTGCTGCTGCTCGGCCCGCTGCGGAGGGTGCTCGCGCGGCCCGCCGTGTGGGCGGTCGTGGCGCTGGCCAACCTCTCCGCGATGACCGTCTTCCTCTGGCACCAGACCGCCATGATGACGGTCACCGCGACCGGCCTTCTCGCGGGCGAGCCGCTGCCGGGACTGCACACCGTCCCCGACGGTGCGGCCTGGGTCCTGGCCAGACTGGCCTGGCTGCCGGTGTTCGCCGTGGCACTGCTGGTGTGCTGGGCCGCCTTCCGTAGTTACGAACAGGGGCGGCCCCGCCGCTCCGTGGTGGTCCGCGAGGCCCGCCCCGACCGAACAGCCGAGGTGCGGAGTGCCTAGGGTGCATCAGGTGGAACCGACGGGGGCGGGAAACGGCAGGAGACTGGTGGCGGCGGTGCGGAGGCTGCCGCGCACCGTGCGCGAGGACATGTGGACGGGGGCCGCCGATCCGCTGCCGCGCATGGGCGAGCCGGGCTGGCCGGTCTGGCGGCCGGTGTCCTGGATGGTGCTGGTGATGTTCGCGGTGACCATCGCCGTCATGAACGTGAACGTCTCCGGAGAGGAGGGCGGGGCGGTCACCTGGCACGCCGTGCTGCTGGCAGCGTTCCAGTCGGCGGCGCTCGTCGCCGCGATGTCCCGGCCCCTGCCGGCCTGGTGGGCTTCGACGGTCCTCATGGTCGTCGCGACCCTCGTATCGGAACCGCTGATCAGCAGGGACACGCTGTACCCGTGGACCATTCCCGGGATCGCCCTGCAGAGCTTGGTGCTGTTCCTGGTGGCGTCACGGGTGCGGCCCTGGACCGCGGTGCGGACGCTGACGCTCACCTTCCTGGCGGGCGTCGCCTGCACCGGATTCGCCACCCAGTCCCACAACTACGACGTCGACCGGGCAGCGCCCTTCTTCCTCGTCGCGACAGTGCTCGGCGCCGCGCTGCGCGGCATCCGGGTGGCCCGTGGCCAGCTCGTCGTCCAGGCGGAACTGACCGCCGAGGAACGCTCCAGGCGCACCGTGGCGGAGGAGCGCAACCGGATCGCCCGCGAACTCCACGACGTGGTCGCCCATCACATGACGGTGATCTCCATCCAGGCGCAGGTCGCCCCGCACCTGGTCGAGAACCCCTCCGGCGAGCTGCGGGAGAACCTCGCCTCGATACGGGAGAACGCCGTCGAGGCCCTCACCGAACTGCGCCGGGTGCTGGGCGTGCTGCGCTCCGAGGACGCCCTCTCCGAAGGGGTGCGCCACGCACCGCAGCCCACGCTCGACCGGCTGGAGGAGCTGGTCGGTACGGTGCGGGGGGCCGGGATCGCGGTCGTCACCGAGTGGTCGGGGGAGCGGCGCCCGCTCTCACCGGGCGTCGAACTGTCGGCGTTCCGTATCGTCCAGGAGGCGCTGAGCAACGTGATGCGCCACGCGCCCGGAGCGCAGGTGCGGGTGGAGACCGGCTACCACTCGTCCGCGGTCACCGTCCGCGTCACCAACACCGCCCCCGACCGTCCCGCCGCCCCGTCGCCCGGACTCGGCCACGGACTGCTCGGCATGCGGGAACGTACCGCCATGCTGGGCGGAGACTTCGCCAACGGGCCTACGGCCGAAGGCGGTTACGAAGTGGTCGCCACCCTTCCCCTGGAGGATCCCGTATGACCATCCGTGTGCTGATCGTCGACGACCAGATGATGGTCCGGCAGGGCTTCACGGTGCTGCTCGACGCCGAGCCGGGCATCGAGGTCGTCGGTCAGGCCGTGGACGGCCTCGACGCCGTCGCCAAGGTCGCCGAACTGGCCCCCGACGTCGTCCTGATGGACATCCGAATGCCCGGACTCGGCGGCATCGAGGCGACCCGCCGCCTCACCGCGCCGCACGACGCCACCGTCAAGGTCCTCGTCCTGACCACCTTCGACCTCGACGAGTACGTGTACGAGGCGCTGCGCGCGGGCGCGTCCGGCTTCCTGCTGAAGGACGCGTCGGCGGCCGAACTGGCCCACGCGGTACGGGTCGTTGCGGCCGGAGACGCCCTGCTCGCCCCGAACATCACCAAGCGGCTGATCGCCGAGTACTCCCGGCTGGCCGACGCCCCGCGCGCCCCCCTCAAGGAGCGCCTCGGGGACCTGACGCAGCGCGAGACGGAGGTGCTGTCGCTGATCGCGCACGGGCTGTCGAACGCGGAGATAGCGGTCCGCCTGGTCGTCGCCGAACAGACGGTGAAGACCCACGTGAGCCGGATTCTCGTCAAGCTCTCCCTGCGCGACCGGACCCAGGCGGCGGTCCACGCGTACGAGACCGGACTCGTACGCCCGGCCGGGTACTGACGGCCGGCGCACCGGCCCGGGGCCGGTGCGCCGACGAAGGGTCAGGCCGCCGGGGCGCCGAACCACCGGGGGAGCCGGCCGAGCAGATCCTGCTGGTCCTCACCGACCCACGCCACATGGCCGTCCGGCCGCAGCAGCACCGCGGGCACGTCCAGTTCCTCGCTGACGTCCACGACGTGGTCGACCCGGTCGGCCCAGCCCGCCACCGAGAGCCGCCCCGTCGGGTCGAGCAGCAGCCCGCGCCCGCCGTGCATCCGCTCGTAGAGGCGCCCCTGCTTGAGCGGTACGTCCCGCATCCGCGTGCCGAGCAGTGCGTGCCCCTCGCCGAAGTCGTACGCGACCCCGACCGCGGTGATGATCCCGGTCACGTACCGGTTCACCTCCTCGAAGTCCATCAGCTTCGAGAACAGCTCCCGCAGCGCGGTCGCACCCGGATCGGTCCCCAGCAGCGTGATCTGGGCGCGGGTGTTGTCCAGCACGGCGGCGCCCACCGGGTGGCGTTCGGCGTGGTAGCTGTCCAGCAGCCCCTCCGGTGCCCACCCGTCGACCGCGGCGGCCAGCTTCCAGCCGAGGTTGAACGCGTCCTGCACGCCGAGGTTGAGCCCCTGGCCGCCGGTCGGCGGGTGGATGTGCGCCGCGTCGCCGGCCAGCAGCACCCGGCCGACCCGGTAGCGCTCGGCCTGCCGGGTGGCGTCGCCGAACCGGGACAGCCAGCGCGGCGAGTGCACGCCGAAGTCGGTGCCCGCGACCGCCCGCAGCTGCTTCCGGAAATCCTCCAGGGTCGGCGTGGCCGCACGGTCCTCGGCCACCCCGTCGGCGGGCACGACGACGCGGCACACCCCGTTCTCGCCCGGGGCGACGCCGAACCGCAGCTGGGTCCTGCGGACCTTCTCGACCACGGCGGCGATCGTCGCCGGGTCCTCGGTCACCTCCATCTCGCCGAGCAGCGTCTCGACCTTGGCGGGCTCGCCGGGGAAGCCGACGCCGAGCAGCTTGCGCACCGTGCTCCGGCCGCCGTCGCACCCGACGACGTAGCGCGAGCGCAGCTGCGTGCCGTCCGCCAGCTCGACGGTCACCCCGTCCTCGTCCTGGCTCAGCCCCACCACTTCGCAGCCGCGCCGGAACTCCGTGCCGAGTTCGACGGCACGCTCGTCGAGCAGCCGCTCGGTGACCGGCTGCGGAGTGGCGAGACCGAACGGGTGGGCGGTGTCCAATTGGTCGGGCCACGGCTTGGCGATGCCGCCGAAGAGACCGCCGACCTGGAACTTCTCACTGACCGCGAGGAACCTCTCCAGCAGTCCGCGCTGGTCCATCACCTCGACGCTGCGCGCGTGCAGACCCTGCCCGCGGGACTGCGGGGTCGGCTCGGTCAGCTTCTCCAGTACGACCACGTGCACGCCGTGCAGCCGCAGCTCGCAGGCCAGCATCAAGCCGGTGGGTCCGCCGCCGACCACGATCACGTCACTCATCAAAGCCCTCATCCGTCTCCGCAGGTTCTCGCTTGAGTGGGTGATTCTGCGGGACGACCGGGGTCTTGCCGCAAGCCCCCGGGTGCGCTATATCTTGAGAGTGGCAAGGAGTGGGTTACCTCCTTGCCTTTCCTTTTGTGGAGATCCAGAGCTAACGGCCGACGGTGCTCCAGTCGGCGGGGGCAGGCGGCACAGTGCGGCCGGCCGCGTGTTCGTGGAGGCGTCGGGTCAGTTCCGGCAGGTCGTAGGCGGGAAAGCTCACCTGCAGCAGGCGCAGGCCGAAGTGGGACGGCCGGTCCTCACCGAACATCGCGGCGTCCATCGGTTTGATCTTCACGTCCCAGGCGTCCGGGGCGGCCCAATGCGTCATCCGCACGTAGAAGGCATCGCGCGGGCCGGCGTTCGCCACGGCCGTGAGGAGGCCGAGCCCACTGTCGACCGGGAAGTCGATGAGCATCCAGCCTCGGCGGGACTCCACCCACTCCGCCATGTGCGGCAGCTTCTCCGGCCAAGCCGCATTGCTCTCGGCCAGATCCTGACAGCAGGTGAAGGTGTCGAACCCGCACTCCCAGATTGCCTGGATCGCAGGCGCGAGCTCTTCGTCGATCCGGGCGTTTCGGCTGCCCACACGAACGAGAACGGTGGGGTGTGTGCCTTCGTAGGACGTCATCGCAGGAGCATAGAGGCGGGGTACGACAGCGAGACCCGGCGGCTTCCGGTCTGGTTGGCGTCCTCGTGGGAGCCGACCGGAACGCGCAGGGGCCGTCCATGGTGCTCAGTCACAACCGGATGTGACTGAGCGCTTCAGCCGGCCCCATCGGCCATGTAGAGCGCTCGGTTCGCGAGGCTCTGCCCAGGGAAGCGTTCAGCGGCGCATCCGTATCCGGAAGGTGGATCTTTGCGGAGACTGCGGCGGACGGGGCGACGTCACGCAGGTACGCCGAGCGGCGGGTGCTCGAGCACGCGGGGCTTGTACTCGACCAGTTGGATGCGGCCGTCGAAGGTGTGGTGCTCGATCATCTCGAGGGCAATGTCCGGATAGCCGTCGTAGATGCGTTCTTCGCCCGTGGCCCCGGTGATCACCGGGAACATCACGACCCGGAAGCGGTCGACGAGTCCGGCTCGTAGCAGGGACCGGCACAGGCTGAGGCTGCCGATGGTGCTGAGGAGCCCCGAGCCACTCGACTTCATGGCGCGGACCGCCTCGACGGCGTCGTCGCGGACGAGCGTGGAGTTGGCCCACGTCAGTGGCTCCTCGAGTGAGGAGGAGAACACCATCTTGGACGCTTGCGTGAGCTCGTCGACGGACGCCTCTTCTTCGGGCCTGAACTCGTCTTGGTCATTCGGGACCTCGCCTGCAGCGAAGCCCGACATAAGGCGGTAGGTGTTCGCTCCCATCAGGTAGGTGGCCTCGGGCTGCTTGCCGAGCCATGCGAGGTACTCCGGGCCCTCGAGGCCCCAGAACCCGGGCCATCCCTCTCCCGATGCGTGGCCGTCGAGGGAGGTGATGAAGTCGACGAGAAGCTTCGACATGGCGGTGTCCTTTCCTGCGGTGTCACGAGCTTGGACCGGCCGGGAGCCGCAAACTCATCGGCCGCGCCGTGGAGTAACGAGAAAACCCATGACGCTGCAGCGGATCAGATCGGCGGAGCGCCATCCGTGAACGGCCCGGCCAACCGTCACGCTCGGCCGGGCCAAGTACAACGCTCAGGGGCCAACTGAAACGCTCAGTCACAACCGGAGTTCCTGGAGTCCTGTCGAGATCTTTGCATAAAAGTGCAGCGCTGCGTATAGTCATGCCCTCTAGGAGGAGGATTTCGATGGTGGTACGCGCAGCGGTAGCAGGGGCGAGCGGATACGCGGGCGGGGAGCTGCTCCGTCTCCTGCTGGTCCACCCCCAGGTCGAGATCGGGGCCCTCACCGCGCATTCCAACGCGGGGCAGCCGCTCGGCCCCCTGCAGCCGCACCTCCGGCCGCTCGCCGGCCGGGTGCTCCAGCCGACCACCGCCGAGGTGCTCGCCGGGCACGACGTCGTCTTCCTCGCCCTGCCGCACGGTGAGTCCGCGGCCGTCGCCGAGCAGCTGGGGGACGAGGTGCTCGTCGTCGACATGGGCGCCGACTTCCGGCTGAAGGACGCCGCCGACTGGGAGAAGTTCTACGGTTCGCCGCACGCCGGCACCTGGCCCTACGGGCTGCCCGAGCTGCCCGGCGGCCGGGCGGCGCTGGCAGGCGCCAAGCGCATCGCGGTGCCCGGCTGCTATCCGACCGCCGTCTCCCTCGCGCTCTTCCCCGCGTACGCGGCCGGACTCGCCGAAGCCGAGGCCGTGATCGTCGCCGCTTCCGGTACGTCCGGGGCGGGCAAGGCGGCCAAGCCGCACCTGCTCGGCTCCGAGGTGATGGGCAACATGTCCCCGTACGGCGTCGGCGGAGCGCACCGGCACACCCCCGAGATGATCCAGAACCTCAGCGCCGCCGCCGGGGAGCCGGTGACCGTCTCCTTCACGCCCACCCTCGCCCCCATGCCGCGCGGCATCCTCGCCACCTGCAGCGCCAAGGCGAAGCCGGGCGTGAACGCCGAGACCCTGCGTACGGCCTACGAGAAGGCGTTCGCGGACGAGCCGTTCGTGGACCTGCTCCCCGAGGGGCAGTGGCCCGCCACAGCGTCCGTCCACGGTTCCAACGCCGTACAGATCCAGGTCGCCCACGACGAGGCCGCGGGCCGGATCATCGTGATCAGCGCCATCGACAACCTCGCCAAGGGCACCGCGGGCGGCGCCCTGCAGAGCATGAACATCGCCCTCGGACTCCCCGAGGACACAGGTCTTTCCACGATCGGAGTCGCACCGTGAGCGTCACGGCAGCACAGGGATTCTCGGCGGCGGGCATCGCCGCCGGAATCAAGGAGAGCGGTCAACCGGACCTGGCCCTCGTGGTCAACCACGGGCCGCGTCGCGCCGCCGCGGGCGTCTTCACCTCCAACCGCGTCAAGGCCGCTCCCGTCCTCTGGTCGGAGCAGGTGCTCAAGGGCGGAGAGGTCACGGCCGTCGTCCTCAACTCGGGTGGCGCCAACGCCTGTACGGGCCCCCAGGGTTTCCAGGACACGCACGCCACCGCGGAGAAGGCCGCCGAGGTCCTCGAAGGCCACAGCGCGGGCGAGATCGCGGTCGCCTCGACCGGACTCATCGGCCAGCTGCTCCCCATGGACAAGCTGCTGCCCGGCATCGAGCTGGCCGCGGCGGCGCTCAGCGAGCACGGCGGCGAGAAGGCCGCCATCGCGATCAAGACCACCGACACGGTCCACAAGACGAGCGTGGCCACCCAGGGCGGCTGGACGGTCGGCGGCATGGCCAAGGGCGCGGGCATGCTCGCCCCGGGCCTCGCCACCATGCTGGTCGTCCTCACCACCGACGCCGATGTCGAGACCCCCGCGCTCGACGCCGCACTGCGCGACGCCACCCGCACCACCTTCGACCGGGTCGACTCCGACGGCTGCATGTCGACCAACGACACCGTGCTGCTCCTCGCCTCCGGAGCGAGCGGGATCACGCCCGCGCAGGACGCGTTCGCCGAGGCCGTACGGAGCGTCTGCGCCGACCTCGCCCGGCAGCTGATCGGCGACGCCGAGGGCGCCTCGAAGGACATCCGCATCGAGGTGATCAACGCCGCGACCGAGGACGACGCCGTCGAGGTCGGCCGGAGCATCGCCCGTAACAACCTCCTCAAGTGCGCCATCCACGGTGAGGACCCCAACTGGGGCCGCGTCCTCTCCGCGATCGGCACCACCGGGGCCGCCTTCGAGCCCGACCGGCTGAACGTCGCCATCAACGACGTCTGGGTCTGCAAGGGCGGCGGTGTGGGCGAGGACCGCGACCTCGTCGACATGCGGTACCGCGAGGTCAGGATCACCGCCGACCTCTCCGAGGGCACGGAGTCGGCCGTCATCTGGGCCAACGACCTGACCGCGGAGTACGTCCACGAGAACAGCGCGTACAGCTCATGAGTACGGCGCGGAAGCACACCGCACTGCCGAAGGCGCAGATCCTCATCGAGGCGCTGCCCTGGCTGACCCGGCACAACGGCAGGACCGTCGTCATCAAGTTCGGCGGCAACGCCATGATCGACGAGGAGCTGAAGGCGGCCTTCGCCCAGGACGTCGTCTTCCTTCGCCAGGCCGGCCTCAAGCCCGTCGTCGTGCACGGCGGCGGCCCGCAGATCAGCGCCCAGCTCGACAAGCAGGGCCTCGTCAGCGAGTTCAAGGCCGGACTCCGGGTCACCACGCCCGAGGCGATGGACGTCGTACGGATGGTCCTGGCCGGACAGGTCCAGCGCGAGCTGGTCGGTCTCCTCAACCAGCACGGTCCGCTCGCCGTCGGCATGACGGGCGAGGACGCCCAGACCATCACCGCCGTCCAGCACCGGCCCACCATCGACGGCGAACTCGTCGACATCGGCCGGGTCGGCGAGATCACCGCGATCGACACCGGCGCCATACAGGCACTGCTGGACGACGGCCGGATCCCCGTCGTCTCCTCCATCGCGCGTTCCGCCGACGACAACCACGTCTACAACGTCAACGCGGACACGGCGGCAGCCGCACTCGCCGCCGCGCTGAACGCCGAGACGCTGATGGTCCTCACCGACGTCGAGGGCCTCTACGAGGACTGGCCCAACAGCGACGACGTGATCAGCCGGCTCACCGCCACCGAGCTGGAGAAGCTGCTGCCCAGCCTCTCCAGTGGCATGGTCCCGAAGATGCAGGGCTGCCTCCACGCCGTACGCAACGGGGTCGGGACCGCCCGTGTCATCGACGGCCGGGTCCAGCACTCGATCCTGCTGGAGATCTTCACCGACGAAGGAGTCGGCACGATGGTCGTGGCCGACGCACCGACCGACACCGAGGGGGAGTCATGAGCAACGAGGAGCTCTCGCAGCGCTGGCAGGGCACGCTGATGGACAACTACGGCACCCCGCAGCTCCCCCTGGTCCGCGGCGCCGGCGCCCACGTCTGGGATGCCGACGGCACCGAATACCTCGACTTCGTCGGCGGTATCGCGGTGAACGCGCTGGGCCACGCCCACCCCGCCGTCGTCGAGGCGGTCTCCACCCAGATCGCGTCCCTCGGCCACGTCTCCAACCTCTTCATCGCCGAACCGCCCGTGGCCCTCGCCGAACGGCTGCTCCAGCTCTTCGGCCGGGCCGGCAGGGTCTACTTCTCCAACTCGGGCGCCGAGGCGAACGAGGCCGCCTTCAAGATCGGCCGGCTGACCGGGCGTACGCACATGGTCGCCACCGAAGGAGGCTTCCACGGCCGGACCATGGGCGCGCTGGCCCTCACCGGCCAGCCCAAGAAGCGGGAGCCGTTCGTCCCGCTGCCCGGCGACGTCACGCATGTCCCGTACGGCGACGTCGAGGCGCTCAGGGCCGCGGTGACCACCGACACGGCCCTGCTGATCGTCGAGCCGGTCCAGGGCGAGAACGGCGTCGTCGTCCCGCCCAAGGGCTATCTGGAGGCCGCCAGGGAGATCACCCGGGCCACCGGCACCCTCCTCGTGCTCGACGAGGTGCAGACCGGGATCGGCCGGTGCGGCCACTGGTTCGAGCACCAGGCCCACCAGGGTGTCGAGCCGGACCTCGTCACCCTCGCCAAGGGCCTCGGAGGCGGACTGCCGATCGGCGCCACCGTCGCGTTCGGCCCGGCGGCCGACCTGCTGAAGCCCGGTCACCACGGCACGACGTTCGGCGGCAACCCGATCGCCTGCGCGGCCGGACTCGCCGTCCTGGACACGCTCGCCGCCGACGGCGCCCTGGACAACGTGAAGCGTCTGGGCGAGAGGATCAGGGAGGGAGTGGAGGGCCTGGGGCACCCCTTGGTCTCCCACGTCCGCGGCTCCGGCCTGCTGCTGGGTATCGTGCTCACCGGACCCCTCGCACCGCAGGTGCAGCAGGCGGCCCAGGGAGCCGGACTCCTGGTGAACGCGCCCGCCCCCGATGTCGTACGGCTCATGCCGCCGCTGATCATCGGCGACGCGGAGGTGGACGCGTTCCTGCGGATTCTGCCGGGAGCTCTCGACGCGGCATACGGGGACGGACGATCCGGGGAATGACGATCCGGAGAATGAGGCGACGACGATGACCGAGGCGCAGGAAACCGAGCACGGCGGGCCGTCCGTGCCGCAGACCCGCACGGCCCGCCACCGCCGGATCGTGGACATCCTGAACCGGCAGCCGGTGCGCTCGCAGAGCCAGCTGGCCAAGCTCCTCGCCGACGACGGGCTGAGCGTCACCCAGGCGACGCTCTCCCGCGATCTGGACGAGCTCGGCGCGGTGAAGATCCGTAACACCGGTGGCGAGCTGATCTACGCGGTGCCGAGCGAGGGCGGTTTCCGCACCCCGCAGGCACCGCTGGGCGGCTCCGCCAAGGAGGAGCGGATGCGCAGGCTCTCCGCCGAACTGCTCATCTCGGCGGAGGCATCGGCCAACCTGGTGGTCCTGCGTACGCCTCCGGGCGCGGCGCAGTTCCTCGCCTCGGCCATCGACCAGGCCGAACTGCACGACATCCTCGGGACGATCGCGGGCGACGACACGCTGATGCTGATCAGCCGCGACCCGGCGGGCGGCCAGGCGCTCGCCGACCACCTCCTGCGCCTCGCCCAGAACGACCGCTGACGAGGCCCTAGTAGCGCGTGATCGCCGTCGGTCCCGAACGCGTCCCGATCGCGATGTGGGGACGGCGGGCAGGATCGGCCCAGGCCAGGATCCGGCTCATCGCGGCCGCCGGTACGGAGACGCAACCGGCGGTCGCACCACGGCCGTTGACATGGAGAAAGATCCCGGCGCCCCGGCCCCGTACCGGCTGCTCGTAGTTGAAGCCGATGACGAGCGCGTGCGCGTACTGCGTGCCGTACGTGACCAGATGCTCGGCCTCGGTGGCCCGGCAGTCCGCAGGCCGCGGCTCCACCCAACGGTTGTAGGAGCGGGCGTCGTTGTCCTGGCACCACCAGGAACGGTCGTTGACCCGGCGGTACGGGTAGCCGGTCCCGGCCGGGGCCTCCTCGATCCCGAAGGCGTACGGCAGGTCGTACAGACCGGTGGGCGTGGTGTTCGTGCCCTGGGTTCGCGCACTGCCCTCCGTCAGGCCGTTCGCGCCGAAGCGGGCCGGCGCGGACCCGGCCTCGGACCAGCCGCCCCGCCGCCACTCCCACCAGGTGACCGTGCCGGTGGTGGAGCCCTCGGACGGGGCCTCGGCGGTGATCAGCTGGGAGCCGCCGCCGGTGTCGGCGAGCCGCTCCGGAAGGGGCGGCGCGCCGGGGTCACCGGCCGCGACGGAGCCCAGCAGAGCCAGCAGTACCGAACCGGTGACCAGAAGTCTGCGCATGTTCCGGACCGTACGGGCAGGGCGGCCGGGCCCCCACCGCGCCTGCTCCGTACGGCCCAGCGGGTCACCCGGCGGGCGGCACGGGCACCGGAAGAGGCGGCAGCGGCAGCGGAAGCCCCGGCAGTCCGTCGATGCTCGTGGCGATGTCCGGCTTCTTCTCGAAGTAGGCGCTGAGACTGGCGTCGTCGTCGCGCCGGAACCGGTCGGCGTGGAGCGAGCGGTCCTCGTCGTACGACATGTACGGCACCGCGAACCCGCACGAGTCCCGGATCAGCTCGGCCGTCACCACGATGATCGCCCGCAGCCCGTGCGCCGTGGGGTCCACCGCCGGGAAGTGGGTCAGCAGCTCGCCGAAGCGGGGATCGTCGCGGAACACCGGCTCCCCGCGCCCGTGCACCCGGACGATGTTCGGCGGCCCCTGGAAGGCGCACCACATCAGCGTGACGCGGCCGTTCTCGCGGAGATGGGCGATGGTCTCCGCCGTGCTCCCGGCGAAGTCCAGGTACGCCACGGTCCGTTCGTCGACTACGGCGAACGATCCGCTCACGCCCTTGGGGGAGAGGTTGACCGTGCCCTCCGCGTCGAGGGGAGCGGTCGCCGCGAAGAAGATGTGCTGCTCTTCGATGAAGGTCCTGAGCCGTCCGTCGATGCGTTCGTACGTTTTTCCCATGGGGCGAGTATCGCGGCCCGTTCCCGCCCGGCCATGGGGATTTCAGCCCGCGGGACGACCGCTGCGACGGTGGCGCTCCCGCAGCAGCCGCTGCGCGGCCACCTGTGCCGCGCGTGGGCGGTCCGGAGCGAGGCACGCCCGCAGCCAGTGTTCCTCGAACCGGTCGGCGTCCGGGAGCAGCGCGAGCGTCGCACCCCGGACCACGGCGGGCGCGGGGTCCTCCAGCAGCGGGCGCATCCGCTCGTACGACACGGCGTCGAGCGCGCGCAGGCCGGTGACCGCCTGGACGCGTACGGCCGCGAGCGGGTGCCCGGTCAGCGTCCACAGGGTGCCCGCGTCCGCCCTCTCCCCGCACTCGCCGAGTCCGGCGGCGGCCCCCGGGTGCGCGGACGGATCCGAGCACAGGTCCCGGTAGAGGGGGAGCGGGTCGACTCCGGCCTGTCGCAGGACATAGCGCGCGCAGGCCCGTACGGCCGCGGAGCGATCGGCGAGGTACGGCTCGGCTTCACCGTGCCGCCCGGCCGCGCGCAGGGCGGTGACGCCCGCCGAGCGGACACGGGGCGAGCGGGCTGCCAGCAGCCGGTCCAGTAAGGCGGGCTCGGCACCCTCCCGCAGGCGGGCGAGAGCCGCTTCCGCGCACAGGTCCTGGAGGGTGACATCCCCTTCCGTGGTGGCGATGACGGCCAGCCGCATGGGCGACAGCAGCTGTCGGCCGACCGCGATCCGGTGGGCGAACCGGCGCGTCGCCCGGTCCGGGTGTGCCATCAGCACCTCGACGTCGGCCGCAGGCCCCTCGCGCAGGCTGCTCTCCAGCAGCGCATGGGCGAAACCGCCCTGCGCCCGCCCGGCCAGCCGCAGGATCAGCGCGGCCAACGGCACCAGTTCCGGTCCTGGCACCTTGGCGAGCAGGGTCCGGGCGCGCTCGCGTACCGGCCCCGCCCAGTCGGCGCAGCGCAGCACCACGAGCGGGCGCAGTTCGGGAGCATCACGCACCGAGTCCAGCGCAGCCTCACGGGTCCGGCCGTCGGGGTGGCACAGGAGCAGCGCGAGCGGGGGGCGCCGGGCCAGTGTGCTCGGCCGGCCGACCCAGGGCAGTGTCCGTACATCCGCGTCGAAGGTCACCCATGCCTGGGCCGATGTGGTGTCCAGGGCCTCGTGCGGCGGCACGCCGCGCGCCAGCCGTTCCGCGGCCCTGCCCTCGTCGTAGTACATCGCGCCCCGCCCCTCGTGAGGCGCCGATCGTAGAGGGGCCGGGCGCCAGAAGTCGCCGCCATTTACGGCTGCCCCGCTCTGCGGACCCCTCTGACCTGGACCTTTGACAAAGCATACGGAGGACTGCATAGTTATACCCATCAGTGATTGCACCGTAAGGAGAAACCCGTGACCGAGCGCGTCGTACTCGCCTACTCGGGCGGCCTGGACACCTCCGTCGCCATCGGCTGGATCGCCGAGGAGACGGGCGCCGAGGTCATCGCCGTTGCCGTGGACGTCGGCCAGGGCGGCGAGGACCTGGACGTCATCCGCAAGCGCGCGCTCGCCTGCGGCGCCGTCGAAGCCGAGGTCGCGGACGCCAAGGACGAGTTCGCCGATGAGTACTGCCTCCCGGCGATCAAGGCCAACGCCCTCTACATGGACCGTTACCCGCTGGTCTCGGCGCTCTCCCGGCCGACGATCGTCAAGCACCTCGTCGCCGCCGCCAAGAAGCACAACGCCGGCATCGTCGCCCACGGCTGCACCGGCAAGGGCAACGACCAGGTCCGCTTCGAGGCCGGCATCTCCGCGCTCGGTCCCGACCTGAAGTGCATCGCCCCGGTCCGCGACTACGCGATGACCCGTGACAAGGCGATCGCCTTCTGCGAGGAGAAGAACCTCCCGATCGCGACCACCAAGAAGTCCCCGTACTCCATCGACCAGAACGTCTTCGGGCGTGCCGTCGAGACGGGCTTCCTGGAGGACATCTGGAACGCGCCGATCGAGGACATCTACGAGTACACGCAGAACCCGGCGACCCCCCGCGAGGCCGACGAGGTCGTCATCTCCTTCAAGGAGGGCGTCCCGGTCGCCATCGACGGCAAGCCCGTCACCGTGCTCCAGGCGATCCAGCAGCTCAACGAGCGGGCCGGAGCCCAGGGCATCGGCCGGATCGACATCGTCGAGGACCGGCTCGTGGGCATCAAGTCCCGTGAGGTGTACGAGGCCCCGGGCGCGATCGCACTGATCACCGCGCACCAGGAGCTGGAGAACGTCACGGTCGAGCGCGAGCTGGCCCGCTACAAGCGGCAGGTCGAGCAGCGCTGGGGCGAGATGGTCTACGACGGCCTGTGGTTCTCCCCGCTCAAGCGTGCCCTGGACGGCTTCATCAACGAGGCCAACCAGCACGTCACCGGCGACATCCGGATGACCCTGCACGCCGGCCGCGCCGTCGTCACCGGCCGGAAGTCCGAGCAGTCGCTCTACGACTTCAACCTCGCCACCTATGACTCGGGCGACACGTTCGACCAGTCCAAGGCGCAGGGCTTCATCGAGATCTTCGGACTCTCCTCGAAGATCGCGGCCAAGCGCGACCTGGCCTGACACACTTTCAGCCCCTCCGGCGTTCGAGGAGCGGGGTCCGGGGGCAGAGCCCCCGGTTACGGGAAGGGGCGGGTGCGGGGAGCGAATCCCCGCACCCGCCCCGCCGCACAACAAGGAGCAACCGTGAGCAGCAACACCGGCGATGTCCGCCTCTGGGGCGGCCGGTTCGCCGACGGCCCCGCCGAGGCCCTGGCGAAACTCTCCGCCTCGGTCCACTTCGACTGGCGCCTGGCCCCGTACGACATCGCGGGCTCCCGTGCCCACGCGCGCGTGCTGCACAAGGCCGGCCTGCTCACCGAGGACGAGCTGACCCGCATGCTCGCCGGCCTCGACCTGCTCGAACAGGACGTGGCCTCGGGCACCTTCGTCGGCACGATCGCCGACGAGGACGTCCACACCGCCCTCGAACGCGGCCTGCTGGAGCGCCTCGGCCCCGACCTCGGCGGCAAGCTGCGCGCGGGCCGCTCCCGCAACGACCAGGTCGCCACGCTCTTCCGGATGTACCTGCGCGACCACGCGCGGATCATCGGCGGCCTCGTCGCCGAGCTCCAGGACGCCCTGGTCGGTCTGGCCGAGGCCCACCCGGACGTGGCCATGCCCGGTCGTACGCACCTCCAGCACGCCCAGCCCGTCCTCTTCGCCCACCATGTCCTGGCCCATGTGCAGTCCCTGTCCCGGGACGCCGAGCGGCTGCGGCAGTGGGACGAGCGGACCGCCGTCTCGCCGTACGGCTCCGGCGCGCTCGCCGGCTCGTCCCTCGGGCTCGACCCCGAGGCGGTCGCCGCGGACCTGGGCTTCGAGCGCGGCTCCGTCGCCAACTCCATCGACGGCACGGCCTCCCGCGACTTCGTGGCCGAGTTCGCCTTCATCACCGCGATGATCGGCGTCAACCTCTCCCGGATCGCGGAGGAGGTCATCATCTGGAACACGAAGGAGTTCTCCTTCGTCACCCTGCACGACGCCTTCTCCACCGGCTCCTCGATCATGCCGCAGAAGAAGAACCCGGACATCGCCGAGCTGGCGCGTGGCAAGTCGGGTCGCCTCATCGGCAATCTGACGGGCCTCATGGCGACGCTCAAGGCCCTCCCGCTCGCGTACAACCGCGACCTCCAGGAGGACAAGGAGCCGGTCTTCGACTCCTGCGACCAGCTCGAAGTCCTGCTGCCCGCCTTCACCGGCATGATGGCGACGCTCACCGTCAACCGGGAGCGCATGGAGGAGCTGGCCCCGGCCGGGTTCTCGCTCGCCACCGACATCGCCGAGTGGCTGGTCAAGCAGGGCGTCCCGTTCCGGGTCGCGCACGAGGTCGCGGGCGAGTGCGTCAAGGAGTGCGAGCAGCACGGCATCGAGCTGGACCAGCTCACCGACGAGCAGTTCGCGAAGATCTCCGAGCACCTCACCCCGGAGGTCAGGACCGTCCTCAACGTGAAGGGCGCCCTCGCCTCCCGCGACGGCCGCGGCGGTACGGCCCCGTCCGCCGTCGCCGTGCAGCTCGCCGAGGTCAGGACCGACCTCGCGGCGCAGCACGCCTGGGCGACCGCCCGGCAGTAGGTGTAGGAACGGCGTCGCGGGCTACGTTGGACGGGAAGGAGTACCGACCCGACCACGAGGAGCCCGCGATGCCCTTCGCCAGGCTGGCCACCGCTACGACCCCGACCGCCCACATCGGTTTGGGCCTGGCCGCCGTCGCCAGACCCGGCTACATCACCCTCCACCGCGACCGGGACCTGCCCGGGGACCGCAGCGTGGAGGAACTGCGCGCCCGGACCCATGAACTCCTCGACGCCGCCTACGCCCAGGGCGTCCGTTACTTCGACGCCGCCCGTTCCTACGGCCGCTCCGAGGAGTTCCTCGCCGACTGGCTGGCGTCCCGCCCTGCTGCTGACGACGTCGTCGTCGGCAGCAAATGGGGCTACACCTACACCGCCGACTGGCGCGTCGACGCCGAGGCGCACGAGGTCAAGGACCACGGACTCGCCACGTACGAGCGTCAGCGCACCGAGACCGAGGCGCTGCTGGGGGACCGGCTCGACCTCTACCAGATCCACTCCGTGACCGCCGACAGCCCGGCCCTCACGGACAAGGAACTGCACGCACGCCTCGCCGAGCACGCGGCCGAGGGCGTCAGCGTCGGACTCTCCACCAGCGGACCCGGCCAGGCCGACGCCATCCGGGCCGCGCTCGCCGTCACCGTCGACGGCGCGCCCCTCTTCCGCACCGTCCAGGCCACCTACAACGTCCTGGAGACCTCCGCGGGAGCCGCGCTCGCCGAGGCCCACGACGCCGGGCTCACGGTGATCGTCAAGGAGGGCATGGCCAACGGCCGGCTCGCGGGCACCGACGCCCCTGCCGTCGTGCGGGAGATCGCCGCGGAGGCGGGACTCGACAGCGACGCCGTCGCCCTCGCGCTCGTCCTGCACCAGCCGTGGGCCGGTGTGGTCCTCTCCGGCGCGGCCACGGTCAACCAGCTCTCCGGGAACCTCCACGCCGCCGTCCTCGACCTCGACGAGGAGCGGCGGGCCAGGCTCGACGCACTGGTGGAGGAGCCCGAGGCGTACTGGCGCCATCGCGCCTCGCTGCCCTGGAGCTGACGGAAGCCGTCGCATTCCGCCGTGCTTCTCGGTGACCGACTCCCGCGTGGGCCGGGGCTCAGTCCCCGGCCCACGCGGCGAGCGCGTCGAAGTCGGCCTGTTCCAGGCCGGTCCACGGATCGATCCGCAGCAGCAGCGACCGTCCCGCGTGATGGGCCGCCACCCATGTCCGGTCCCGCTCGGTGATCTCGTCGTCGATCCAGGCGAACGGCCGCCCGGCCGCGTACTCCACGACGTGTCGGGTCTTCCAGAACACGCCGTCCGGCGTGCCGCCGGGCAGGGACGGCCAGTCGATGTACGGCAGTTCGGGCAGCCCGAGATGCGGGCCGATCCACTCGTTGGCCTCGGCCATCCAGGTCGTGGCCCAGGCCAGTTCGTACCGGTCGGCGAGGGCCAGCAGTTCACCGCCGTGCTCCGGATTGAGCAGGACCGGCAGCGCGGGCCCCTCCGTCCACCCGGACGGCCGCATCCGGTGCTTGCGGTACCCCTCCGGAGCCGTGCGACGGGACAGGGCCAGATACGGATTGAGCGGACCGTCGACGTCGATCAGCAGCAACGGCTTCATGGCCTCATGGTGCCCGTCCCAGCCGCGCGTGGCGACGGGTCCGGACATCCAGCGGTGAGACATTTGTGTCTCACATGGGCTATGGTTGTCTCATGACTCTGGACCGTGAGCAGGTGCTGCGCAGCGCCGCCGCCCTGCTGACCCATAAATCCACCGCCACCATGGACGAGGTCGCCAAGGCCGCGGGCATCGGCCGCGCCACCCTGCACCGGCACTTCGCCGGGCGGGACGCGCTGGTCAGGGCGCTGGAGAATCTGGGTATCCAGGAATTCGAGGCGGCCCTGGACGCCTCCGCACTGGACGAGGGCAGCGCGGAGGACGGCCTGCGCCGCTTCGTCGCGGCGGTCGAACCCAGCGCGGGCCTGCTCTCCTTCCTGGTCACCGAGAACCAGCTCTTCGAGGGCGACGAGGTGAACGAGGGCTGGAGCCGGCTCGACGCCCGGGTCGCCGCCTTCTTCCGGCGCGGCCAGGAACGCGGCGAGTTCCGCATCGACCTCACCCCCGCCTGGCTGACCGAGGCCCTCTACGGCCTCATCGGGACCGGCGCCTGGGCCGTACAGGTCGGCAGAGTCGCACCCAAGGACTTCCAGTACATGATCGTCGAGCTGTTGCTCGGCGGAGCACGCCGGAGCGTGGAGCAGTGACCAGCATCGCCCAGAACCCGCAGACCACGGAGATCGTGCGCCGGCCGGGACGGTGGATAGCCCTGGCCGTCCTCGTGCTCGCGGTGCTGCTCGTGGCCGTCGACGCCACCGTCCTCGGACTGGCGACGCCGTTCCTCAGCGAGGACCTCGCACCCACCGGCACGCAGCTGCTCTGGATCGGTGACGTCTACTCCTTCGTCATCGCCGGAATGCTCGTCTCCATGGGCAGCCTCGGCGACCGCATCGGCCGCAAGAAGCTGCTGCTGACCGGCGCCGTCGCCTTCGGCGCGGTCTCGGTGCTCAACGCCTACGCCACCAGCCCGGAGATGATGATCCTGGCGCGGGCGCTGCTCGGTGTCGCGGGCGCCACGCTCATGCCCTCCACCCTCGCCCTGATCCGCAACCTCTTCCACGACCCGCGCGAACGCAGCCTCGCCATCGGCATCTGGGGTGCCATGGCCTCGGCGGGCGCGGCCGTCGGCCCCGTCATGGGCGGCTTCCTGCTCGAACACTTCTGGTGGGGCTCGGTCTTCCTGATCAACCTTCCGGTGATGGCCGTCCTCGTCGTCGTCGGCATCAAGCTGATCCCCGAGTCCAAGAACCCGGCGCCGGGCCCCTGGGACCTGACCAGTGTCGGACTCTCCCTCGTCGGCATGATCGGCGTCGTGTACGCCATCAAGGAGCTGGCCGCCCACGGCGCGAGCTGGGAGGTGGCGGCGTCCGCCGTCATCGGGGCGGGAGCGCTCGCCTGGTTCGTACGCAGGCAACTGAAGCTCCCCGCACCTCTGCTGGACATGCGGCTCTTCCACCACCGGGGCTTCTCGGGTGCGGTGCTCGCCGACCTCCTGACCATTCTCGGCCTGGCCGGACTGGTCTTCTTCCTCTCCCAGTTCCTCCAACTGGTCCAGGGCCGCGGCCCGCTGGAGGCGGGCCTCGCCGAACTGCCCGCGGCCATCGGTGCGGTGGCCGCCGGACTGATGGCCGGAGTGGCGGCCCGCCGCTACTCCGTACGCTCGGTGGTGACGGGCGGCCTCGCCGCCGTCGGGGTGGCCCTCGCCTCGGTGACCCTGCTGAGCAAGGACACCGGATACCCGATGCTCGGCGTCATGCTGCTGGTCGTCGGCGTCGGTGCCGGATTCGCCTTCACCGTCACCGCCGACGTGATTCTCTCCACCGTTCCCAAGGACCAGGCCGGCTCCGCGTCCGCGGTCTCCGAGACGGCGTACGAACTCGGCGCCGCCCTCGGTATCGCCCTGCTCGGCTCCATCGTCACGGGCGTCTACCAGGGTTTCGAGACCCCGGCCGGAATCGGCTCCGGTACGGCGGCGGCTGCCCACGAATCACTGGGCGGCGCCGTCGACGTGGCCTCCACGCTGCCCGCCGCGCAGGCGGCGCCCCTGGTGTCGGCCGCGCAGGAGGCGTTCGTCGAGGGGCTGCGGTTCGCCGCGGGCATCGGCGCCGCCGTACTGCTGGCGACGGCCGTCGCAGCCTGGTTCCTGCTGCGGGGCCAGAAGCTGGAGGACGGTGTCGAGCACCCGTAGCGCGCGACGGGCACGGCACGAGGAAGGGCCCGTACCCCCCTGACCGGGGTACGGGCCCTTCCGTGCGACGCGGAGCGCGTCAGCTCACGCGGCCTTGGCCTTCGTGGCGTACATGTCGACGTACTCCTGGCCGGACAACCGCATCACTTCGGCCATGACGGAGTCCGTCACGGCACGCAGCACGTAGCGGTCGCGGTCCATGCCCTCGTAGCGGGAGAACTCCATCGGCTCGCCGAAGCGGACCGTGACCTTGCCGGGGCGCGGCAGTCCGGCGCCGCCCGGCTGGAGCTTGTCGGTGCCGATCATCGCGAACGGGACCACGGGGGCGCCCGTCATCAGGGTCAGCCGAGCGATGCCCGTACGCCCGCGGTACAGGCGGCCGTCGGGGGAGCGGGTGCCCTCCGGGTAGATCGCGAAGGCGTGGCCCTCGTCCAGGATCCGGCGGCCCGTCATCAGCGCCGCGACGCCGCCGCGACCGCCGTCCCGGTCCACCGGGATCATGCCGCAGCCGGTGAAGAACCAGGCCATGAGCCGGCCCTTGAGCCCCTTGCCCGTGACGTACTCGTCCTTGCCGATGTAGTACACCGGCCGGTCGCAGCAGATCGGCATGATCATCGAGTCGATGAACGTGAGGTGGTTGCCCGCGAGGATCACCGGCCCGGTCCCGGGGATGTTCTTGGCGCCTTCCACCTGCGGGCGGAACATCAGGCGCAGGATCGGTCCGAGCACTGCCTTGATGACCGTGAGTCGGGACAACGGTTCCTCCGGTGTCGTGGCCGGGCGGCCGGGGCGGGTGCGAAGCGAGGGTCTGTGCAGGTGAGGACGATACTCGCGGGTACTCCCTGATCGCACATCGGGTTCACGAAGTGGATACGCAGTGTTGACGTGTGTTTCCGCCATGTTCGTCCAGAAGCTGCCCCACCGATGGCGTAGCTGCCTACGCTCGGGCCTCGCTCGACCAAGGTGCCGGACATCACAGCGAGGAGCATTCATGACAGAGCGTGCGCAGACGAGCCCCGGCAGGCGGACCCTTCTGGGAGCCGCCGTGCTCGGCACGGCAGCCCTCGGCCTGACCGGGACGGCCGCAGCCGCCGAGCGCGGCCCCGAGGGGCGTGGCACCGGGCGCGGCGGCTACCGCGACCTGCCCGTGCCGACCGTCATAGGCCACCGCGGCGCGAGCGGCTACCGGCCCGAGCACACCCTCGGCGCCTACCAGCTGGCCCTGGACATGGGCGCGCACATCATCGAACAGGACCTCGTGCCGACGAAGGACGGCCACCTCGTCTGCCGCCACGAGAACGACATCACCGGCACCACGGATGTCGCCGAGCACCCCGAGTTCGCGAACCGCAGGACGACGAAGAAGGTCGACGGCGTCTCCCTCACCGGCTGGTTCACCGAGGACTTCACCCTCGCCGAACTGAAGACGCTCCGGGCCAAGGAGCGCATCCCCGGCACCCGCCAGGAGAACACCCTCTACGACGGCCGCTGGGAGATCCCCACCTTCGAGGAGGTCCTGCGCTGGGCCGACCAGGAAGGGCGCCGGCGCGGAGCACCCGTATGGCTGTACGTCGAGACCAAGCACCCCACGTACTTCCGGTCCCTGGGCCTCGGCCTGGAGGAGCCGCTCGCGCGGCTGCTGCGCCGCCACGGCCGGCACCGCGCGCACTCCCCGCTCATCCTGCAGTCCTTCGAGCCGAGCTCGATGCAGCGGCTGTCGAAGCTCGTCGCCACCCCCCGGGTCGTCCTGCTGTCCGGCGCCGCGACGCGCCCCTGGGACTTCGTGGAGGCCGACGACCCGCGTACCGTCGCCGAACTGGTGCAGCCCGCCGGTCTCAAGTGGATGGCGTCCTTCGCGCAGGGCATCGGCCCCACGCTGGACCTGATCATCCCCAAGGACGCCGCCGGACGGCTCACCACGCCGACCACCCTCGTGCGGGACGCACACGCGCAGGACCTGATCCTGCACCCGTACACGATGCGCAACGAGAACAGCTTCCTGCCCGCCGAGTTCCGCCGCGGCACCGACCCCGCCGCGTACGGCGACGCGTTCGGCGCGTTCCGGACGTACTTCGAGGCCGGCATCGACGGCGTGTTCTCCGACAACCCGGACACCGCGCTGCTCGCCGCGGCCGACTTCTCCCGGGACTGACACGCAGGGGCCGGCCGGGCCCCGCCCCGACGTCAGCACCCGGCCGGGCGGACCCCGGTCGGGTGGCGCTCCCCGCACACGGCAACCGGCCGCCCGCGCGGCACGTCGGGTGGGGCATGACGCTTATCGATCATGCCCCGCCCCCGGCCGGACCGGCCGTCGTCCGGGCCCTGCTCCCGCTGGTCCGCGCGGAGGCGAAGGCCGAGGCCCAGGCCGCTTCCGCCGATCCCGCCGACCTCGAACAGGCCGTATGGCTCCGGCTGTTCGAGCGCCTCGCGGCGCAGGGGCCGCCCGGCGACCCGGCCCGCTGGGTACGTGACGCCGTACGCGCGGAGGCCCGGCGCACCCGGCGGACGGCCCGTCACGAGTACCCGTACGGCAGCGCCGAACCCGCCGCGGACGCCTACGGCTGCCCGGAACGCAGCGCCCTCGGCGCCGACACCCGGCGGGTGTTACGCACGGCACTGGAACGCCTGCCCGGAGGATGCCCTCGGCTGCTGGAGGCGATGCTTTCCCCCACCGATCCGACCTACCGGGAAATCGCAGGAAGGTTGGGTATGTCACAGGGGAGTTTGGGTCCGATGCGTTCCCGATGCCTTGGATGTCTGCGCAGAATGCTCGCGGCGGAGGTTGTAGCTCCTGAACTGCGGGGAAAGGAGCGGTAGACAACCGGCGGATCAGGTGAGCGGGAGGCATGCACACATGGGCATGAGCGTGACCATCTCGGCGGCGACCACACAGGACGTCGAGCAGATATTCAAACTCCGATACCTCTGTTTCCAGAGCGAGGCGGAGCTCTACGGCAACTACCGGATCGACCCCCTCGTGCAGACCCTCGACTCGGTCCGCGAGGAAGTCGAGACGGACCTGGTGTTCGTGGCCCGGCTCGGCGACGAAGTCGTGGGCTCGGTACGCGGCGTGGCCGACGCGGACGGCACCGGACAGATCGGCAAGCTCTGCGTCCATCCCCGGCTCCAGGGACACGGCCTCGGCGCCCGTCTGCTGCGCGCCGCGGAGTCGGGTCTCACGGCCGGTCGCGCGGCCACCCGCTTCCGGCTCCACACGGGGCACCGGAGCGAGGGCAACCTGCGGCTGTACCGCCGGGAGGGGTACGCACGAGTGGGGGACACCACCGGGCAGGACGGTGTCCGGCTGATCCTGCTGGAGAAGGACGCCGCCGCACCCGCCTACGTGGCGAGCGCCTGACAGGACGTCGTACGCGGGTGGTTACGCGCTCTTCGCGCGACGCAGCCAGATCATCCCGGTGACCGGCAGGATCACCGGGATGAGCAGGTAACCGGTCCCGAAGTCCGACCAGACGGTGGCGTCGGGGAAGGCCGAGGGCTCCACCATCGTCCACGTACCGACGACGAGCACGCCGACGAGCTCGGCGGCGCAGCACACCAGCGCCGCCCTGCGTGCCTTCTCCCCACCCCGCACCAGTGAGTACGTGATGAAGCCGTACACGACGGCGGCGACGGCGGACAGCACGTAGGCCAGCGGCGCCCTGTCGAAGTCCAGGATCATCTGGACGATCGAACGGGAGGCGGCGGCCACGGTGAACACCCCGTAGAACCAGACCAGTACGCGCCCCGGCCCGGTGCCGAGTTCGAACGGCTGCCTGCGGGCGCCCTCGGCGGTGCGATCGGTGTCGGTCACGGTCAGTTTCCCCAGATGTCGTAGAGCCGCACTTCGAGGACGGCCAGCACGACCGCCCCCGCCGCCACCGTCACCGAACCCCAGCGGGTCCGCTCGGTCAGCGACAGGAAGCCGGCCGCGGGCACGGCCGCGAAGGCACCGATCAGATAGGCGATGAAGATCGTCATCCCCTGCTCGGGCCGCTCGCCGCGGGCCAGCTGCACGATCCCGACCACCAGCTGCGCCAGCGCCAGTACCGAGACGACGGCCATCCCGATGAAGTGCCAGTCCTTCGTCGGCTGGTCCCGGATGGCGGCGAAACCGCACCAGGCGGCAAGGGCGAGCGCGGACACGGCGACCGCGACCGTCAGGGCGTCAAGCATGATGCGAGGGTATTACGGCCCGCCGGAGCCCCCGCGTTCGGCCCCGTGACGCGGTCCCGTCCACGGGCCGGGCGGCCGGCCGGGGCGCCGGGCGCCGCAGGGGCCGTGGCCCCCGCCGGAGCGAAGATCGTGGCCTTGGCCACAGACGGCGACCGCCCCCGGACCACACCCGACCCGGGCCGCGGCCCCGGTGCGGCCGTATCGGCGCAGGTCACAGCCGTGTGCGTGAAATCCTCCGCGCCCCGGGGAAAAGCGGACGGTCACCATCCACGGCTGTCCGCTATCCGGACAGGCTGGTGGGCGCCGTCGTGACGTCTGTTTTACTGGGGACATGACCACGACGAGCTACCGCATCCCTGCGACCGAGGCGATCACCACGCCCGGTGCTCGTTGTATGTGTCGAATGCGCGCCTTCTGAGGGTCCACGCCTGAGTCTCGCGCCCCGAAGCGAGATCGAGCCCACGCCGTCCGCACCCAGCGGAACGTGCCTGCCCGAGCACGCGCTGCCTTCCGGCCGTCCGCCGCGATCAGCTGTGCCGAGACCTACCGGTCAACCACTGCGAACAGTCTCACCAGACGAACGCCCCGTGCCCGGCGGACACCGCGCCGCGCACTCGACAGTGACGGAAACCCCTGTGATCACCACTTCGGGCCTCACGAAGGTCTACCAGTCGCGCGGCCGAGAGGTCACCGCCCTCGACGGCGTCGACCTGCATGTCCGCGAGGGTGAGGTGTACGGCGTCATCGGACAGAGCGGCGCCGGGAAATCCTCCCTGATCCGCTGCGTCAACCTGCTGGAACGCCCCACCGCGGGCACCGTGACCGTCGCGGGCCAGGACCTCACCGCACTCGCGGGCCGGGGCCACCGCGCCGGCAAGGAACTGCGGGAGGCGCGCAGCCGCATCGGCATGGTCTTCCAGCACTTCAACCTGCTGGCCTCGCGCACCGTCCAGGACAACGTCGAACTGCCCCTGGAGATCCTCGGCGTCTCCGGCCGGGACCGGGCCCGCAAGGCCCTCGAACTCCTCGACCTGGTCGGTCTCTCCGACAAGGCGAAGGCGTACCCCGGGCAGCTCTCCGGCGGCCAGAAGCAGCGCGTCGGCATCGCCCGCGCCCTGGCCGGCGACCCCAAGGTGCTGCTCTCCGACGAGGCGACCTCCGCTCTCGACCCCGAGACCACCCGCTCCATCCTCCAGCTGCTGCGCGACCTCAACCAGCAGCTCGGCCTCACCGTCCTGCTCATCACGCACGAGATGGACGTCGTCAAGACGGTCTGCGACTCGGCCGCCCTGATGCGCAGTGGCCGCGTCGTCGAGTCCGGCACCGTCCGCGAGCTCCTCGCCACCCCCGGCTCCGAACTGGCCCACGAGCTGTTCCCCGTCGGCGGCACGGCATCGGGCCCCGACAGCACGGTCGTCGACGTCACCTTCCACGGCGAGGCCGCCGGCCGGCCGGTGATCTCGCAGCTCTCCCGTACGTACAACATCGACATCTCGATCCTGGGCGCCGCCATGGACACCGTCGGCGGCAACCAGATCGGACGGATGCGCATCGAGCTCCCCGGCCGCTTCGAGGAGAACGTCGTCCCGATCGGCTTCCTGCGCGAGCAGGGACTCCAGGCCGAGGTCGTGGAGCCCGCCGCGCCCGGCGTCCCCGTACAGACCCCCGCCCCGCTCGCCAAGGAGGCCGTCAAGTGACCTGGTCCGAAATGCAGCCACTGCTGACCCAGGGCACCGTCGACACCCTCTACATGGTGCTGTGGTCCGCGCTCGTCACCGTCCTGGTCGGCCTGCCGCTCGGCGTTCTGCTGGTCCTCACCGACAAGGGCGGACTGCTGCAGAACACCGCGGTGAACAAGGTCATCGGTGTGATCGTGAACATCGGCCGCTCGCTGCCCTTCATCATCCTGCTGATCGCGCTGATCCCGTTCACCACCTGGGTCGTCGGCACGTTCATCGGCCCGACCGCGATGATCGTCCCGCTCGCCGTGGGCGCCGTCCCCTTCTTCGCGCGGCTCGTCGAGACGGCGATCCGCGAGGTCGACCACGGGCTCGTCGAAGCCGTCCAGTCCATGGGCGGATCCATCCCGACGATCGTCCGCAAGGTCCTGCTCCCGCAGGCCCTGCCCTCGCTGATCTCGGGCGTCACCACCACCGTGATCGTCCTCATCGGCTACTCCGCGATGGCGGGTGCCGTCGGCGGCGAAGGGCTCGGATCCAAGGCCGTCACCTACGGATTCCAGCGCTTCGACAACCAGTTCATGCTCGTCACCGTCGTGCTCCTGGTCGTCATCGTGACCGTGGTCCAGCTGATCGGCGACGGAGCCGTACGGCTGCTGGCCCGCCGAGGCCGCACCACCACCTGAGACTTTCCTCCCCACCAAGCCCGAACTCCTTGTCCGGGCGCTCCACCATCACCACCGAAAGAGGCACTTTTCGTGCGTAAGAACATCAAGATCACCGCAGCTGCCGCCGCCACCGCCGCTCTCGCCTTCGGGCTCAGCGCCTGCGGTACGGACTCCGACCCCGCGGCCAAGGGCGAGACCGGCGCAAAGGCCGACACCTCCAAGGCGCTCGTCGTCGCGGCGTCCCCGACGCCCCACGGCGACATCCTGAACTTCGTCAAGAAGAACCTGGCGGACAAGGCGGGCCTCAAGCTGGAGGTCAAGGAGTTCACGGACTACGTCCTGCCGAACACCGCGACGGAGACCGGCCAGGTCGACGCCAACTTCTTCCAGCACAAGCCGTACCTGGACGACTTCAACAAGAAGAACAACACCCACATCGTCCCGGTCGTCAACGTGCACCTGGAGCCCCTCGGCCTCTACTCCAAGAGCGTCAAGGACATCAAGGACATCAAGTCCGGCCAGACCATCGCCGTGCCGAACGACACCACCAACGAGGGCCGTGCCCTTCAGCTCCTCGCCGAGAACGGCCTGATCACCATCAAGCCCGGTGTCGGCACCAACGCCAAGCTCAGCGACATCACGGACAAGAAGGGCCTGGAGTTCAAGGAGCTCGAGGCCGCGACCGTGCCCCGCGCCCTGAACGACGTGGACGCCGCCGTCATCAACGGCAACTACGCCATCGAGGCCGACCTCAAGCCCGGCACGGACTCCCTCGTCCTGGAGAAGGCCGAGGGCAACCCGTACGCCAACTTCCTCGCCGTCAAGGAGGGCAACGAGAAGGACGCCCGCGTCCAGAAGCTCGCCGAGCTCCTGAACTCCGACGAGGTCAAGAAGTTCATCGAGGACACCTACCAGGGTTCCATCGTCCCGGCCTTCGGTACCCCCGCCAAGTCCTGACCCCCGCGCGGAACTTGCTCACGGAGCCCCGCACACCCCGACGGGGTGTGCGGGGCTCCGCCGTGCGGACCCGGCCATGCACAACGCCGGGCCGATGCTGCATGCTGTGCCTTTACACGGTCTTCGGCATGGAGCTGCGCATGACTACCACCTTTCCGTCCATCTCCATCAGCACGGACAGATTGGTGCTGCGCCCCTTCGACATGGCGGACGTGCCCGCGTACATCGAGATGATGAACGACGAACTCGTCACCGCCTGGACCGAAAGTCCGCATCCCTACACCCAGGTCGACGCCGAGCGGTGGGTCCGCAGGATCGCTCCTGCGGAGCGCACCCAGGGCAGCGGAATCGTCTTCGCCGTCACCGAGTTCCTCACCCAGCGCCTCGTCGGATCGGTCCGCCTCCTCAACACCGACTGGCGCACCCTCGCGACCGAGGTCCGCTACATCACCGCGCCGTGGGCACGCGGCGAGGGGTACGCCACCGAATCCGTCCTGGCCCTCGCCGAGTGGCTCTTCCGGGACCAGCGGTTCGAGCGCATCGAACTGCGGACCCCCGCCGACAACACCGCCTCCCAGCAGGTCGCCCAGAAGCTGGGCTGCATCAGCGAAGGGGTCCTGCGCAACGCGCGGATAGCGCGTACCCGGACCGAGAACGGCACGGACGGCGGCTGGACCGACATCAGGACCGACCTGATCGTCTGGGGCCTCCTCCCCGAGGACCTCGAAGGGGTCGCCGAGCAGCTCGCCGACGCGGGCGGCTACGGCAGCTACAACGACTGGAACTGACAACGAGCAGGCGCCGGACCCGCCAAGGTACGGACCAGGTACTCTCACCGTGCCCGCCACCAGCGGGCAGCCCCACGCCTGCGACACCTCCAGGAGACTGACGACGATGGCCGACCGGGTCACGGTGATCGGCTGGGACGGCTCGCCACTGAACAGAGCCGCCACGGCCGCGCTCTCGGCCGCCACGCTCGTCGCCGGAGCAGGGCACCACCTCGCGCTCCCCGAAGTCCCCGAACGCGCCGAACGCATCCGTCTCGGCAGCGTCGACCTGGCCGCCCGCAGGATCGCCGGACACCGCGGCAGCGCCGTGGTCCTCGCCGACGGCGACCCCGGCTTCTTCGGCGTCGTACGCACCCTGCGCGCACCCGAACACGGCCTGGAAGTCGAAGTCGTCCCCGCCGTCTCCTCCGTCGCCACCGCCTTCGCCCGCGCCGGAATGCCGTGGGACGACGCCCAGGTCGTCGTCGCCCATCCCCGCACCCTGCGCCGCGCCGTCAACGTCTGCCGCGCCCACCACAAGGTCGCCGTCCTCACCTCGCCCGGTGCGGGCCCCGCCGAACTCGCCCTGCTCCTCGACGGCGTCCACCGCACCTTCGTGATCTGCGAGGAGCTCGGCACCGAGCGCGAACAGGTCACCGTCCTCACCTCGGACAAGGCCGCCGACCACGCCTGGCGCGACCCGAACGTCGTCATCGTCATCGGCGGCGGCCCCGAAACCACCGCCACCGGCGCCTGGATCGCCGGCCGCCACCCCGCGTACCCCCGGGGCGTACGGGGCTGGGCGCTGCCCGCCGACGCGTACCGCGACGGCGCCACGGACGCGGGGGAGACCGGCGAAGGCGAGTTCCCGGGCCTGCGCGCCGCCCAGTTGGCTCGCCTCGGCCCGCGGACCGGCGACCTCGTCTGGGACATCGGCTCCGGCAGCGGCGCCCTGGCCGTGGAGGCCGCCCGCTTCGGCGCGGCCGTCCTCGCCGTGGACAGCGACCCGGACGCCTGTGCCCGTACGACGGCCGCGGCCCGCACCTTCGGTGTCCCGCTCCAGGTCGTCCAGGGCCGCGCCCCGCACGTCCTGGAACGCCTGCCCGAACCGGATGTCGTACGGATCGGAGGCGGCGGAGTCCCCGTCGTCACCGCCGTGGCGGACCGCCGCCCCGAACGCATCGTCACGCACGCTTCGACCCGCGACGAGGCCGAAGCGCTGGGCGGCGCCCTCGCCGCGAACGGATACCGGGTCGACTGCGCACTCCTCCAGACCGTCGAACTCGACACGGCCGCATGGTCGGAGCGCGAACGCTCTGTCGTCTTCCTGCTCTCCGGAGTGCGTTCGGACCTCGCCCCCTGACCCGGTGGGAGGCGACGGGAGGTAGGCTGGCCGATCGTTGTACCGCACCCGGCCGTTCGTCGCTTCGTTCGTCAATGTCCGGAAAAGGGGACCGTTTTGGTCCTCACTGTGGTACGGCACAACCGGGGGACGCGCGACGTGGCGCAGTCCACAGCTAGCCGTGGCAGAAGTAGCTGCCGCGGCGGCGAACGGCCGCGAGAATGTGTATGTCCGCGGGCGATTCGTGCCGCGCGGCGAGCCCGCTCGTTCTTGTTGACGAGCACCGGCGTGCCGTGGTTCGGGCGTCCCGGGCGAAGGGCCGAAGGAGCACTGACGATGGGCGAGGGGTACGCATGACTGACACCGGCCAGATCCCGGGCGAGGGACTGCCGGAGAACGCAGGCATGGTGGAGCAGCCGGGCGTCCCCGCCCCGGACGCCTACACCTTCCTCGATCCCTCCGAGCACGCACCCGAGGACGACGATCTTCTCCTGATGCCCACTTCCCAGGGCGCCTGGAGCGACCCGCAGGCGGCCCCGGCCGAGCCGACGGCGTACGCACCGGCACCCGAGCAGGCCATGTACCAGCCGCAGTACGCGCAGGCTCCGGCGCAGCCCGCCACCCAGGCGCCGGCGCAGGACCACTCGTACGGCGGGCAGGTCCAGGCCGCCCAGGTCGAACAGCTCGCGGGAACCCACGAGTCCGGCGGCCGTGATTCCGGCTCCGTCGACCTCAACGGGGTCCGCATCCCCGCACCCGCGCCCGCACAGGTTCAGGTGCAGGCACCCGCGCCGGTCGCCGTCGGCGCCCAGGCCGCTCCCGCACGCCGGCCGCTGCACCGGGGTCCCGCCTCCACCGAGGCGCCTTCCTTCGGCGGCACACCGAGCGGCGGAGTGGTCCGTTCCCTGGCCGACCGCGGTCCCACGGCCGCGCCGCAGACCCAGGCGCCGGCCCGGCACGCGGGTCCGCCGACCACCGGTCCCGAGTACTTCGACCTGCCGGCCGACGAGCCGGCCCCGTCGGCCGGTCCCCAGCTGGGCGAGATCCCGCCGCAGGCCCCGGGCCCGTGGACCGCCCAGCCGCCGCAGGCCGAGCAGATGGCCCCGCCCGCACCGGTGGCCCCAGCAGAAACGGTCGTCCCCGAGCCGGTGGCCGCCGCCCCGGTCGAGGTCCCGGCAGAGGCTCCCGCCGAGGCCGTCGCCGTGCCGGCCCCCGCCCCCGTGCCCGAGGACGCGAGCCTGGGCCGGTTCGTGGCGGTGGACGGCTCCGTCCCGACGCCCCCGCACCTCGCGCCGACGCAGGCCCCCGAGGCACCCGCCGTGGCCGAACAGCAGGCACAGCCGGAGGCCGTGCCCGCCGTCCTGGAACCGCAGCCCGAGCCGGTGGCCGAACCGCAGCCCGAAGCCGTGACGGCCGCCCCGGAGCCCGTGACCGTGCCCGCACCGGAGCCGGTCGCCGAGCCCGTGGCCGAGTTCACCCAGCCCGAGCCGGTGGCCGAGCAGGTCCAGCCCGCCCAGCCCGAGCCCGTGGCCCCTGTCGCGATTCCGGTCGCCGAGGAAGCCGCAGCGGTCGTGACGGAGCCCGAGCCGGTCATGGCGGAGATCGCCCCCGAGCCCCAGCAGGAGGCGGCTCCCGAGGTGGCGCCGATTCCGGAACCCGCCGCCGAGCCCTCACCGGCCCCGGCCGTTCCCGAGGCCGCACCCGCGGAACCGGTGGCCGCGGCCGAGCCGGAAGCCGTCACGGGCCCCGAGATCATCGAGACACCGGAAATCCTGGAACCGGAGCAGGCGGCCGTTCCGGCCGCGCCCGCGGTGGAGGCCCCGGCAGAGGTTCCCGCCGAAGCCCCGGCCCAGGCCGCCGAGGAGATCGCGCCGCTCGCCGGGACCATCGAGACCGCCGAGGCGGCGGACCCGGCCGAAGCACCCGAGCCGGCCGAGGAGACCGCCGCACCCGTCGCCGTCTCCCCGCCCGCCCCCGGCTACGACGACGCCGAGCGCGAGGCGGTGCTCCGGGTGATGCGCGAGCGCCGCGACATCCGCAACGGCTTCCGCAGCGACCCGATCCCGCACGAGGTCCTGCTCCGCGTCCTGGAGGCCGCGCACACGGCGCCCAGCGTGGGCCACTCGCAGCCCTGGGACTTCGTCGTCATCCGCTCGGCGGAGACCCGGCGGTCCATGCACGAGCTGGCACAGCGCCAGCGCGAGGCGTACGCCAAGTCGCTGCCCAAGGCGCGCGCCAAGCAGTTCAAGGAACTGAAGATCGAGGCCATCCTCGACACCCCGGTGAACATCGTCGTCACCGCCGACCCCACCCGCGGCGGCCGTCACACCCTCGGCCGTCACACCCAGCCGCAGATGGCCCCGTACTCCTCGGCCCTCGCCGTGGAGAACCTCTGGCTCGCCGCCAGGGCCGAAGGGCTCGGTGTCGGCTGGGTCAGCTTCTTCGACGAGCGCGAGATGGTCCGGGCGCTCGGCCTGCCCGACCACCTCGAAGTCGTCGCGTACCTCTGTGTCGGTTACGTCGACGAGTTCCCCGAGGAGCCCGAGCTGATGCAGGCCGGCTGGTCCAAGCGCCGCCCGCTGTCGTGGGTCGTGCACGAGGAGACGTACGGCCGCCGTGCGCTCCCAGGCGAGGACCCGCACGACCTGCTCCAGGAGACCATCTCCAACATCCGCCCGCTGGACGCGAAGGCGCTCGGCGAGGCGTGGGAACGCCAGAAGCGGATGACCAAGCCGGCGGGCGCCCTCGGCATGCTGGAGATCATCTCCGCGCAGCTGTCGGGACTCTCCCGCATGTGCCCGCCGCCCATCCCGGAGCCCGCGGCAGTCGCGATCTTCGCCGGGGACCACGGCGTGCACGCCCAGGGCGTCACGGCCTGGCCGCAGGAGGTGACGGCGCAGATGGTCGCCAACTTCCTGGGCGGCGGAGCGGTGTGCAACGCCTTCGCGGCCCAGGTGGGCGCCGAAGTCTGTGTGGTCGACGTCGGCGTCGCCGCCGAACTGCCCGCGACTCCCGGTCTCCTTCCCCGGAAGGTCCGTGCGGGAACGGCCGACTTCACGACCGGCCCGGCCCTGACCCGCGAGGAGGTGCTGGCCGCCATCGAGGTGGGTATCGAGACGGCCCGCGACCTCGTGGCGGCAGGCAACAAGGGCCTGCTGACCGGCGAGATGGGCATCGCCAACACGACGGCTTCGGCCGCCCTGATCTGCGTGTACACGGGGATCGACCCGGCCGAGGTGACCGGGCGCGGCACCGGAATCAACGACGAGATGCACGCCCGCAAGGTCGACGTGGTCCGACGGGCCCTCGACCTGCACCAGCCCGATCCGTCCGACCCCATCGGCGTGCTCGCCGCGGTCGGCGGCCTGGAGCACGCGGCTATGGCCGGGTTCCTGCTCGGCGGCGCCTCGCTGCGTACCCCCGTCATCCTGGACGGGGTGAGCGCCGGAGCAGCGGCACTGGTCGCCAGGGCCATCGCCCCGGAGGCGCTCGCGGCCTGCATCGCGGGCCACCGCAGCGCGGAGCCGGGCCACATCGCGGCCCTCAACAAGCTGGGCCTGCGCCCTCTGGTCGACCTGGACCTCCGCCTCGGTGAAGGTACGGGCGCACTGCTCGCGCTCCCCATCGTGCAGAGCGCTGCCCGCGCGATGCACGAGGTGGCGACGTTCGACTCGGCAGGCGTCACGGAGAAGTAACCCCATGCGCCGGGCGGACCGCACTGCGGCCCGCCCGGCGTCCGAGGGCATCTTTCGGCCGGCCCGGCGCCTGACGACCGGCCCCCGGGGCGGAGCCCCGGTTTCGGGAAGGGGCGGGCAGGGGACGAGGCCCGCCGAAGGCGCCCACCACCGCACCCACCCCCCGCCCCCACACCCCGTATCGTGGTCCCACGCCCCACCCACGCCCCGGAACCCGCACGTCACAGCCGCTCCACCGCCGCAGCGGCCCGCAGCACACCGCATCTGCACCGCACCCTGCCCGAGGAGCCCGCACAGCCATGGCCGAGCACGCCGAGCACCCCGCCTACCCCGTCGGACTGCGCCTGCGCGGGCGCCGCGTAGTCGTCGTCGGCGGCGGCCAGGTCGCGCAGCGCCGCCTGCCCGCGCTCATCGCGGCCGGCGCCGACATCACCCTGGTGTCCCCGTCCGCGACCCCCTCCGTCGAGGCGATGGCCGACGCCGGGGAGATCCGCTGGGAGCGCCGCCGGTACCAGGACGGGGACCTCGCCGACACCTGGTACGCCCTCATCGCCTCCACCGACGTCGCAGCGAACGACGCGGCGTCCGCGGAGGCCGAGCGCAGCCGTACCTGGTGCGTCCGCAGTGACGACGCCGAGGCCGCCACCGCCTGGACGCCGGCGACCGGCCGCAGCGAGGGCGTCACCGTCGCCGTGCTCACCACCACCTCGGAGGGCCGCGACCCCCGCCACTCCGCGGCGATCCGCGACGCCATCGTCGAGGGCCTGCGCGACGGCACCCTGGCCGCCCCGCACCACCGCACGCACGCCCCGGGCGTCTCGCTGGTCGGCGGCGGCCCCGGCGACCCCGACCTGATCACGGTCCGGGGGCGCCGCCTCCTCGCCGAGGCCGATGTCGTCATCGCCGACCGGCTCGGCCCCCGCGACCTGCTCGACGAACTCCCGCCGCACGTCGAGGTGATAGACGCGGCCAAGATCCCGTACGGCCGCTTCATGGCGCAGGAGGCGATCAACCAGGCGCTGATCGAGCACGCGAAGGCCGGCAAGGCCGTCGTCCGCCTCAAGGGCGGTGACCCCTTCGTCTTCGGCCGCGGCATGGAAGAGGCCCAGGCGCTGGCCGCCGAGGGCATCCCGTGCACCGTCGTGCCCGGCATCTCCAGCTCCATCTCGGTCCCGGGTGCCGCCGGAATCCCCGTCACCCACCGCGGTGTCGCCCACGAGTTCACCGTGGTCAGCGGCCACGTCGCCCCCGAGGACCCGCGTTCCCTGGTCGACTGGGCGGCCCTGGCGCAACTGCGGGGCACCCTCGTCCTCCTGATGGCCGTCGACAAGATCGGTGCCATCGCCGCCGCGCTCATCGCCCACGGGAAGTCCCCCGACACCCCGGTCGCCCTGGTCCAGGAGGGCACGACAGCGGCTCAGCGCCGGGTCGACGCCACCCTCGCGACCGTCGGCGAACGGGCCGTCGCCGAAGACGTACGCCCGCCGGCCGTGATCGTCATCGGCGATGTCGTGGCCGTCGGACCGGACCCCGTGGCCACCCCCGCCGAGTAACCGGCGGAATGGATCTTCATCCGAGCCGTTGGCACCTCACACCGGACAAGGCAGTATCACCCTGTGGCTGATCTCATCACCATCGACGACCCCGACGACCCCCGCCTGCGCGACTACACGGGCCTGACCGACGTCGAACTCCGGCGCCGGCGCGAGCCCGCCGAGGGCCTGTTCATCGCCGAGGGCGAGAAGGTCATCAGGCGCGCCAAGCACGCCGGGTACGAGATGCGCTCCATGCTGCTCTCCGCCAAGTGGGTCGACGTGATGCGCGACGTCATCGACGAGGTCCCCGCCCCGGTGTACGCGGTCACCCCCGAGCTCGCCGAGCGGGTGACCGGCTACCACGTGCACCGCGGCGCCCTCGCCTCCATGCAGCGCAAGCCGCTGCCCACGGCCGACGAACTCCTGCGCACCGCCCGCCGGGTGGTCGTCATGGAGTCGGTCAACGACCACACCAACATCGGTGCGATCTTCCGGAGCGCCGCGGCCCTCGGCATGGACGCGGTCCTGCTCTCCCCGGACTGCGCGGACCCGCTCTACCGGCGCTCGGTCAAGGTCTCCATGGGCGCCGTGTTCTCCGTCCCGTACGCCCGACTCGACGCCTGGCCCAAGGCGCTGGACGGCGTACGGGAGGCAGGCTTCAAACTCCTCGCGCTCACCCCGGACGAGAAGGCGTCGAGCATCGACGACGCCGCGCCCCACCGGCTGGAACGGGTCGCGCTCATGCTCGGCGCGGAGGGCGACGGCCTCTCCACCCAGGCGCTCATGGCCGCCGACGAATGGGTACGCATCCCCATGGCGCACGGCGTCGACTCGCTCAACGTGGGCGCGGCTGCGGCCGTCGCCTTCTACGCGGTGGCGACCGGACGCCCCAGCAGCTGACGGAGCAGGGTTACCGCTGCTCCCGGGGCATGTCCCGGGAGCCGGCGGCCCGCTCGTGCGTCTGTGTCTGTTCCTGCCCCTGCCCGCCGCCCAGTCCGCGCGCCGGTCCCTGACACCCCTGCGCCGCCGCGATCCCCAGCGCCACCAGCAGCGTCACGACCACGAAGACGACCAGCCGCTGACGCAGCAGACGGGGATTGGCGGGCCGCCGCCCCGTCGAGGTGGTCCGGGTGCCGGGCCGGGTGCCCGGACGTCCCTGCGTTCCGTTCGTCCCCTGCGTGCCGTGCGGACGCTTCCCCGAGTGTGTCGTGCTGCGCCCCGCCTGCGGACGTGTGCCGCCGGTGCGGGACGTGGTGGACCGGGAGGAGGAGGGCCGCTGCCCCTGCGGCCTGGAGGCCGCGTCGGAACCGTCGGCGCGCCGCGTCTGCTGCTCGGTGTACGGGCCGTCCAGCCGGCCGGTGGGCCGGTCCGTGTCCGGCGCGGACCGCTGAGCGGGAGGCCGGCTGTCGTGCAGCCCCTGGGCCTCGCGCGCCGCGATCTCCTTGAGCCGCATGGAGAGTTGCAGCGTGCTCGGCCGCTCCTCGGGGTCCTTCGCCAGGCAGGCGCGGACCAGCGGGGCGAGCGCGTCGTGCACGTCGTACAGCTGAGGCTCCTCGTGCACCACGCGGTACAGCATCACCTCGGAACTGCCGTGCCCGAAGGGTGAGTCGGCCATCGCCGCGTACGCCAGCGTGGCCCCCAGGGAGAAGACGTCGGTGGCGGGCGTGACCGCCGCGCCCCGCACCTGCTCGGGCGCCAGGAAGCCGGGGGAGCCCACCGCCGTGCCGACGTGCGTGAGGGTGCTCGCCCCGGTCGCCCAGGCGATACCGAAGTCGATGATCCGGGGGCCCTTGGGGGAGAGGAGGATGTTCGACGGCTTCAGGTCACGGTGGACGACACCGGCCTCGTGGACCGCCACCAGCCCCTCGGAGAGCGCGGCCCCGATCGAGGCGACCTCGGCGGCCGACAGGGGGCCCTCCTCGGCGACCTTGTCGTGCAGCGACGGGCCCGGCACGTACTGCGTCGCGAACCACGGACGGTCCGCCTCCAGATCGGCGGCCACCAGACGGGCCGTACACCCGCCGCGGATCCGCCGTGCGGCGGACACCTCGCGCGCGAAACGCGAACGGAACTCCTGATCCTCCGCCAGATCCGGGCGGATCACCTTGAGTGCCACCCGCTGGCCGCGCCGGTCCGAACCCAGATAGACGACACCCATGCCGCCCGCACCGAGCCGCCGGTGCAGCCTGAACGAGCCGACGAGACGCGGATCCTCGCGCCGGAGCCGCATCATCGCCATGTCTGCCCATCCCCGCTGCCTGGTCCGCCTGACGAGGCACAGCTTACGTACCCGGCGCCCGGCACGCTCAGAGGCCGCGCCCTCGCCGGAGAATCGATTGTCAGTGCCGGGTGGGAAACTTGAGGAGTGGTCAGGGAGCGGCGGATCCAGGCGCCCCGGCCCGTGCGAGATCTCAATGGACCGTCGCAGAAGGGGGATTGGATCAGTGAAGGGCGATCGCGTGGAGATAGTCGTGGACGCGGGAGACACCACCAGGACGTACGAGGTGGTGGCCACCAGGGCAGGCCGGAGAGTGGAGACGGCCGTCCGCCGGGGGGTGGTCGAAGTGAGTGAAGTCACTCGCAATGGATCAGTCGTCCGCACCGCCCGCTTCATGGCGACCAGGGTGCTCGCCCTGGTCGAACAACCGGTTCCCAGGGAGGACGACTCCGAGCGTCCCCTCAGGGATGTCCCCAAGGTCTAGCGCAGGATCTCCACCCAGGGGAGTACGCCGACTACCGACAGCTCATCCTCCGGGAGGCCCGGCAATCGGTACGCGGGCATGACGACCCATGCCCCACGGTTCCCTAATGTTGAGGTCAAGCGGCGGGCGCAGCACTCGTCCCCCGAGGTCAGACGCCCGCCGCTCCACATCAGGTCAGGAGAGGAACCATGTCGGACACGGCCATGCGGACCACGATCCGCACGCAGGGACGCAAGGCATACGCCTCGTTCGGCGCCCGCCCGTCCGGTACGCGCCACCCGCTGGTGGCGACGGCCATGGTTCTTCCTCTGGCGGCCCTGCTCGTAGTCGCCTTCGGCGGCTGGGACGCGGTGGTCACACAGGCGTCGTCCGTGGCTGTGATGCTGGGGCGCTGAGCGGCGCCCCGGGTCCGGAAGAGCGGTCCGGACCGGGACATCCGGCCAACAACCCCGTGGGGACGGGGGTGCGGCGGACGGCAGCGTTTGTCCGGCCAGCTGGGGAGCTGGCCGGACATCGCGCTGTCCGGACCCTTTTCGGGGCCTGCCCGGAGGATCGGAGCCGGACGGCTCCGGACCGGCCCGTACGCTCATGGCCGGGACCGGCGACCGGGCCGGACCCGTCATCGCCGGGGGAGTCCATGACCACCACCACGGTCGTACGCGCACTGGGCGACCTCGCGCACGACAGTGCCCATCCACGGACCGCGGCCTGCGACTGCGCTCCCGCACAGGTGCTGGCGGACCGCGCCGACGGCACGGTCGTCCGCAGAGGGCAGATCGTGGCCAAGGCCCACGCCCCCGGCACCGACGGCCCGGCCCTGGCCGCCCGTCTGGCCCTGGCCGCGACGCCCGCCCTGGCAGGCATCCTCCTCCCGCCCGTACCGGCACCGCGGGCCGGTGGCCCGACGGCGGCCGGGGGCCACGGGCCGGACCACCCGGACCACCCGGGCCGTACGGCCACCGGAGCAGCTACTGGGCTCTCGCAGTCCTGGGTGAACGCGCCCGGCCGGGCGCACGCGCTCCTCGAAGGCCGTCCCGTCACGCTCTGGCCGCACGGCGCCCCCGTCGACCCGTCGGACCCCGACGCCGCCCCGTGGGAGGAGGCTGCGGCCCTCCTCGCCCGCCTCCACGCCACCGAGCCGCCCCTGCCGCTCCCGCCGATGCGCGGCCCCGCCAAGGCCGCCCTGGCCGTCGCCCGGATGTGCGCGGCCCGGCCGGGCGACCCGGCCACCCGCCCCGTGCTGGACGCCTGGCGCCGCCTGCCCGCCTGGGCCCGCGACGAGGCACCCACGCCCGCGCACCGCGCGGGATTCCTCTGCCACGGGGACCTGCATCTCGGCCAGTTGGTCCGGCACCCCGCACCCCACGGCCCCTGGCTGCTGATCGACGTCGACGACACGGGCACCGGTGACGCGGCCTGGGACCTGGCGCGGCCGGCGGCCTGGTACGCGGCCGGGCTCCTGCCGCCCGACGTCTGGCTGCGCTTCCTCGACGCCTACCGCTCCGAGGGCGGCCCTGCCGTGCGTACCGAGGGGGACCCGTGGCCCGAGCTGGACGTACCGGCGCGGGCGCTGACCGTGCAGACCGCCGCACTCGCCCTGGCCAAGTCCGCTGCGGAGGGGCGTAGTCCGGATGAGGTGGAACAGTTGATGATCGACACCTGTGCCCGAATTGCGTCCCTCCCGCCCGAGTTGGCCCCAGAACGCACGTCGTAGGGTGAACCGACCGCAGCCGGGCATGAATTCCGGCGACGGCTAACCGACGGCGAGGAGCCGACCAGATGATGCAGTGTCCCAAGTGCCACGCGCAGATGCACACGTACAACCGCAACGGCGTCCAGATCGAGCAGTGCAGCGGCTGCCGCGGGATATTCCTCGACTACGGCGAGCTGGAGTCCCTGACCCGCCTGGAGTCGCAGTGGACGCAGCAGGCCCCGCCCGCTCCCGCGCCGCCGGCCCCGCAGGCGTATCCCGCCGCAGCCGCGCCCGCTCCCGCGTGGGGCGCCCCGCAGCACCAGGGTGGGCACTACGGCCACCACCGCCAGAAGAGCTTCGGACGGATGCTCTTCTCCTCCTGAGCCCGGCCTGTACGCAGCACGGCCCGGGCGCTCCGCGTCCGGGCCCGCGGCGTTTTCTCTCTGTAAACGCCGGAACCCCCGGTCGTCGAGACGACCGGGGGTTCCGAATGGTGCGCGATACTGGGATTGAACCAGTGACCTCTTCCGTGTCAGGGAAGCGCTCTCCCGCTGAGCTAATCGCGCAGGGTGAACCTGCGTGTACTGCGTGCGCGATACTGGGATTGAACCAGTGACCTCTTCCGTGTCAGGGAAGCGCTCTCCCGCTGAGCTAATCGCGCGGGGATCCTTGCGGACCAGTGGACGATACTGGGATTGAACCAGTGACCCCTTCCGTGTCAGGGAAGTGCTCTCCCGCTGAGCTAATCGTCCTTGGAGGTGGAGACGGGATTTGAACCCGTGTAGACGGCTTTGCAGGCCGTTGCCTCGCCTCTCGGCCACTCCACCAGGAGCGGGGGTTCGGGAAGATCCCCCACTTTCTGCGAGCGGACGACCAGGTTCGAACTGGCGACCTCAACCTTGGCAAGGTTGCGCTCTACCAACTGAGCTACGTCCGCTTGTCATTCCCGTTTCGCTTGCGCGTCCCGGCGACGTGTTGAACTCTAGCGGATTCCCGGGCCAGTACAAAAACGCGTTTGCGCAGCTTGCCGAGGTGCACTCGCCCCGACGCAGGTCACGGCACTCCGTCCTAGACTCACCAGCGTGTACGACCTCGCTCCCATGGCCCGCTTCGGCGGCCTCGTCGCCTCCGGTCTGCGGGATGTGACCAGTGATCCCGCGGCCCTCGACTCCTCCGGCTTCTGGGCCGTCTGTGCCGACTTCGAAGGCCGCCTCGTCTGCGCCCGCTTCTCCGACGTACGGACCGAGCAGGTGCCGCCTCCGCTGCCCGGAGCCTGGCGCGGACCCGCTGTCGGGGACTGGTCCTCGTCCTTGGACAAGGCCGCCTACGTGGCCGGTGTGCGGCGTATTCGTGAACACATCGCCGCAGGTGAGGTCTATCAGGCCAATCTCTGCCGGGTGATGTCCGCGCCGCTGCCCGATCCCGCGGGGAGCGACGTGGACGCTCTCACCGCCCTGCTCGCGCGCGGCAACCCCGCTCCGTACGCGGGAACGATCCGGCTGCCCGCGCAGGGCGTCGAGATCGCCACCGCCTCCCCCGAGCTCTTCCTGAAGCGGGACGGCCGCACCGTCGAGTCCGGACCGATCAAGGGCACGGGGCGCACCGAGAACGATCTGCTGGAGAAGGACCACGCGGAGAACGTGATGATCGTCGACCTGGTCCGCAACGACCTCGGCCGGGTCTGCGCGACCGGGAGTGTCACGGTCCCCGATCTCTGTGTGGTGGAGAAGCACCCCGGCCTCGTCCACCTCGTCTCCACCGTGCGGGGACGGCTGGCGGACGACGCGGGGTGGCCGGAACTGCTCGCGGCGGCATTCCCGCCCGGCTCCGTCACCGGGGCACCGAAGTCCAGCGCCCTGCGGATCATCGAAGCCCTGGAGACCTCGCCGCGCGGGCCGTACTGCGGAGGGATCGGCTGGGTGGACGCCGACCGTGGCACCGCCGGCCTCGCCGTCGGGATACGGACGTTCTGGATCGACCGCACCGGCGCCGCCCCGGTCCTCCGCTTCGGCACCGGAGCGGGCATCACCTGGGGCTCCGACCCGGAGCGCGAATGGGACGAGACCGAACTGAAGGCGTCCCGGCTGCTCGCTGTAGCGTCGGGCACCTACGAGGAGACAGGAAGGACCGCGTCATGAGGATCTGGGTCAACGGCGAGCTGCGCGAGGCCGATGACGCACGGGTGTCCGTGCTCGACCACGGGCTCACCGTCGGGGACGGTGTCTTCGAGACGGTCAAGACCGTCGAGGGCCGGCCCTTCGCCCTGACCCGGCACCTGGACCGGCTGACCCGCTCGGCCAGGGGACTCGGCCTCCCGGACCCCGACCACGACGAGATCCGCCGTGCCGCCCAGGAAGTGATCGACGCCACGCCCCTGCCGCTCGGCCGGCTGCGCATCACGTTCACCGGCGGCATCTCCCCGCTCGGCTCGGACCGCGGGGACAACGGGCCCGGTCTCGTCGTCGCCCTGGGGGAGGTGGGGCGCCGCCCCGACTCCACGGCCGTGATCACCGTCCCCTGGACGCGCAACGAACGCAGCGCGGTCGTCGGACTCAAGACCACCTCGTACGCGGAGAACGTCGTCGCGCTCGCCCGTGCCCACAGCCTGGGTGCCTCCGAGGCCCTCTTCTCCAACACGGCCGGGCAGCTCTGCGAGGGCACCGGCTCCAACGTCTTCGTGGTCATCGGCGGACGGATCCACACCCCGCCGGTCGCCTCGGGCTGCCTCGCCGGAATCACCCGCGCCCTGGCCGTGGAATGGACCGGCGCCCAGGAGACCGAGCTGTCGCCGGAGGTGCTCGACCAGGCCGAGGAGATCTTCCTGACCTCCACCACGCGCGACATCCAGGCGGTTCACCGCGTCGACGCGCGCGAGCTGCCCGGCGCCCCCGGACCGGTGACCGCGAAGGCCATGCGCATCTTCGACGAGCGCGCGGGGAACGACCTCGACCCGTAAAGCCGGAAAAACGGGTGACGGGCCGCCGCGCAGCGGATAGAACACCTCTGATGACCACCACCCTGCGGCCGACCGGGCCGAGCAAGCAAGGCGCCGACGGCGCACGGGCGCGCGCCTACGACGTGTGCGACAACGGGCGTCCCGTCGGCGCACTGGAGATCGCCACCGACCCGACGTTCGGCGCGACGGCCGGAGTGCTCCGCTCCCTGCGGATCGACGCCCCGCACCGGCGGCGGGGCCGGGGCACCATCGCGGCGCTCGCCGCCGAGGAGGTGCTGAGGGGGTGGGGCTGCGTCCTGGCCCGGCTGGAAGCCCCCGCGGACAACGAGCCCGCCCAGCGGCTGGCCGCCGCGCTCGGATACACCGAGCGCAGCCGGAACATGATCAAGACACTGCCGCAGAACGCTCCGGCGCTGCCCGGCGGGATCCTCGCGCGCTCCATGTCCGAGGAGGAGTTCAGGCGGTGGGAGGGCGGGGCCGTCACCGCCTACGCTCAGGACTGGATCAGCCGCGGAGTCCCCGCCGACCAGGCCCTGCAGAAGTCCGAGGCCGACCACGCCCGGCTGCTGCCGGACGGACTGGCCACGGAGGGTGTGCGCCTCCACGTCCTGATCCGCGACGAGGAGGCGGTCGGCCACATCTGGGTGGCCCGGTACGAGAACGCCCCCGGATCCTGGATCGGCTGGGTCTACGACGTCGAGGTGCGCGAGGAGTACCGGGGGCGGGGCTACGGCCGGGCGCTGATGCTGGCGGCGGAAGGCATGGCGCTGGACGCCGGTGTGGACCGGCTCGGTCTGCATGTCTTCGCTGCCAACACACCGGCGCTCCGGCTGTACGAGTCCCTCGGTTACGAGACGACGAACCACAACCTGGCCAAGGCGCTGTAGACGGCCGGCCCCGCGGCGATCCGGTCCGGCCGTCAGCCCTGCGCGGCCAGCAGCCGGTCGGTGATCTCCTCGATCCGCTCGCGGAGCCCTTCCTGGCTCTTGCCGCCGTCGAGCCGCTCGTCGCCGATCACATACGTCGGAGTCCCGGTCACGCCGATGGCCTTGCCCTCGGCCTGATCGGCGTCGACGATCAGCAGGTGCCGGCCGTCGATCAGAGCGGTGTCGAACTCTTCCGCGTCCAGGCCCAGTTCGCGTGCCACCTCGATCAGGAGCGGCTCACCGGCGCGGGACAGATCGGCGGTACGGGCGAGCACGGCCTCGACGTACGGCCAGCCCTTGCCCTGTGTGTACGCCTCCTCGGCGGCCTGTGCGGCGGCGTAGGCGTGCTTGTTCTTCTCCAGCGGGAAGTGCCGCAGTCGCACGTCCAGCCGGTCGCCGTACCGGGCGCGCAGGGCGTGTACATCGGTGAGGGCCTGATGGCAGTCGGGACACTGGAGGTCGCACCAGATGTCGAGGACGACCGGGGCGGCGGGTGTGGATTCGCTCATGAATTCAGTCTTTCAGGCCGGGAGGGAGCTTCCCAATCGGGACCTGGGGAGGAGGGCGGCCCTGAAATGTCCCTGATGTGGTCGCGGCTCGTGGCCCCGGGGCGAGCGGCGGTGCAGGATGGAAGAGACGTTTCCCCATGCCCCTGGAGGCCCCGATGCTTGCCGAGACCATCTTTTCCGCGGCGTCGGCGGCGGGCCTGGGCATCGCCGCGGTCACCGCGTACCGCAAGCGGTTCCTCGCGGCCACCCGGATCGCCGCCTACTCGCTCGTGCCGCTCGGTCTGGTGATGACCGGGGTCGTCGAGTGGGTGTCCGACATCGCCTTCAAGCCGAGCGTCTGGCTGGGCTTCGGACTGCTCGGACTGGCCTGGCTGCTTCTCGTGACCACGCGGGCGACGGAGCGCAGGCGCTCCACCACCCGTGAGGAACGCAAGGCCGCCCGTGCGGCGGGGCACACGGCGGTCGCCCCCGCCGCGTCCGCGCCCCCGCTGACGTCCGGCACCCCGGCGGACCGGCCCCGGTCGAAGCCCGCCAAGGGGCAGGCAGCGGCGCCCGGCGACGACTTCAGCGACATCGAGGCGATCCTGAAGAAGCACGGCCTCTGAGGGCCGTGCGGGAGGATCGGTTCACGAACCCTCCATGAATCGATTCATGCCTCCTTGACGGTCCGCATCGATGGGGTTACCGTCCCGATCGAATTGAAACAATTCATTCGGTGGTCGCACGTCGGCGGCAGCCGTCCCGCAGGTCGAAGCGCATCGACGGACGTCGGCGCGCGGGGACCGGTACCGGTGCCGGTGCGGATACCGCGCATGCGCGAGGATGACGGAATACCCGGCATCGCCGTCCGTGCGATGGGGAGTCCCCGCGCCCGTGCGCGGCGGCCAGGAGCATCAGTGGGGCAGGGCAAGTGGGGCGTGTGGCAGGGATCAAGGACGTGGCCCGGCAGGCCGGAGTCTCGGTGGGAACGGTCTCCAATGTGATCAACCGGCCCGAGGCGGTGCTGCCGGACACCCGTGCCCGGGTGCTGGCCGCCATCGAGGACCTCGGATACGTACGCAGCGAGTCGGCCCGGCAGCTCCGGGCCGGCCGGAGCCGGATCATGGCGCTGCTCGTCCTCGACATGGGCAACCCGTTCTTCGTGGACGTGGCCCGCGGCGCCGAGCGGGCCGCACGGCAGGCCGGGCTCGGCGTCATGGTGTGCAACAGCGACCAGAATCCCACGGAGGAGGCCGACTACCTCGGGCTCTTCGCCGAGCAGCGGGTCTGCGGGGTGCTCGTCACCCCGGCGGACGCCACCGGCCGCAACCTGGAGGCGTTCAGCCGCCACCGGATTCCGTTCGTGCTGGTGGACCGGGTGTCCTCCGGCGGTCAGTCCTGCGCCGTCTCCGTCGACGACGTCCGCGGCGGCGCACTCGCCGTCGGGCACCTCGTCTCGGCCGGCCACCGCTCCGTGGCCTATGTGAGCGGCCCCGGCGACCTCCAGCAGATAAGGGACCGTCGCGAGGGTGCGCTGGCAGCTCTCGCCGAGGCCGGTCTGCCGCCGGAAGCCCTCGTCGAGATCCCCTCCGACCGCCTGGACGTCGCCGCGGGACGCGACGCGGGCGCCCGGCTGCTCGGCCTCGTGCCCCGGCCGACCGCCGTCTTCTGCGCCAACGACCTGCTCGCCCTCGGTGTCCTGCAGTCGCTGTACGCGGCCGGGGTGCGGGTCCCGCAGGACGTGGCCATCGTCGGTTACGACGACATCGAGTTCGCCGCCGCGGCGGCCGTACCCCTCACATCGGTACGTCAGCCCGCCATGGTGATGGGACGGATGGCTGCGGAACTCCTGCTGGAGGAGGCGGACGACGACGGCACCCACGAGCACCGCAGTGTCGTGCTCCAGCCGGAACTCGTCGTGCGCGCCTCCAGCGCCGCCCCGCGCTGACCGGGCCGAAGTGCCCCTTCGGCTCCGTGCGTTGCGCGCAGCCGCCGGAGCGGCCGGGGGCGGCGGTGGGGACGCGGCGGTCCGAAAGTGTGATGCCGGATCGGACGCCGGAGCGATTCCTCTCGGCCACGGAAGGGTTGAACTCCCTTCCGGAAAAGGCGTGTTGATCGCCATGGAGGGGTCAACTACGCCATGATCAACCCGAGATGGTGGACACATCCCGGGGCGAAGCCCCCGCACCCCCTGCCGAAGAGCCGCGTGGCTGCCTCTTCGCCCTTTCCCAGCCGCCCCTGATGATCTTCCTCACGGTGATCGGCAGTCTGCTGCTGATGGCCGCGCTGCACGATCTCTTCCTGCTGTGAGCCAGGGAACGGCACCCCGTCCCGCCCCGCCGCGGCGGGCGCCTCCGTGCGCGGTGCGCCGATGCCGGGAACGTCAGCCGGCCGCTTCCTTGCGCCGGGCCCGGTACGCGGCGACATGCAGGCGATTACCGCAGGTGCGGCTGGAGCAGTAGCGGCGCGAGCGGTTGCGGGACAGGTCGACGAAGGCGCGTCGGCAGTCCGGCGCCTCGCAGCGCCGCAGCCGCTCCTGCTCGCCCGCCACGACGATGAACGCCAGGGCCATGCCGCAGTCGGCCGCCAGGTGGTCGGCGATCGAGGCGTCCGGGGCGAAGTAGTGGACGTGCCAGTCGTAGCCGTCGTGGTCGGTGAGCTGCGGGGTGGTCCCCGCGGCGGCCACCAGCCGGTTGACGAGATCGGCGGCCGTACGGGCGTCCGGCGCCGCGAAGATCTCCGCGAACCGCCCGCGTACATCCTGTACGGCTCGAAGATCCTTCTCGGCGAGCCCGCCGACGCCGCTGATGAGATGGCGCTCCGCGAAGTCGTACAGCGCCTCCACGTCGGCGAGCCCGTCGGTCTGCTCGCTCTCGGGCAGCTCGTACTCCGGTGCGGTGTTCACCAGATCGACCACCGTGTCGAGGGCGATCCTGGTGTCGTGTGGGATCAGCACGCTTCGCTCCCTGGAATCCGGCGGGCGGGCGCTCGCCGATGGCGGCTGACTCTACTGGCTCGGGAGGCGCTCATCCGGCCCGGAGCGGGCCCAGGGGCCTTGAGGTGGCCCGTTGCGTCGGCGGGAGGGCCCGGCGGCCTGTGGCGGCCCCGGAGGCCGTCCGGCGGGAGGGGCTCGCGCGGGCCGGCGGCGGTGACGGCCGGCAGGAGGCGGAAAGTGGCCGGATACGGGCACCGGCGCCGTCACCGCGGTGGATTCCGCGGTGACGGCGCCGGTGTGTGCCCTATGAGGTTGTCCGCGCGACGCCGTCGCCCCGAGTCGGACGGCGTCCCGCAGCTCTCGGCCTGGCTCAGCTCTCGGCCAGGATGTGTGAGAGCTCCGTATCGAGGTCGAAGTGGCGATGCTCGGTGCCCGGCGGAACCGCGGCGTCGGTCCTCTTCAGGAACGACTCCAGGGCCCTTGCCGGGGCCTCGAGCAGGGCTTCGCCCTCTGGGGAGCTCAGCGCGATACAGACGACGCCCTGGCCGTGACTACGTGATGGCCAGACGCGGACGTCTCCGGTGCCGGTGGGCCTGTGCAGCCCCTCGGCAAGGAGGTCACGGGCGAATACCCATTCGACCGTCTCCTCCGCTCCGGTGTGGAAGGTGGCGTGCACGGCATAGGGATCGGCCGTGTCATACCGCAGGCCCGCGGGTACAGGCAGTGAGGACTCGCTCGACACAACGAGGCGCAGGTGCAGCTCGCAGCTGACCGTGGTGTTCATAAGCGCCAGGGCCTTTCGCTCAGTGTGCGCTCGGGGATTCGCACGTCGGCGAAATCGACATGCCACCTACGGTGGCGTTGTAAACCCCTCTGACCCATTTGTGGCTCTTCGGGTCGCTCGTACGGCGGTGTGTAACTTTGAGTTGTGCACCCATTCCGGTGACGAAATCCGTTCAGGTAGGTTGGGGAGCATGAATGCGGAGAGTGACGAGCGGAGCGGGGGCGCCGCGCCGGCCCCGGAGTCCGCTGCGGGGGGTGCGGTGAAGGCCGATCGGGAGCTCGGGTCGCGGGCGCCGGCCTTCATCAAGGCGTCGAAGCCGCTGCACATGAGCTGGCAGGTCGGCGTCTTCGTCGTCGGCCTCGCCGTGGTGGCTGCGGGTGTCGTCATGCTGCCGCTGCCGGGTCCCGGGTGGCTGGTGATCTTCGGTGGCATGGCGATCTGGGCGACCGAGTTCGTGTGGGCGCAGCTGGTTCTGCGCTGGACCAGGCGCAAGGTCACGGAGGCCGCGCAGAAGGCGCTCGATCCCAAGGTGCGGCGGCGCAACATCATCCTCACCACGATCGGGCTCGTGATCATCGCGGTACTGGTCGCGATCTACGTCTGGAAGTTCGGAATCACGATGCCGTGGAAGATCACCGAGTGACCTGGGGCCGGCCTCGGGGGTGGTCTCGGAGCGCCGCTGACATGGGGTAATGTTTGCGGTGCGCCCGGGCGATTAGCTCAGTGGGAGAGCGCTTCGTTCACACCGAAGAGGTCACTGGTTCGAACCCAGTATCGCCCACCCGGACAGAGGGCCCGTGAGACTGCAAAGTCTCACGGGCCCTCTTGCGTTTTCCGTGTCCGGGCGGCCGTGCGGCGCGGTTTTCCGGGCGCCGGTCCCCGACGGCTTCCCGCGGAGTCCCCGGCTGCCCCGTCGGCCGCTCCCACCTGCGTTGTTGCCCCGTGTTTGCCGCCGCGTTTCGTCGAAGCGCTTCAAGCGATTACGTCCCAACCGTTGACGTTGCCGCATCGGGTCCTTAGCTTGTCCCAGCAAGCGCTTTCTTAAACGATTCAATCGACCGTGGCAGCGGGTGCAACCTGCCCGGAAGGGGTGTGTCATGAGGTCTTGGCGAAGTGCCCAGGGGCTGCGTGCGGCCGGTGTGTCCATGGCGGTTCTGGGGCTGATGGCCTCGGGCTGCGGCGGTGACGGCGGGGGGGCGGGGGCCGGCGGAAAGGTCGAGATCCGCTACTCCTGGTGGGGCGGCCAGGAACGGGCCGAGATGATCAACAAGACGATCGCGCTGTTCGAGAAGAAGAACCCGGGCATCGAGGTCAAGACGGACTTCCAGGACTACGAGAACTTCTGGAAGAAGTTCAACACCCAGGCGTCCGCCGGCAACGCCCCCGACGTGTTCCAGAACTCCGTGGCCTTCCTGCGCAAGTACGACGACAAGCGGGTTCTGCTCGATCTGAACGCCCAGGTCAAGGCAGGCAACCTCAGCATGGAGAACTTCCGTGCCGGCCTGGAGAAGGCGGGTGACGTCCAGGGCAAGCTGCTCGGAGTCCCTGTCGGCGGGAACACCTTCGCGCTGGTCTACAACCCCGCCGAGTACAAGAAGGTGGGCGTGACCCCCGCGGAGGGCTGGACCTGGGACCAGTACAACGCCGCCATCGAGAAGATCAGCGACGGCGGCAAGCTCGCGGGGGACAGCGGCCACGGCGGCATCATGTATCTCTACGACCTGGTGCTCCGCCAGCAGGACAAGGCGTTCTTCACCGAGGACGGGCTCGGCTTCACCGAGGCCGACCTCAAGGACTGGTGGACCAAGCACCACGACCAGACCAAGGCCGGGCTGTACACCGACCCGAAGAAGGCCGAGCAGGCCAAGCCCACGTCCGCCCTCTCCAAGGACCTCTCCGCGGGCGAGTTCACTTGGGACAATTTCCTGGTCAGGTACACCTCCGAGACCAAGGTTCCGCTCGCACTCGCCCCGGTCCCCACGACGGACGGCAAGCGCACCGGGCAGTACATCTCCTCCCTGATGCTCAGCGGCTCCGCCCGTACGAAGCACCCCAAGGAAGTCGCCCAGTTCATCGACTTCATGGTCCATGACCCCGAGGTCGGCAAGATCATGGGCTACGACCGGGGCGTCCTCGCGACGAACGAGCAGTTCGAGGCATACGAGCCGGTCGGTGTCTCCGCGCAGATCGCCGAGTACGAGAAGAAGGTCGCCGACAACGTCGAGCCGATCACTCCGCACCCGGCGGGCGCCGACATCGCCGAAGCCGCGTTCCTGCGCATCGCCACCGACGTCGTCATGGGCACGACGTCCGTCGACGACGGCGTGAAGCAGTTCTTCTCCGAGGCGAAGACGGCACTCGGCTCCTGATGGGAACGGCAATGACTGACCTCCAGGCCCCCGCGCCCCCGATACGGGACGAGAGCTCCGAGCAGCCCAGCACATCCGGACGACGGCCCGCCGCCGCGAGGCGGCGGGCCCGCGGGGAGAGCCTCGCCGGCTATCTGTTCATGTCCCCCTGGATCGCCGGCTTCGTCCTCCTCACCGCCGGCCCCATGCTCGCCTCGCTCTACCTGGCCTTCACCGACTACAACCTGTTCGACACCCCTCAGTGGGTCGGACTGGACAACTTCACCGAGCTGTTCGGTGACCCCCGCTGGCAGAAGTCCGTCGAGGTCACCACCTCGTACGTGGTCGTCGGGACCCCGCTGAAACTGGCGGCGGCCCTGGGCGTGGCCCTGCTGCTCACCAAGAAGCGGCGCGGGCAGGGCTTCTACCGGGCCGCGTTCTACGCGCCCTCCCTCGTCGGCGCGAGCGTCTCCATCGCCATCGTGTGGCGGGCGCTCTTCTCCGACGACGCGATCGTCGACCGCACCCAGAAGATCTTCGGTGTGGACGTCGGCGGCTGGATCGGCGACCCGGACATGGTGATCTACGCGCTGGTCGCGCTCACCGTCTGGCAGTTCGGCGCCCCCATGGTCATCTTCCTGGCCGGACTCAAGCAGGTACCGCGCGAGCTGTACGAGGCGGCGGAAGTGGACGGGGCGGGGGCCTGGCGACGCTTCCGTTCCATCACCCTGCCGATGATCTCGCCGGTGCTCTTCTTCAACCTGCTCCTGGAGACCATCCACTCCTTCCAGATCTTCGCCTCCGCCTACGTCGTCACCAACAGCAAGTGCGGTCCGGCCGACGCCGGGCTCGTCTACACCTGCTACCTGTACGAACAGGGCTGGACGAACCTCCGGATGGGTTACGCCTCCGCGATGGCGTGGATGCTGCTGATCACCGTCGGCCTCGTCACGGCCGTGCTGTTCTGGTCCCAGCGCCGCTGGGTGCACTACGAGGAGGACGCCCGATGAGCGCGCTCATCCACCCGGGGCGGCGGCGCGGAATGCGTTCGGCCCTCTGGCACATCGGGGCGCTCGCCGTGCTCATGGTGGTGCTGTACCCGCTGTTCTGGGTGATCGGGGGCTCGCTGAAGCCCAACGAGGAGATCGTCGGCGGACTCGAACTCTTCCCGGCCGAGCCGGTGTTCACTCATTACGAACGCCTCGCCGACGGCATCGCCGACGTCCCGATCTCGACCTTCTTCGTCAACTCGCTCGTGCTGGCCTTCGGTTCGGTCATCGGCGTACTGATCTCGTGTTCGCTGGCGGCCTACGCCTTCGCCCGGATCAACTTCCGCGGGCGCAACGTGCTCTTCTCGCTGATGATCGGCACGCTGCTGCTGCCGTACCACGTACTGATCATTCCGCAGTACGTGCTGTTCCAGAAGATGGAACTCATCAACACCTATGTGCCGTTGCTGCTCGGCAAGTACCTGGCGACGGACGCCTTCTTCGTCTTCCTGATGATGCAGTTCATGCGGAACCTGCCCCGGGAACTCGACGAGGCCGCACGGCTCGACGGCTGCGGACACCCCCGGATCTACTGGCACATCATGCTGCCGCTCTGCCGGCCCGCCCTGATCACCAGCGCGATCTTCACCTTCATCTGGTCCTGGAACGACTTCCTCGGCCCCCTCCTTTATCTCAACGAACCCGAGAAGTACCCCGTCTCCATGGGCCTGAAGATGTTCATCGACCAGGACAGCGCGGCGGACTACGGCGGAATGATCGCCATGTCCCTCCTCGCACTCCTGCCGGTGCTGGCCTTCTTCCTCGCCTTCCAGCGCTACCTCGTCGAGGGCGCCGCCACATCCGGACTGAAGGGCTGAGGAACGCCATGGCCGTACGGTCCGCCGGGCACCCCGTCCGGGGCGCGCGCCGCCCGGAGAAACTCGCCCGGTTCACGCTCTTCGCCGAGTGCCTGCTCACCGGCGTGTGGATCACCCTGGCCGCACTGCCGCTGGTCACCCTGCTGCCCGCGTGCGCGGCAGGCTGCGCCCATCTGCGCAGACACCTCGACGGGCGGCGCGGCGGGCTGCGGGAGTTCGCCGCCGATCTGCGCGAAGCCGTGACCACGGGCTGGCGGGCCTCCCTGCTCTGCTGGGCGGCGCTCGCCCTGCTCGTCTTCGACTGGCAGGTCGCCAGGTCCGGTCTGCTGCCGGGCGGCCGGCTGCTCGCCGCCGTCAGCGTGCTGGGTCTGCTGGCGCTCGCCGTCGCCGCCCTCCGTACGGCTGCCGCCTGGCGGTCCGGCGCGGCCTGGGCGCCACTCGTCCGCGGAACCGCCCGCCGCACCCTGACGGACCCGGCCGGCTCCCTCCTGCTCATCGGCGGGTTCGTCGCCCTCGCCCTGACCACCTGGCAGGTGCCGCCGCTGGCCGCACCCGCGCTGGGCGCGCTCGCCGCAGCCGCCGTCGCCGTCGACCGCCGCTGACCGGTCCGCCCTCCCGCACGTCTCCCCGCTCCGCACCAACGCGCGATCCGGCATGCCCATTTCCGACCGAACTGGAGTCGTGATGTCCCCGATCCCTCGTCGTACCGTGCTCAAGGCCGCCGCCGTCACCGGCGCGGCAACCACCTTCTCCTGGGTGCTGAACGACACCGCCCGGCCGGCCGCCGCGGCGGCGAGAACCGCCGAAGGGCAGGCCGCCGAAGACCCCGTCGAGATCGGCTGGCTGGAGGAGGCCGGGCTCGGAGCCGCACCCGGTTCCACCTTCGGGGTGCCCTGGGCCAGAGGGCGGTTCCAGGCCGACCAGAAGTTCGCGCTGGCGACCGCGGACGGCAAGGACGTCCCCGTACAGACCTGGGCCACCGCCACCTGGCCCGACGGTTCCCTGAAATGGACCGCCCACGCCGTCGGCCCCGAGGCCGCGGGCGGCAAGAAGTTCACGCTGACCACCGGCGAACCCGCCACAGCGGCGCACCGGGTCGGCATCGAGAACACCGGCTCCACCATCACCGTCTCCACCGGCGTGATCACCGCGAGGATCGGGAAGAGCGGGTCCTCCCTCATCTCCTCGCTCACCCGCGGCTCCACCGAGATCGCCAAGGACGGCAAGCTCGTCCTGATCCGCCAGGGGGAGATCGAGGACGGCGACCAGGGCCAGGAGAAGTACGAACGCTTCGAGAGCGCGATCACCCGGACCGAGGTCGAACAGAGCGGCCCCGTACGCGCCGTCGTCCGTGTCGAGGGCAAGCACCGCAGGGGCAGCCGCTCCTGGCTTCCGTTCTCCGTACGCCTCTACTTCTACGCCGGTGCGGAATCGTTCCGCATGGTCCACACCATCACCTTCGACGGCACCCAGGAACCCGGGAAGGCGGACGGGGACTTCATCCGCGGCCTCGGTGTCCGCTTCACCGTCCCGATGCGCGACGAGGCGTACGACCGGCACATCCGCATCGGCGGCGACGGCACCGGCATGCTCCGCGAGGCCGTCAAGGGCATCACGGGGCTGCGTCGCGACCCGGGCGCCGCCGTCCAGGCCGCCCAGTTCGAAGGGACGAAGCTCCCCGACCCCGCCACCTGGGACCAGCGCGTCACCAGCCGCCTCCACCTCATCCCCACCTGGGGCGACTACACCCTCAGCCAGCTCTCCGCCGACGGCTTCTCGCTGCGCAAGCGCACGAAGAAGGGTCATGGCTGGATCGCTGCGGGCGGCGGCCGGCGAGCCTCCGGATTCGGCTACGTCGGCGGCGCGAGCGGTGGACTCTCCTTCGGACTGCGGGACTTCTGGGAGAAGCACCCCGCCCAGCTCGACATCCGCGACGCCCACACCGAGGCCGCGGAAGTCACCCTCTGGCTCTGGTCGCCCGAGGCCGAGCCGATGGACCTGCGCTTCTACCACGACGGTCTCGGCCAGGACACGTACGCCGAACAGCTCGAAGGTCTCAACATCACCTACGAGGACTACGAGCCCGGCTTCGGCACCCCGTACGGTATCGCCCGCACCAGTGAACTCCTCTTCTGGGCCCACGACTCCACGCCCGGCGCCGAAGCGCTCGCCCGGCAGACGCAGGCCGTCCGCACCCTGCCGCAGCTCGCCGCCCCGCCGTCCCAGCTCATCGGCGCCAAGGTCTTCGGCGGACTCTTCTCCCCGGTCGACCGCTCCACCCCCGCCAAGGCGAAGATCGAGGACCACCTCGACTTCCTCTTCACGTATTACAAGGACCAGGTCGACATGCGGCGCTGGTACGGCTTCTGGGACTACGGCGACGTCATGCACTCGTACGACCCCGCCCGCCACCAGTGGCGCTACGACGTCGGCGGCTACGCCTGGGACAACTCCGAACTCTCGCCCGACCTCTGGCTCTGGTACGCCTACCTGCGCTCCGGCCGCGCCGACATCTTCCGCTTCGCCGAGGCCATGACCCGCCACACCGGCGAGGTCGACGTCTACCACCTCGGCCAGTGGGCCGGCCTCGGGACCCGGCACGGCATCCAGCACTACGCCGACAGCGCCAAGCAGCAGCGCATCGCCAACACCACGTACCGGCGCATCTACTACTTCCTCACCGCCGACGAACGCGTCGGTGATCTGATGCGCGCCAACGTCGACTCCGACGAGACCTTCCTCGTCCTCGACCCGATCCGCAAGATCCGCACCGAGCCGTACACACCCGACCGGCACGCCCTCTCCGTGGGCTTCGGCACCGACTGGAGCGGACTGGTCTCCGCCTGGCTCACCGAATGGGAACGCGGCGGCCCGCAGGCCGAGAAGGCCAGGGCGCGGGTGCTCGGCACCATGGAGACCATCGCCGCCCAGCCCAACGGCTTCGTGCAGGGCACCGGGCTCTACGACCTCGACACCGGGAAGTTCGCCATCGCCGACGCGCCCGCCGTCAGCGTCTCGCACCTCTCCGCGGTCTTCGGCCTCAACGAACTGTGCGCCGAACTCATCGACCTCGTCGACCTGCCGGAGTTCAAGAACGCCTACCTGGACTACTGCCGCTACTTCAACGCCACCAAGGCGGAACAGGCGGCACGCTACGGCTCGAACTTCGGCAGCCTGATCCTCTTCCAGGGACACTCACGGCTCGACGCGTACGCGGCCGTGCAGACGGGCGACGAGAAACTCGCCGCCCGTGCCTGGGAGAAGTTCTACAACAGCGACGGATACCGGGAGTCCGCCCCCTGGAAGACGGAGGAACTCACCGGTCCCGTCACCACCGTGCCCGGCAGCGAGGCCAGTTGGGTCTACACCAACGACACCGCGCTCTACGGACTCGCCGCCATCGAGAACCTCGCACTCGTCGGCGACCGCATGCCCGCCTGACCGCCCGGGACGCCTGGGCCTGGACGCGTCACCGCATCCGGCCCAGGGCGTCCTTGAGCCGCCGCGCGTCCCGCAGCCGCTGCTCGTACGTGGCCCCCACCACCAGGAGCAGCACCCCGGCCAGCGCCGGCGGCAGCCACCTCGGCAGCGCACCGGCCACCTGCACCACATAGGGGGCCAGCTCGTGCAGCGCGTCCAGCGCCAGGACCGCACCACCCAGCAGAAGCAGCGCCTGGAGCCGGAACCGGGCACCCGCCAGCGTGATCACCAGGGCCGCCACCCCCAGCAGCAACGGGCGCAGCCAGTCCGGGTCGGCCCACGCCGCGAAGAGACTCGGCACCAGCGTCGCCGCGAGACCCGCGCCGTACGCCGTCCACGAGGAAGCCTCCGGATCACGGCGCCGCCGCAGCACGCCCACCACCAGCGCGGGCACCGTCACCGGCAGGGTGTACGCCTCCGGAGCCGACACCCCCGAAGCCGCCAGCCGCACCCAGGTGGCCGCCACGAAGAGGCCCACCGACAGATATCCGGCGACCTTCCTGCGCTCCGGACGAAGCGCGGTGCCCGCCGCCAGCACCCCGCACAACGCCAGCACCAGGGCCAGGAACGGCGCGTCCGGCACCGCCATCAGCACCGCGACCAGACCGCCGAACGCCCCCGCGAGCTCGACCGAGGTCCCCACCGGGCCGCCCCGCAGCCGGGTCCCCAGCAGCACGGTCACCGCGGGAACCGCCAGCACGATCGGCGCTCCCTCGTACGCGGCCAGCCCCAGCGACGCGCCGACCGCACAAGCCAGGACGATCCCGCACAGCACCGCGGCACAGGCGAACACCGCCCGCACCGCCGTCACGCCCGACCGGACCGCCGCACCCGTGAACAGGACCAGCAGCGCACCGAACACCGCGTACGTGACCGCCTCCGCGGCCAGCGACAGCACCCCCGCACCCGCCGCGCCGGCCAGCGCGCACACCAGCGCGGCCACCGTCACACCGGACAGCGGAGCGGACGGCGCCCCGGGAAGACCACGGACCGCCACCAGCAGCAGCGCGGCGACCAGCACCATCTGCGCCACGACCGCCACCACGTACCCGAGATCCAGCGAAGCCGGCAGCACCAGCAACGCGGCCCAGCCGAGACACAGCCCACCGGCCGCCGCTCCGCCGCGCCATCCCGCACCCGGCGCCCCCGGTGCACCCACCGGCACCTTCGCCCACCGGTGCGCCGTACCGAGCACGGCCGCGGCCACCGCGAGCACCACAGGGGAGGCCGGCACGCCCGACCACGGCACCGAAGCCCCCAGCGCCGCCCGGACCCCGCCCGGAGCGCCCGCCCAGACATCGGTCAGCAGCGACAGCGGACCCAGCAGCGCCGCACCCACCGGAGGCACCGCCCAGAGCACCGCACCGGCGATCACCGCTCCGGCGGCAGCCAGCACGCCCCGGGCCGTGTGACGCGGGAGCGGAGCCCGCAGCGCGGTAAGGAGCAGCACCCCGCACACGAGGTACGCCACGACCGACCAGTCCTGCACCACCGCGGCCCGCAGGACACCGCCCACCGCGGCCACCGCCGCCAGCCCCGACAGGGCACCCGCGATCCACGCGAGCTCCCGGCGGGCCCACCACGCCCCGCACAGCGCCACTGCGGCACCGGCGAGCAGCAGGCACCCCGGCGCCACCGCAGACAGCGGACCGTCCGCCGTCACCGACTTCGTCAGACCCAGCAGCAGCGCGATCAGCCCGGTGACCGCCGCACCGGCACCCGCCACGATCCGTACCCCGAGCCCCTTGCCCCACAGCGCGACGGCGGCGTCCGCAGCCGCGGTCACCATCAGCGCCCATCCGAAGACGAGCGCCGGAGCACCGGCCGCCCAGGCCCACAGCACCAGAGGCAGCTGGCCGGCCACCACGGCCGCGGGCAACGGCAGCTTCAGTGTGCCCAGCGCCAGCCCGTACACCGTCCAGCCCAGGGCCAGCGTCGCCGAGGCGACCGCCGCGAACACGAGACCGTCCGTGTCCGGCGCCGCCACCGCGTGCAGCGCGTAGGCGTCGAGCACCGTCAGCACGAGAGCCGGCCAGGCCAGCGCCTCGGCCGTGGCGGAGAGCTTGCGGCCCAGCAGGACGGCGGGCGCTGCCAGAGCGCCGATCGTCACCACCGCGAGCACGGCCGAGCGGCCACCGATGCCCATCGCGCCCCAGCTGACCAGGGTGAACGCGATCGCGGCGATGATCAGGAGCAGGCCGCCGAGCGACAGCAGCACGTTCTGCGCGCTGCGCGGCGGAGCCGCCGAACCCGGACCCCGGGGACGCAGCGGAGCGGCGTAGGGCCCCGTCGCGTGGCGCACCGGGAAGGGCGGGACCGGCGCGGCCTGCTGCTGCAGCACGCTGAGCAGCCAGGCACGCCGGTTGAGCAGCTGGACCCTTCGGGCGTCCAGCCGCACCAGTTCACGGTCGAGGAGCGCCAATTCCTCGGCGGGCGGCGGCAGATGTTCCATGTACGGGAGTGTGGCCCCCGCCACACCCTCGTACATGCGCTCGGATACTCAGTTCCACGACGTTCTCCGGCGTGCCCGGACTGAGTAGGTGCCCGCGCGCGCAGACTGGGGGCATGGACTGGAGCCACTACCGCTTCACGAGCGTCTGGGACGTGCCCGCCCCGCCCGACGCCGTGTACGCCGCGCTGGAGCGTGCCGAGGAGTATCCGCAGTGGTGGCGCCAGGTCCGGTCGGTCACCACGATCGACGGGACCAGCGGGACCGCGCGCTTCCGCTCGTTCCTGCCGTACGACCTGGTCGTCACCGTGCGCCAGAGCCGCCACGACCCCCGCTCCCGGGTCCTCGAAGCGACGATGACCGGCGATCTGGAGGGCTGGGCCCGCTGGACCGTCGCTGCGCGCGCCGCCGGCAGCAGGGCCACGTACGAGCAGGAGGTCGTCGTCCGACGGGCCCTGATGCGGCGCCTCGCCGTGCCCGGACGCCTCGTCTTCCGGGCGAATCACGCCCTGATGATGCGCTCCGGGCGCCGCGGACTCACGGCTCGTCTGCAAGGAGTTTGAACCCGGCCCACGGAGCCCTGTATGGTTCATCCCGTTCCCGGGCGATTAGCTCAGTGGGAGAGCGCTTCGTTCACACCGAAGAGGTCACTGGTTCGAAACCAGTATCGCCCACCGGGAAGAGCCGGTCCGTCAGCACCATCGACGGGCCGGCTTCCGCGTTCCCGCACACCGGGAGCCGTACTCCGGAACGCCGGCCTCAGGCCGCGGCGCGCAGCTCCGGGCGCATCGGCCACGCCGGGTCCACCTCCTCCGGTGTCCCGCTCTTCGCGAACCACGCCTGCAGGCCGCGCGCCTGCGCCGCATGCCACACGGCCTGGAGCGTGTGCAGCTCGGCAGGTGTGAGGCGCTCCAGCCGTGCGGAGAACCGCCGCCCCACCGCGCGCACCAGCTCCATCGAGGCCGCCGCGTCCGCCGCGGCGTCATGCGCCCCGTCCAGCACCACCCCGTACAGCTCGCACAGATCCGTCAGTGTGCGGCGGCCCTTGCGGTAGCGGTCCAGATGCTTGTCGAGCACGCGCGGATCCAGCACGCACAGCGGCGAGTTCTGGAGATAGCGGCCCAGCGACGACGCGCGGTGCCGCTTCAGCTCCCGGTCCAGCAGCGTCAGATCGAACGGTGCGTTCATCACGACCAGCGGGCGCCCCGTCGCGCACTGCTCGGCGAGCGCCCGGGCTATCTCCTCGACCACCGGCGCCGGCCAGCGGCCGTTGCGCTGGAGGTGATCGTCGGTCAGGCCGTGGATCTCGGTCGCCCCCGCGGGCACCGGTATCCCCGGATTGACCAGCCAGCGGGTGACCCGCGTCCGCCCGCCCGCGGTGTCCTGGACGACGAGAGCGGCCGAAACGATCCGGTCCTCCTCGACGTCCACGCCTGTCGTCTCGGTGTCAAAAGCGGCCAGCGGCCCTTCGAACCAGTGCATCATCCCCGAACTCCTCGCACCTGCCCGGCAGATGGAGTGATTCCCTCTGCCCGAAACGGTGATACCCGGGGTGTTTGCCTGATACGCCGTTTGCGACCCCTCTCCTGCGGTGACAACACAAGTGACGGGAACGGAAGTTGACCTGCCCGTCGGCAGAGGCCGGGCAACCGGTCGGCACAGCCCGGAAGGCAACCGGAGCCATGGCGCTCGCGCAGCCGAACCCAGGGGGCCCCTCCCGCGCCGAGAACCACGGGGGAGTACTGCCGCCGCAGCGCATCACACCGCTGCGCGGCACCCTCGCCACCACCGCCTGCATGGAGACCCTCCAGGTGGGCTACCTGCACGCGGTGGCCGCGGCGGCGGGATGCTCCCTGTCACAGCCCTTTCCCGACAACGGCATCGACTGGCACGTCAGTCACGGTGCCCCCGACCACACCGTCGACGACGAGGTGACCATCAAGGTGCAGCTCAAATGCACCTACCAGATCCCCTCGCACCCCACCGGTCCGGCGTTCTCCTTCACGCTCGACAACGCCCACCTCGTGAAGCTCGCCCGTACCCCCGTGTCGGTGCACAAGATCCTGGTCGTGATGCTCGTGCCCCGCAGCCAGGAGGACTGGCTCCGCGCCGGACACGAACAGCTCGACCTGCGGCACTGCTGCTACTGGACCAACCTGGCGGGCCACGCGGTGACGGGCCGGCACAGGACCACCGTGCGCATCCCGACCTCGCGGATCTTCGACGACCGAGCACTCTGCGAGATCATGACCCGGGTCGGGGCGGGAGGGAGACCCTGATGCACCGGTCGATGGACGAACCGTTCGACGGACCGACACCCACGGACACGCGACCACACCCCGGCGACCACCCGGGCGACCGGGCGGACGCGCTGCGGACCGCGGGGCACGTCCCCGATCCCGCCCTCGTCGACCCCGCCGTCCTCGGCGCGCTCCTGTACCGGCACGGCTGGCAGCGGCGTGGCGGAGCCGCCGGACGCTACAGCCGCTGGACCCCGCCCGGACCCGTGGGCGGCGCCACCAGCCTGCTGGTGCCCGACACCTCCGCCTTCCCGGACAGCGAGGACCTCATCGGCGAGGCCCTCACCGCGCTGGCACGGAGCGCCGCACCCTCCGCCAGGGACGTCCTGGTCTCCCTCGCGGTGCCCAGCGACGAGATCCGGTGGTGGCGCGACGTCCCCGAGTCGGCCGCCGGAGCCGCCGGAGCGGCGGGCTGGACCGAGGACGGACAGCTGCGCTCGGCGGCCCGGCAGATCCTGCTGGCCGGCGCGCTGGCGGTCCGGGGCCCGGCCGGCTACCACGGCACCCGGCACCGCAGAAGGGCCCAGGCGGCACTGGACGGGACCCTGGTGGGGCCCGCGCCGGGCGGGCGCAGGCTCACCGCGTTCGTGCCCGTCGCCTCCGGGCGAGCCGTCGCCGTACAGCTCTACCAGGCCCTGCACGCCACCCGTGAGGCCGTCGACTACCAGCGGGCCACGGGAGGCATGGAAGCCTTCGGCTCGGCGGTCGGCGCGGGCGTCAGCCGGGAGCTGACCGAGGCGCTCGTCGCCCTGGTCCGGGGCTCCGAGGGGGCCGGGATCGCCCTGGAGTGGGCGCCCGCCGCCGGAACGCCCGAAGGCTGCCCCGCCCGCCCCGAGCCCGTCGAGTTCTCCCCCGGCGACCTGCCCGCGCTGCGCCGGGCCGGTGCCCGCTACCTCCAGGACGAGCCCGCCGTCCCGGTACGGATCACCGGCGCCGTCGTCCGGATGCGCCGCTCCGGGCCGCGGGGCGCAGGAATCGTACGGCTGAGCGTGCTGGCGGGCGCCGAGGTCGCCCACGTACGGCTGGAGCTCGACGAGGAGGCGTACCGCATCGCGGGCCACGCCCACCTGGTCGGACTGCCGATCCGGGTGGACGGGCTGCTGGAGAGCCGGGGCGGCTTCCGGCGTCTGAGCGGTGCCTCGCAGGTGGCTCCCGTCCAGGTCGACGAGACGGAGCGGGACCGGCTGATGAAGTCCCTCCAGGAGAACCTGGACTTCTTCGAGGAGGCGTGCACGGGGGAGGAGACGTAGCCGGGCGGTATCCCTTTCGCTAAGGGGGGTGCCGGCTCGGTACGATTCGTCTTGCGCGCGCGATACGAAGCGCCGCACCCCCTCAGTCAGGAGAGACCGGTGTCAGACGTCCGTGTGATCATCCAACGCGATTCCGAGCGGGAAGAGCGCGTGGTGACGACGGGGACTACGGCGGCCGAGCTCTTCCCCGGTCAGCGCACCGTGGTCGCCGCACGCGTCGAGGGCGAGCTGAAGGACCTCGCGTACGAGCTCAAGGACGGCGAGACCGTCGAGCCCGTCGAGATCTCCTCCGAGGACGGCCTGAACATCCTGCGGCACTCCACCGCGCACGTCATGGCGCAGGCGGTCCAGGAGCTGCACCCCGACGCCAAGCTCGGCATCGGCCCGCCGGTCAAGGACGGCTTCTACTACGACTTCGACGTCGAGAAGCCGTTCACCCCCGAGGACCTCAAGGCCATCGAGAAGAAGATGCAGGAGATCCAGAAGCGGGGTCAGCGCTTCTCCCGCCGCGTCGTCACCGACGAGGCGGCCCGCGAGGAGCTCGCCGACGAGCCGTACAAGCTGGAGCTCATCGGCATCAAGGGCTCGGCGTCCTCGGACGACGGCGCGGACGTCGAGGTGGGCGGCGGCGAGCTGACCATCTACGACAACCTGGACCCGAAGTCCGGCGAGCTCTGCTGGAAGGACCTCTGCCGGGGCCCGCACCTGCCGACCACCCGGTTCATCCCGGCGTTCAAGCTGATGCGGAACGCCGCGGCGTACTGGCGCGGCAGCGAGAAGAACCCGATGCTCCAGCGCATCTACGGCACCGCGTGGCCCACCAAGGACGAGCTCAAGGCGCACCTGGAGTTCCTGGAGGAGGCCGCCAAGCGCGACCACCGCAAGCTCGGCAACGAGCTGGACCTCTTCTCCTTCCCCGACGAGATCGGCCCCGGTCTCGCGGTCTTCCACCCCAAGGGCGGCGTCATCCGCCGGGCCATGGAGGACTACTCGCGGCGCCGCCACGAGGAGGAGGGCTACGAGTTCGTCTACAGCCCCCACGCCACCAAGGGCAAGCTCTTCGAGAAGTCCGGCCACCTGGACTGGTACGCCGACGGCATGTATCCGCCCATGCAGCTCGACGACGGGGTGGACTACTACCTCAAGCCGATGAACTGCCCGATGCACAACCTGATCTTCGATGCGCGTGGCCGTTCGTACCGCGAACTTCCGCTCCGTCTCTTCGAGTTCGGCACGGTGTACCGGTACGAGAAGTCGGGTGTCGTCCACGGCCTGACCCGCTCCCGCGGCTTCACGCAGGACGACGCGCACATCTACTGCACCAAGGAGCAGATGGCGGAGGAGCTCGACAGGACGCTCACGTTCGTCCTGAACCTGCTCCGTGACTACGGTCTGACCGACTTCTACCTGGAGCTTTCCACCAAGGACCCGGAGAAGTTCGTCGGGTCGGACGAGATCTGGGAAGAGGCCACCGAGACGCTGCGTCAGGTCGCCGAGAAGCAGGGTCTGCCGCTCGTTCCCGACCCGGGCGGCGCCGCGTTCTACGGCCCGAAGATCTCCGTGCAGTGCAAGGACGCCATCGGCCGTACCTGGCAGATGTCGACCGTGCAGCTCGACTTCAACCTGCCGGAGCGCTTCGACCTGGAGTACACCGGCCCCGACGGCACCAAGCAGCGCCCGGTCATGATCCACCGTGCCCTGTTCGGTTCCATCGAGCGCTTCTTCGCGGTACTCCTGGAGCACTACGCGGGTGCGTTCCCGGTGTGGCTGGCCCCCGTGCAGGCGATCGGCATCCCGATCGGCGACGCGCACATCCCGTACCTCCAGGAGTTCGCGGCCAAGGCGCGCAAGCAGGGGCTGCGGGTCGATGTCGACGCCTCCTCGGACCGGATGCAGAAGAAGATCCGCAACCACCAGAAGGCCAAGGTCCCGTTCATGATCATCGCGGGCGACGAGGACATGGCCAACGGTGCCGTCTCCTTCCGCTACCGCGACGGTTCGCAGGAGAACGGCATCCCGGTCGAGGACGCCCTCGCCAAGATCGCGAAGGCCGTCGAGGACCGCGTTCAGGTCTGATCCGCACGCCGTGAGGGGCCCCCGGAGCGCTACATGCGCCCCGGGGGTCCCTTCTCGTCCTCCCGTGTGAAGACCTGCAGCAGCCACGAGGAGAACGAGCCGGTCACCGCCCCCAGCAGCGCGAGCCCGCAGACCATCAGCAGCGCGGCGATCACCCGGCCCCCCGGCGTGACGGGGACCGCGTCCCCGTACCCCACCGTCGTGAGCGTCTCGCAGGCCCACCAGACCGAGTCCCCGAAGGTGCTGATCGTGGAGCCGGGCGCTCCGCGCTCCTGGTCGTAGACGGCCAGCGAGGCGGCGAAGCCGAGCAGCACCGCCGCCATGCCGGCGTACGCCATCACCCGGGCGTACAGGCTCAGCCGCGGGCGGTCCCGCCGGTCCTGGACCGCGCTGTAGACCTGCACCACGCGCAGGGGGCGCAGGAGCGGGAGCACGAGCACGACCGTGTCCAGCCAGTGGCTGTGGATGAACCGGATGCCGAGTCCGCTCAGCCGGAGCCGCACCACGTAGTCCGTCAGGAAGAGCAGCCACGTGCCGCAGACCAGGGCGAGGGCGAGATCGCGCCAAGGTTCGGTGTCGTGAGGGGCGAGGACGCGGACCGCGTAGCCGCCGAGGAAGATCAGTGAGGCCGCGAAGAGCGGTACTTCGGTGCGTTTCTCCCAGTGTGTCAGCCTGCTGGGGACGGAATCGGTGGGGCGCTCGCTCATGGCCACAGCATCGCGGGCCGCAGTCGGGTCGGGCCCCGGCGACACGCTTCGAGGGGCCGACGCAATATGCTGATCGGCATGACGAGTGAGCCGGAGCAGCAGATCGGAGTGGGAACGCCCGACGCGTTCCAGCGCCTGTGGACGCCCCACCGGATGGCTTACATCCAGGGGGAGAACAAGCCGAGCGGTCCGGGGTCCGAGGACGGCTGTCCGTTCTGTGTGATCCCCTCCAAATCGGACGAGGACGGGCTCGTCGTGGCGCGTGGCGAGAAGGTCTACGCCGTGCTGAACCTGTATCCGTACAACGGCGGTCACCTGATGGTCGTGCCGTACCGGCATGTCGCCGACTACACGGAGCTGGACGCCGCGGAGACCGCCGAGCTGGCCGACTTCACCAAGCGGGCGATGATCGCGCTGCGGGCGGCATCGGGCGCGCACGGCTTCAACATCGGGATGAACCAGGGCACGGTCGCGGGCGCGGGTATCGCCGCCCACCTGCACCAGCACCTGGTGCCGCGCTGGGGCGGGGACACCAACTTCATGCCGGTCGTCGGTCACACGAAGGTGCTGCCGCAGCTGCTCGGTGACACCCGCGCGATGCTCGCGGCTGCCTGGCCTGCGGACCTGCCGGCCGGCTGAGCCGGTTCACCGCTCCGGTGCGGGGCGTTCCCGGCGTGTGCCGGGAACGCCCCGCAGCCGTGTGTGCGGCCGTCCTCACGCGTCGTACACGTCGGCCTTCCGCGGGGCCGGGTCCTGCACCAGTCCGCTGAGGATCATGGAGCGGTTGTCGAACCGTTCGGTGTCGACGCCGTTCTCCTCCAGGACCCGGAGGGCCGCGGAGTGCACGGCGCGCAGGACGGGGGCCGCGGCGCGTATGGCGTCGTCCGCCATGAAGCGGTGGTTCCACGGCTGCGCGGCCCAGGCGTGGCGCAGGCCGAAGGGCTCGGGCAGGACGATCTTGCCCCCCAGGTAGTCGAGCAGCGGCGGATACCAGGTGAACGGGGCGCGCAGGGCGAGCCTGACGACCTCCTGGGCCTTGACGAGCGGCAGGGTGATCTTGCGGGTCTCCCAGAACCTGACGGCCTTCTTGACCGTCTTGGTCTCGGCCTCCGGCTTGGTGAGGAACAGGCCGTGGACGGGACCCAGCGCGTGTCCGGTGACCTCGATCCGCAGGGTCTCGTGGAGCACGGTCACGGTGATCATCATGGTGATGACCAGCTGGCCGTCCCAGAGGGTGAACTGGACGCCCAGGTAGTGCCGGTCACCGCTGCCGAACTGCTGGTGGTTGCAGATGCGCTGTATCTCGTGCGGCTTGACCTGGAAGGTGGCGACGTCCTCGCCCTCGGGGCGGGAGACGGAGTCCGCGTTCTCGCCGACGGGGGAGACGATCCAGTGCTTGACGGAGGGGGTGGGGAAGCCGCCCGTGTTCAGCGGGCCGCGCTCCAGCATCTTGAGCTGGTCGTGGATGACCCGTATCAGGTCCCAGCTGCGGAACTGGTGGATCTCCCTGGTCGGGTCCTTCGCGACGAGCTCCTCGGCGAGCTGCCAGCTGCCCCAGCGGGTGCCCATGCCGAGGACGCCCTTGGGGCCCGCGTAGAAGACGGAGTTGGACTGCTGCTCGGCGGAGAGCTTCTCCAGACCCTGGCGCAGCGCTTCGCGGGCCGTCTCGTTCGGGTTCTTGGGTACGGAGTCGGGGATCTTGGCGATGACGCCGGCCCCGGAGAGGAGCCCTTCCCAGCGGTCGCGCATGTCCTTGGCGGAGGTCTCCGCGATCCGCTTGGCGAGGAGCCAGCCGATGACGGGGGCGACGATCATCCCGCGCAGGTAGAGCGCGAGCAGGCCGGTGACCGGGAGCTTGATCAGCAGGAGCAGGGCACCGATGCCGAAGACGGCGAGCAGGACGCCGCCCAGCGCCCGGAAGGCGGTGTCCTTCGACTTGTTGAGGGAGTCGCGCAGCCGGAACGCCAGCACCCAGAGCAGCAGGCCGGGCAGGAACACGAATCCGAACAGCGCCGTGACGAGGGTCAGTTTGGTGTCACGGGCCTTGCGGAGGCCGGTCGCGGACAGGCAGTGCTCGACGACGGTCTGCGGGTCGGTGCCGAAGGACTGGATGAGCGCCTTGCGGTCGCCGCCCAGCATGCGTTCCTGGACGGCGCGGGAGAACGCCTCGCCGAGATTCGGCTTGAAGTAGACGGACTTGAAGAGCTTGGAGTCGCCCTCCTTCACTTCCGACTTGTGCCACTCGTTGTTGGCCTTGAGGATCTCCTCCACCGGGCTGTCGCGGTAGGCGGCGGAGGCGAGCGCGTTGGTCGCCACCGCCTGCTTGGCCGAACCCTGGAGCGGGATCTGCGCTCCGGGAGAGAAATCGAATCCGTCGTTGGCCACTGCCGCCCCCACTCGCCGCACGGTCTGCCCTTGGCGCTTTTCCCAACTACCGTACGCGGCACACCTTCTGAGCTGGGCCCACAGCGTATCGTCCTGACCGGATCACCGTCCCCCGCCGGACGAACGGGCTCGTGCGCACGCCGTGTCGCGGCGGACGCGGTCAGTCGGGCACCCCTTCCCGTTCCTCGCGGACGCGGTCGGCGAGCTGCCGTGGCATCGCTTCGTGCCGGGCGTACGCGCGGTCGAAGCGCCCGGTGCCGTGCGAGAGGGACCGCAGGTCGACGGCGTACCGGCCGATCTCCAGCTCGGGGACCTCGGCCCGTACGAGAGTGCGTCCGCCCGCTGCCTGTTCGGTGCCGACGACCCGGCCGCGCCGGCCGGACAGGTCGCTCATGACGGCGCCCACGTAGTCGTCCGGGATCAGCACGCTGACCTCGGCCACCGGTTCGAGCAGCTGGATACGGGTGTCCGCGGCTGCTTCGCGCAGGGCCAGGGCCGCCGCCGTCTGGAAGGCCGCGTCCGAGGAGTCCACCGAGTGGGCCTTTCCGTCCAGCAGGGTGATGCGTACGTCGACGAGCGGGTGACCCGCGGCGACTCCCCGGGCGGCCTGGGCGCGCAGGCCCTTCTCGACGGACGGGACGAACTGGCGGGGTACGGCTCCGCCGACGACCTTGTCGACGAACTCGATGCCGGTGCCGGGCGGCAGCGGCTCCACCTCGATCTCGCAGATGGCGTACTGGCCGTGGCCGCCGGACTGCTTGACGTGCCGGCCGCGCCCGGTGCAGCGGGTGGCGAACGTCTCGCGCAGAGGGACGCGGTGGGGGACCGCGTCGACCTGGACGCCGTAGCGGCTGCGCAGCCGTTCCAGGGCGACGTCGCGGTGGGCTTCGCCCAGGCACCACAGGACGACCTGGTGGGTGTCCGGGTTCTGTTCGAGGCGCATCGTGGGGTCCTCGGCGACCAGCCGTGACAGGCCCTGGGAGAGCTTGTCCTCGTCCGCCTTGCTGTGGGCCCGGATGGCGAGCGGCAGCAGCGGATCGGGCATGATCCACGGCTCCATCAGCAGGGGATCGTCCTTGGCGGAGAGGGTGTCCCCGGTCTCGGCCGCGCCGAGTCTGGAGACACAGGCCAGGTCGCCCGCGATGCACCGGTCCAGGGGCCGCTGCTGCTTCCCGAAGGGTGAGGTGAGCGCGCCCACCCGGATCTCGGCGTCGTGGGCGGGGCGTTCCTCGTGCCCCGGGTCGGTGAGCCCGTGACCGCAGACGTGCACGGTGTCGTCGGGGCGCAGAGTGCCGGAGAAGACGCGGACGAGGGACATGCGGCCGACGTAGGGGTCGGAGGCCGTCTTGACGACCTCGGCGACCAGGGGCCCGTCCGGATCGCAGACCGGTGCGGGGCGGGGGTCGCCCTGCGGGGTGGTGACGGCGGGGAGGGCGCGTTCCAGCGGGGTGGGGAACCCGCCGGTGATGAGTTCCAGGAGTTCGACGGTCCCGACTCCCTGGCGCGCTCCGTCGGCCGCGGGGGCCGCGGTGAGGACGGGGTGGAAGACGCCGCGTGCGACGGCGCGTTCCAGGTCGTCGACGAGGGTCTTGATGTCGATGTCGCCGCCCCCGAGGTAGTGGTCCATCAAGGTCTCGTCCTCGCTCTCGGCGATGATCCCTTCGATGAGCCGGTTGCGGGCGTCCCTGAGGGGTTCTCGCTGGCCGTCCGCGGGCGGCGTCTCCTTCCGTTCGCCGGAGGAGTAGTCGAAGATCCGCTGCGACAGCAGTCCGGTGAGGCCGGTGAGGGGCGCGTGCCCGTCCGGGGTCTGGGGGCCGCGTACCGGCAGATAGAGCGGGACCACGGCGTCGGGGTCGTCGCCCCCGAAGAGCTCGGCGCAGACCCGGGTCATCCCGTCGAAGGAGGTGCGGGCGGTGTCGAGGTGGGTGACGACGATGGCCCGCGGCATCCCGACGGCCGCGCACTCCTCCCACACGGCGCGGGTGGTGCCCGCGACGGCTTCCGCCTCCTGGGCGGCCGAGACGACGAAAAGGGCCGCGTCCGCCGCGCGCAGACCGGCCCTGAGTTCCCCGACGAAGTCCGCGTAGCCGGGGGTGTCCAGCAAATTGATCTTGTAGCCGCCCCATTCGACGGGGACCAGCGAGAGCTGTACGGAGCGCTGTCGGCGCTGTTCGATCTCGTCGTAGTCGGAGACGGTCGCGCCGTCCTCGACCCGGCCGGCCCGGTTGACCGCTCCCGCCGTCAGCGCGAGTGCTTCGACCAGGGTGGTCTTGCCGGAGCCACTGTGGCCGACCAGCACCACGTTGCGTACCGAAGTGGGCCGGTCGACCGTCGCCGCCCTGCCGGCGGCCCCGGATTGGTTGTGTGTCCTGTCGCCCATGATGTGTGCCTCCCGGTGGTGTGCGCGGTGCGTGTGAGCGCTGCGCGGTGAGGGGAGATAGGTGTGCACGGGCACGGGGGAGCCGTCGCGGCGGCTTCGTCGACGCCCGCGGTAATTCCGAGCTTTCCACGCACTTCGGGCGGCGTCCATACGTCGTGAGTGAGCGCCCGGGAGGGCGAGACACCCCCGGGGCGGGTGCCCGGCCGGTGGAGCAGACGGGTCGTGACTACGATGGGCCAGCCGGTGGCCGAAGTGGCCGCACGGCCCGCCGAACCTCGGGAAGGCCATGCTGAACAAGTACGCGCGTGCATTTTTTACGCGTGTCCTCACACCGTTCGCCGCTCTGCTGCTCCGTCTCGGGGTCAGCCCCGACGCGGTCACGCTCGTCGGCACGGCCGGAGTGATGGCAGGTGCGCTGGTCTTCTTCCCGATGGGGGAGTTCTTCTGGGGCACGATCGTCATCACGATCTTCGTCTTCTCGGACCTCGTCGACGGCAATATGGCGCGCCAGGCGGGGATCTCCAGCAGGTGGGGCGCGTTCCTCGACTCGACGCTCGACCGCGTCGCCGACGGGGCGATCTTCGCCGGCTTCGCCCTCTGGTACGCGGGCAGCGGTGACGACAACGTGCTGTGCGCGGTGGCGATCTTCTGCCTGGCGAGCGGCCAGGTGGTCTCGTACACGAAGGCACGTGGAGAATCGATCGGCCTGCCGGTCGCGGTGAACGGACTGGTGGAGCGCGCCGAGCGCCTGGTGATCTCGCTGGTCGCGGCCGGACTCGCGGGTCTGCACACCTTCGGCGTTCCCGGCATCGACATCCTGCTGCCGATCGCGCTGTGGATCGTCGCCGTCGGCAGCCTGGTGACGCTGATCCAGCGTGTGGTGACCGTGCGCCGGGAGTCCGCGGAGGCCGACGCCGCCGCGGCGGCCTCGGCGCAGCAGGGGAGCGAGGCCGCCCAGTGAGCGGCACCGGGGACGGGCTGCGGGGACGGGTGACGGACGGGCTGTACGGGCTCGGCTGGGGTGCGGTCAAGAAGCTTCCCGAGCCGGTTGCCCAGAAGCTCTTCCGCACCATCGCCGACCAGGTGTGGAAGCGGCGCGGGAAGAGCGTGCTGCGGCTGGAGTCGAATCTGGCGCGGGTGGTGCCGGACGCGGACGCCGCCCGGCTCGCCGAGCTGTCCAAGGCCGGTATGCGCTCGTACATGCGCTACTGGATGGAGTCCTTCCGGCTGCCGACGTGGACGCCTCGGCGGATCAGCGAAAGCATCGAGGTACGGGAGGTCCACCGCCTGACGGAGGGCCTCGACGCAGGGCGGGGAGTCATTCTGGCTCTTCCGCACCTGGCCAACTGGGACCTCGCGGGCGCCTGGGTGACGACCGGCCTCAAGGTCGGCTTCACCACCGTCGCCGAACGCCTCAAGCCGGAGACGCTCTACGACCGGTTCGTCGCCTACCGCGAGGGCCTGGGCATGGAGGTGCTGCCGCACAACGGCGGCGCGGCCTTCGGCACGCTCGCCCGGCGGCTGCGCGCGGGCGGCCTGATCTGCCTGGTCGCCGACCGCGACCTGTCGTCCTCCGGCGTCGAGGTGACGTTCTTCGGCGACACCGCGCGGATGCCGGCCGGGCCCGCGCTGCTCGCCCAGCAGACCGGGGCGCTGCTGCTCCCCGTGACGCTCTGGTACGACGGCACTCCGGTCATGAAGGTGCGCGTCCACCCGCCCGTCGAGGTACCCGAGACAGGCGAACGCGGCGAGAAGACGTCTGTGATGACACAGGCGCTGGCCGATGCCTTCGCCGTCGGAATCGCCGAGCATCCGGAGGACTGGCACATGCTGCAGCGCCTCTGGGTCTCCGATCTGGACCCCCGAGGGGAACAGCCGTGAAGATCGGCATTGTCTGCCCGTACTCCTGGGACGTACCGGGGGGCGTGCAGTTCCACATCCGCGACCTCGCGGAACACCTGATCCGCCTCGGCCATCAGGTCTCCGTGCTGGCGCCCGCCGACGACGAGACCCCGCTGCCGCCGTACGTGGTCTCGGCGGGCCGCGCCGTCCCCGTTCCGTACAACGGGTCGGTGGCGCGGCTGAACTTCGGCTTCCTGTCGGCCGCGCGCGTACGCAGGTGGCTGCACGACGGCACCTTCGACGTGATCCACATCCACGAGCCGACCTCGCCCTCGCTGGGGCTGCTCGCCTGCTGGGCGGCGCAGGGGCCGATCGTCGCGACGTTCCACACGTCCAATCCGCGCTCCCGGGCGATGATCGCGGCGTATCCGATCCTCCAGCCCGCGCTGGAGAAGATCCGCGCGCGCATCGCGGTGAGCGAGTACGCGCGCCGGACCCTCGTCGAGCATCTGGGCGGCGACGCGGTCGTCATCCCCAACGGTGTCGATGTGGACTTCTTCGCCCGGGCGGAGCCCAAGGCGGAGTGGCAGGGCGGGACGATCGGGTTCATCGGGCGTATCGACGAGCCGCGCAAGGGGCTGCCGGTCCTGATGAAGGCGCTGCCCGCGATCCTCGCCGCACGCCCGGAGACCAGACTGCTGGTCGCCGGACGCGGCGACGAGGAGGAAGCGGTCGCCTCGCTGCCCAAGGAACTGCGCGACCGCGTGGAGTTCCTCGGCATGGTGAGTGACGAGGACAAGGCACGGCTGCTGCGCAGCGTCGACGTGTACGTCGCGCCGAACACCGGGGGCGAGAGCTTCGGCATCATCCTGGTCGAGGCGCTGTCGGCGTCCGCGCCGGTGCTCGCGAGCGATCTGGACGCGTTCGCCCAGGTGCTCGACCAGGGTTCGGCGGGCGAGCTGTTCGCCAACGAGGACGCGGACGCGCTGGCCACGGCCGCGATCCGGCTCCTGGGCGACCCCGAGCGGCGGGCCGGGCTCCGCAAGCGCGGCAGCGCACATGTGCGCCGCTTCGACTGGGCGACGGTGGGTGCGGACATCCTGGCGGTGTACGAGACGGTGACGGACGGGGCCGCGTCGGTGGCCGCGGACGAGCGCACGGGGCTGCGGGCGCGCTTCGGGCTGGCCCGGGACTGAACCGTCCCGCCGGGTATCGGGTCATGGACGCCCGGCGGTCCCAACTCCTGCGGCGGCGCGGCCCGTTCGCCGGTCGCGACCGGCGGGGGTGACCCCGGTCAGGCCGCCGGCGGGCGCCGTGCGGCCCGCCCGTCGGCCGGGGTGCGGGCCGGGCGACGGTAGCCTTGCGGCCCGTGACCGAAACCCTCATCTGGATCGCCGTCGCGCTCGTCGCGATCGGCCTGTACCTCAGCTGGACCGCCGGAAGGCTGGACCGGCTGCACGCGCGGATCGACGCGGCCCGGGCCGCGCTCGACGCCCAACTCCTGCGTCGCGCCTCGGTCACCCAGGAACTGGCCACGTCCGGTGTCCTCGACCCGGCCGCGTCCATCGTCCTGTACGAGGCCGCGCACGCCGCCCGCCAGGCCGAGGAGGAGCAGCGGGAGGTCGCCGAGAGCGAGCTCAGCACCGCACTGCGCGCCGTCTTCGGTGAGACGGCCCAGGTCGATGCCGTGAAGGAGATCCCCGGCGGGGTCGAGGCGGCGGCCGAGCTGGCCGCCGCGGTGCGCCGGGTGCCGATGGCGCGGCGGTTCCACAACGACGCGGTGCGCGCGGCCCGCGCCTTGCGCAGACACCGTACGGTGCGGCTGTTCCGGCTGGCCGGTCACGCGCCCTTCCCCCTCGCGTTCGAGATGGACGACGAGCCACCGGTGGCGCTCGCGGACCGCCCCGGCACCTGAGGACGGGGCCAAAACGATCCACGGGGTACTTATTGGCCCTTGCTGTGGACTGGTCGCGGGGCGTTTGCTCTGCCTTGCACCAGTCAGCGTCTTCCCCGAGTGAGGTCGATCCGTGTCCACGCTTCCCAGCACCCCGCAGTCCACCGAGTCCCCGGCCGTCGGCACCAGCCGCGTCAAGCGCGGCATGGCCGAGCAGCTCAAGGGCGGCGTGATCATGGACGTCGTCAACGCCGAGCAGGCGAAGATCGCCGAGGACGCCGGCGCCGTGGCCGTCATGGCCCTGGAGCGGGTGCCCGCCGACATCCGTAAGGACGGCGGCGTGGCCCGGATGTCCGACCCCAACATGATCGAAGAGATCATCGAGGCCGTCTCCATCCCCGTCATGGCCAAGTCGCGCATCGGCCACTTCGTCGAGGCCCAGGTCCTGCAGTCCCTCGGCGTCGACTACATCGACGAGTCCGAGGTCCTGACCCCGGCCGACGAGGTCAACCACAGCGACAAGTTCGCCTTCACGACCCCCTTCGTCTGTGGCGCCACCAACCTGGGCGAGGCCCTGCGCCGCATCGCCGAGGGTGCGGCCATGATCCGCTCGAAGGGCGAGGCCGGCACCGGCAACGTCGTCGAGGCCGTCCGCCACCTGCGCCAGATCAAGAACGAGATCGCCCGGCTGCGCGGCTACGACAACAACGAGCTGTACGCCGCCGCCAAGGAGCTCCGCGCCCCGTACGAGCTCGTCAAGGAGGTCGCCGAGCTCGGCAAGCTGCCCGTCGTCCTGTTCTCCGCGGGTGGCGTCGCCACCCCCGCCGACGCCGCGCTGATGCGCCAGCTCGGTGCCGAGGGTGTCTTCGTGGGCTCCGGCATCTTCAAGTCCGGCGACCCCGCCAAGCGCGCCGCCGCGATCGTGAAGGCCACCACCTTCTACGACGACCCCAAGATCATCGCGGACGCCTCCCGCAACCTGGGCGAGGCCATGGTCGGCATCAACTGCGACACCCTGCCCGAGACCGAGCGCTACGCCAACCGCGGCTGGTAGTCACTGATGAGCGACACCCCTGTGATCGGAGTCCTGGCTCTCCAGGGCGACGTGCGGGAACATCTGATCGCCCTGGCCTCGGCTGACGCCCTGGCCAGGCCGGTCCGGCGTCCCGAGGAGCTCGCCGAGGTCGACGGCCTCGTCATACCCGGCGGCGAATCCACCACCATGTCCAAGCTCGCCGTGCTCTTCGGCATGCTCGACCCGCTGCGCGAGCGGGTGAGTGCCGGAATGCCGGTCTACGGCACCTGCGCGGGCATGATCATGCTCGCCGACAAGATCCTCGACCCGCGCTCGGGCCAGGAAACCGTCGGCGGAATCGACATGATCGTGCGCCGTAACGCCTTCGGACGCCAGAACGAATCGTTCGAGGCGGCCGTCGAGGTCGACGGAATCGCGGACGGTCCGGTCGAAGGCGTGTTCATCCGGGCACCCTGGGTCGAATCCGTCGGAGCGCAGGTCCAGGTGATCGCCGAACACGGCGGTCACATTGTCGCCGTACGGCAGGGAAACGCCCTTGCCACGTCATTCCACCCGGAACTGACCGGAGACCACCGGGTTCACGCACTCTTCGTCGACATGGTGCGCGCAGTCCTCTGACTCGACCCCGGTAGGATCTCTCGGGTTCGGATCGATTTTGGTGACGCGAAGGAGAAGGCAGATGTCCGGCCACTCTAAATGGGCTACGACGAAGCACAAGAAGGCCGTGATTGACGCCAAGCGCGGCAAGCTCTTCGCGAAGCTGATCAAGAACATCGAAGTAGCGGCCCGCTCCGGCGGTGTCGACCCCGAGGGCAACCCGACGCTCGTCGACGCCATCCAGAAGGCGAAGAAGAGCTCCGTCCCGAACAAGAACATCGACTCCGCGGTCAAGCGCGGTGGCGGTCTCGAAGCGGGCGGCGCCGACTACGAGACGATCATGTACGAGGGCTACGGTCCGAACGGTGTCGCGGTGCTCATCGAGTGCCTCACCGACAACCGCAACCGTGCCGCGTCCGACGTACGGGTCGCGATGACCCGCAACGGCGGCTCGATGGCCGACCCGGGTTCGGTCTCGTACCTCTTCAACCGCAAGGGCGTCGTCATCGTCCCCAAGGGCGAGCTGTCCGAGGACGACGTCCTCGGTGCCGTGCTCGACGCGGGTGCCGAGGAGGTCAACGACCTCGGTGAGACGTTCGAGGTCGTCAGTGAGGCCACCGACATGGTCGCGGTCCGCACCGCGCTCCAGGACGCCGGCATCGACTACGACTCGGCCGAGGCCAACTTCCTGCCCACCATGCAGGTCGACCTCGACGAAGAGGGCGCACGCAAGATCTTCAAGCTCATCGACGCGCTGGAGGACAGCGACGACGTGCAGAACGTCTTCGCCAACTTCGACGTCTCGGACGAGGTCATGGAGAAGGTCGACGCCTGATTTCCGGGCAGTCGCCGCACAGGCGCAGCCGACGGGCCGACGGGGACACACCCCGTCGGCCCGTCGCATTGTCAGTGCGAGCCGATAGCCTGCGGGAACAGTTGACCGATCGGTGAGGGGAGGGGCGCTTCGTGCGTGTACTCGGCGTGGACCCGGGGCTGACCCGGTGCGGGGTCGGAGTCGTCGAAGGGGTCGCGGGCCGTCCCCTGACGATGATCGGCGTCGGTGTCGTCCGCACCCCCGCCGACGCGGAGCTCGGCCACCGGCTGGTGGCCATCGAGCGCGGCATCGAGGAGTGGCTCGACACGCACCGGCCCGAATTCGTCGCCGTGGAGCGGGTGTTCAGCCAGCACAACGTGCGTACGGTGATGGGCACCGCCCAGGCCAGCGCGGTCGCCATGCTCTGCGCCTCGCGCCGCGGCATCCCGGTGGCCCTGCACACCCCCAGCGAGGTCAAGGCCGCAGTCACCGGCTCGGGGCGTGCCGACAAGGACCAGGTCGGCGCGATGGTGACCCGGCTCCTGCGGCTCGACGCGCCGCCCAAACCGGCCGACGCGGCCGACGCCCTCGCGCTCGCCATCTGTCACATCTGGCGGGCCCCCGCGCAGAACCGGCTCCAGCAGGCAGTCGCCGCCCATCGCACCCTGAAAGGCCGTACCGCATGATCGCCTTCGTCTCAGGCCCGGTGGCCGCCCTCGCCCCGACCACGGCCGTGATCGAGGTCGGCGGCATCGGCATGGCCGTCCAGTGCACCCCCCACACGCTCGCCGATCTCCGGATCGGCAAGGAGGCCAGGCTCGCGACCTCCCTCGTCGTACGGGAGGACTCGCTGACCCTCTACGGCTTCGCCGACGACGACGAGCGCCAGGTCTTCGAGCTGCTCCAGACCGCCAGCGGAGTCGGCCCCCGGCTCGCCCAGGCCATGCTGGCCACCCACAGCCCCGACGCTCTGCGCATCGCCGTGGCCACCGGCGACGAGAAGGCGCTCACCGCCGTCTCCGGCATCGGCAAGAAGGGCGCGCAGAAGCTGCTCCTGGAGCTCAAGGACCGGCTCGGGGAGCCGGTCGGCGCCCACATCGGGCAGCAGGGCATCGGCAGTGCGGTCACCTCGGGCTGGCGCGATCAGCTCCAGGCCGCGCTGATCGGACTCGGGTACGCGACCCGCGAGGCCGACGAGGCGGTCGCCGCCGTGGCGCCGCAGGCCGAGGCCGCGCTCGCGGACGGCGCTCAGCCGCCCGTACCGCAACTGCTGCGCGCCGCTCTGCAGACGCTCAACCGCGCACGCTGACCCCACGCACCACACCGGTCCGGGCACCGCACGGCCCGGCACCGAGACACCCGAGGCGGGACTGACCGAAATGAACTGGGACGAGACCGGACCCGACACCGACGAGCGTCCGCACGTCGACGCCGGGCTCGACGACCGGCTGGTCGACGCCGGGGCGGACGGCGAGGACACCGCGGTCGAGGCGGCGCTGCGCCCCAAGGACCTCGACGAGTTCGTCGGCCAGGAGAAGGTCCGTGAGCAGCTCGACCTGGTCCTCAAGGCCGCCCGCGCCCGCGGCGCCACGGCCGACCACGTCCTGCTCTCCGGTGCGCCCGGTCTCGGCAAGACCACCCTGTCCATGATCATCGCAGCTGAGATGAACGCCCCGATCAGGATCACCTCGGGCCCCGCCATCCAGCACGCGGGCGACCTCGCGGCGATCCTCTCCTCCCTCCAGGAGGGCGAGGTCCTCTTCCTCGACGAGATCCACCGCATGTCGCGGCCCGCCGAGGAAATGCTCTACATGGCCATGGAGGACTTCCGCGTCGACGTCATCGTCGGCAAGGGCCCCGGCGCCACCGCGATCCCCCTGGAGCTGCCGCCCTTCACCCTGGTCGGCGCCACCACCCGGGCCGGCCTGCTGCCTCCCCCGCTGAGGGACCGTTTCGGCTTCACCGGGCACATGGAGTTCTACGCCCCCGCCGAGCTGGAGCGCGTCATCCACCGCTCCGCACGCCTCCTGGACGTCGCCATCGACGTGGACGGCGCCGCGGAGATCGCCGGGCGCTCCCGGGGCACGCCCCGTATCGCCAACCGGCTGCTGCGCCGCGTCCGGGACTACGCGCAGGTCAAGGCCGACGGCCGGATCGACCAGGACATCGCCGCCGCAGCCCTGCGGGTGTACGAGGTCGACGCCCGCGGCCTGGACCGGCTGGACCGCGCGGTGCTCGGAGCCCTGCTGAAACTCTTCGGCGGCGGACCCGTGGGCCTGTCCACCCTCGCGGTCGCCGTGGGGGAGGAGCGGGAGACCGTCGAAGAGGTCGCGGAGCCCTTTCTCGTACGCGAAGGGCTGCTCGCGAGGACTCCGCGTGGCCGGGTGGCTACCCCCGCGGCCTGGGCACATCTGGGCCTGGTTCCGCCACAGCAAGGCGGAAAGGGACAACAGGGCCTCTTCGGGGCGTGATGAATCACAGGTTCGCCCGAAGAGGAACCACGGTGCCATGCTGGGCGTTGTTCCAATGATGCGGACTCGCTTAGACTCCGCCGATGCCGCCCGTACAGGTCGGTGTACCCACCCCCGTAGACCAGGCCGCATTCCAACGCGGTCGTGCGAAGGAATTTCCGTCCCGTGAATATCGTGACTCTCCTCCCCTTCATCGTGCTCATCGGGGCCATGTTCCTGATGACCCGGTCCGCCAAGAAGAAGCAGGCGGCGGCTGCGCAGATGCGCAACGACATGCAGCCCGGCACCGGCGTCCGGACGATCGGGGGCATGTACGCCACCGTCAAGGAGCTTCACGACGACACGGTTCTCCTTGAGGTCGCGCCCGGCGTCCACGCCGTCTACGCCAAGAACTCGATCGGTGCCGTCCTCGACGACGCGGAGTACAACCGCATCGTCCACGGCGACGACGAGGACCTGAAGGCCGAGGGCACGATCGTGCCCGACGACGCGTCCTCGCTCACCACGGACTCCGACGCCGACGCCTCGGACGACGCGAAGATCGACCTGGGCAAGAAGGCCGAGGCCGACGACGTCGAGGACAAGGACGTCGACTCCAAGGACGCCAAGGGCGACGGCGAAGCGAAGTAGTTCACGGTCCGGGGGCGTCGCGCGCCTACAGGTGCGCGGCGTCCGACGGAGCGTGCGGTCTTCTGCGGGGGGCAGGTCCCCACATCACTTCGTGGCCGCTCGGGCGCGTACCCGGCGCGGGGCGGTTGGACAGGGAGAAACGAGAAGGTGGCAGCACCGAAGAAGGGCCGAGGGCCGGCGGGCGGTCAGAGCAGGCCGGGGCGTGCCCTGGTCCTGATCCTGATCGCCATGGTCGCGCTCACCGGCGGGATGTTCCTGTCCGGTCACACCACGCCGCGGCTGGGTATTGACCTGGCCGGCGGCACGTCGATCACGCTCGAGGCCAAGAACCAGCCCGGCAAGCCGAACGCGATCAACAAGACCAACATGGACACCGCGGTCAGCATCATCGAGCGCCGTGTCAATGGTCTGGGTGTCTCCGAGGCCGAGGTTCAGACCCAGGGCGATCGCAACATCATCGTCAACATCCCCAAGGGGACGAACTCCAAGCAGGCTCAGGAGCAGGTCGGCACGACCGCCCAGCTCTACTTCCGGCCCGTGATCACGGTCACCGCCGGTACGCCGACGCCCACGGGGTCCGAGAGCCCTTCGGCGACGGGGTCGCCCAGTGCCACGCCCAGCGCGAAGGCGGGCGACAAGGAGACGGCCTCGGACTCGAAGGCCACTCCCTCGGCGAGCGCCACCTCCCAGGGCCGTGCGGTCACCGACGCCCTGAAGAAGGACAAGACGCCCAGCCCCGGCGCGAGCACCACGGAGGCCCCGGCCTCCACGGAGCCGCCCGCCGCCGAGACGCCGGACCCGGCGACCGCCGCGCTGCAGAAGAAGTTCACCGAACTCGACTGCACCGACAAGTCGGCCCGCGCCAAGGCCGGTGAGAACGTCAAGCCCGAGGACCCGACGGTCGCGTGCAGCGCCGAGGGCGACGCCAAGTACATCCTCGGCCCGGCCGAGGTCTCCGGTACGGACGTCGACGACGCCAAGGCCCAGTTCGACCAGCAGCGGGGCATCTGGCTCGTCTCCATGGAGTTCACCGACAAGGGCTCCAAGAAGTTCCAGACGATCACGCAGAAGCTGTCGTCGCAGCAGTCGCCGCAGAACCAGTTCGCGATCTCCCTCGACGGCGAGGTCGTCTCCGCGCCGCAGGTGAACGAGACCCTCAGCGGCAGCGCCGAGATCTCCGGCAGCTTCACCCAGCAGTCCGCCGAGGACCTGGCCAACGTGCTCTCGTACGGTGCCCTCCCGCTGTCCTTCCAGCAGCAGAGCGTCACCACGGTGACCGCGGCGCTCGGTGACGAGCAGCTGCAGGCCGGTCTCATCGCCGGCGCCATCGGTCTCGCCCTGGTCGTCATCTACCTGGTGGCCTACTACCGCGGACTGGCGCTCATCGCGCTCCTCAGCCTCGCGGTGTCCGGCATCCTGACGTACACGATCATGGCCCTGCTCGGCCCGGCCATCGGCTTCGCGCTGAACCTGCCCGCGGTCTGTGGAGCCATCGTGGCGATCGGTATCACCGCGGACTCGTTCATCGTGTACTTCGAACGCGTCCGTGACGAGATCCGCGAAGGCCGCACGCTGCGTCCGGCCATCGAGCGGGCGTGGCCCCGTGCCCGGCGCACGATCCTGGTCTCCGACTTCGTGTCGTTCCTCGCCGCCGCGGTGCTCTTCCTCGTGACGGTCGGCAAGGTCCAGGGCTTCGCGTTCACGCTCGGCCTGACCACGCTGCTCGACGTCGTCGTGGTGTTCCTCTTCACCAAGCCCGTCATGACACTGATGGGCCGCACCAAGTTCTTCTCGAGCGGTAACGCGTGGTCCGGACTGGACCCGAAGCGTCTCGGCGCCAAGCCGCCGCTGCGCCGCTCGCGCCGTATCAACGCTCCCACCGACCACCCGAAGGAGGCGTGAGATGTCGCGACTCGGCAATCTCGGCGCCCGGCTCTACCGTGGCGAGGTCGGTTACGACTTCATCGGCAAGCGCAAGATCTGGTACGGCGTCTCGATCCTGATCACGATCACGGCCATCGTCGGCCTCGCGGTCAGCGGCCTCAACATGGGCATCGAGTTCAAGGGCGGCGCGGTCTTCACGACCGACGAGAAGCCCAAGGTCTCGGTCTCCCAGGCCCACGAGAGCGCCGTGGAGGCGTCCGGCCACGAGGCGATCGTCCAGGAGCTCGGCAACGGCAACATGCGGATCCAGATCACCGAGGTCGGGACCGAGAAGGCCAACGAGATCAAGACCCAGCTCTCCGAGGACCTCGGTGTGCCCGAGGCGAAGATCAACGCGGACCTGGTCGGCCCCAGCTGGGGTGAGCAGATCGCCAACAAGGCGTGGACCGGTCTCGGGATCTTCATGGTCCTCGTGGTGATCTACCTCGCCATCGCCTTCGAGTGGCGGATGGCCGTCGCGGCGCTCGTCGCGCTGATCCACGACATCACGATCACGGTCGGGATCTACGCCCTGGTGGGCTTCGAAGTCACCCCGGGCACCGTGATCGGTCTGCTGACGATCCTCGGTTACTCCCTCTACGACACGGTCGTCGTCTTCGACAGCCTCAAGGAGGGCCAGAAGGGGATCACCAAGCAGACCCGCTGGACCTACAGCGAGGTCGCGAACCGCTCGATCAACAGCACCCTGGTCCGCTCGATCAACACCACCGTCGTCGCGCTGCTGCCCGTCGCCGGCCTGCTGTTCATCGGTGGCGGTGTCCTGGGCGCGGGCATGCTCAACGACATCTCGCTGTCGCTGTTCGTCGGCCTCGCGGCCGGTGCGTACTCCTCGATCTTCATCGCCACGCCGCTCGTCGCCGACCTCAAGGAACGCGACCCGCAGATGAAGGCGCTGAAGAAGCGGATCCTCGCCAAGCGTGCGGCAGCCGCCGCCAAGGGCGAGTCCGTCGAGGACGAGCGCGACGACGAGCCCCGTGACGACTCCCACGAGGACGCCGAGACCGCAGGCGCCGTCGTGGGCCAGCGTCAGCAGCCCAGGGGCCACGGCCGCACCTCGGGGAACCGTCGATGACCACCAGCGCCGAAACCACCCGCGAGCTGCTGCTCAGCCGCATCCGTGACGTCGCCGACTATCCGAAGCCCGGCGTGATGTTCAAGGACATCACCCCGCTGCTCGCGGACCCGGTCGCCTTCACGCTGCTGACCGACACCCTTGCGGAGCTGTGCGTACAGCACGGCGCCACCAAGATCGTCGGTCTGGAGGCGCGCGGCTTCATCCTGGCGGCGCCGGTCGCGGTGCGGGCGGGCCTCGGCTTCGTACCGGTCCGCAAGGCCGGCAAGCTGCCCGGAGCCACGCTCAGCCAGGCGTACGAGCTGGAGTACGGCTCCGCGGAGATCGAGATCCACGCGGAGGACCTGTCGGCCGACGACCGGATCATGGTCATCGACGACGTCCTCGCCACCGGCGGCACCGCCGAGGCATCGCTGGAACTGATCCGGCGGGCCGGCGCCCAGGTCTCGGGCGTCGCGGTCCTCATGGAGCTCGGTTTCCTCCCGGGCCGCGCACGGCTGGAACCGGCGCTGCGAGGCGCCCCACTGGAGGCCCTGATCACCGTCTGACCGACGGCAGGAAGGGCCGGCGCACGACAGCCGGACACACAGGACGGGCACCCGGGAACACCCGGGTGCCCGTCCCGCGTTCCGAAGGGTCCCCCGGTCCCCGGGCGTCGGCCCGCCACCGGGTCGATACCATGGGCTTTCCGGGTACCCCGGTTCCGCACGAGGAGCGCTCTTGCCAGACGAGGCCCAGCCAGTCGCCGCCCCGCAGCCCGACAAGCCCGCGGCGGACAACGCCACGCCCGAGAAGGCGCAGCCGGCGGGCACGCCGAAGCCTGCGGCGCGTGAGCCCGCGGACAGCCCCGGGAAGGCACCGGAACCCGCCTCGCCGGCCCCCGCGAAGGCCGGGCCGACCCCGGCGAAGGCCGCACCGGGACCCGGTGCGGGCACCGAGCCCCCGGCCGGCGCCGCCGAGCCCGCCGCCGGAGCACCGGCCGCGCCCGCGGAGGCGACCGGGCCCGTGAAGGACCCCGCGCCCCCGGCAGGACCGGCGGCCAAGCCCCCCGTCAAGCCCACGGCCAAGCCGGTCGTCCCGGCCGGCTCGGTGCCCCGCTCCGGCGGATCGTCCAACCGGGTCAGGGCGCGCCTGGCCCGGCTCGGCGTCCAGCGCTCCAGCCCGTACAACCCCGTGCTCGAACCGCTGCTGCGGACGGTCCGCTCCAACGACCCCAAGATCGAGACGGCGACACTGCGCCAGATCGAGCGCGCCTACCAGGTCGCCGAACGCTGGCACCGGGGCCAGAAGCGCAAGAGCGGCGACCCGTACATCACGCACCCGCTCGCCGTCACGACGATCCTCGCCGAGCTCGGCATGGACCCCGCCACCCTGATGGCCGGGCTCCTGCACGACACCGTCGAGGACACCGAGTACGGCCTGGACACCCTGCGCAAGGACTTCGGCGACCAGGTCGCACTGCTCGTCGACGGCGTCACGAAGCTCGACAAGGTCAAGTTCGGCGAGGCCGCCCAGGCCGAGACCGTACGCAAGATGGTCGTCGCCATGGCCAAGGACCCCCGGGTCCTGGTGATCAAGCTCGCCGACCGGCTGCACAACATGCGCACCATGCGCTATCTCAAGCGGGAGAAGCAGGAGAAGAAGGCCCGCGAGACCCTTGAGATCTACGCGCCCCTGGCCCACCGCCTGGGCATGAACACCATCAAGTGGGAGCTGGAGGACCTCGCCTTCGCGATCCTCTACCCCAAGATGTACGACGAGATCGTCCGTCTCGTCGCGGAGCGGGCCCCCAAGCGCGACGAGTACCTCGCCATAGTGACCGACGAGGTCCAGTCCGACCTGCGCGCCGCCCGCATCAAGGCCACCGTCACCGGACGGCCGAAGCACTACTACAGCGTCTACCAGAAGATGATCGTGCGAGGCCGCGACTTCGCCGAGATCTACGACCTGGTGGGGATTCGTGTACTTGTCGACACGGTCCGCGACTGCTACGCGGCCCTCGGCACCGTTCACGCGCGATGGAATCCGGTCCCCGGCCGGTTCAAGGACTACATCGCGATGCCGAAGTTCAACATGTACCAGTCGCTGCACACCACGGTGATCGGTCCCAGCGGCAAGCCCGTCGAGCTCCAGATCCGTACGTTCGACATGCACCGCCGCGCCGAGTACGGCATCGCCGCGCACTGGAAGTACAAGCAGGAGGCCGTCGCCGGTGCCTCCAAGGTCCGCACCGACGTGCCCAAGAACACCGGCCGCGGCCAGGACACCGTCAACGACATGGCGTGGCTGCGCCAGCTCCTGGACTGGCAGAAGGAGACCGAGGACCCCAGCGAGTTCCTGGAGTCCCTGCGCTTCGACCTCTCGCGCAACGAGGTCTTCGTCTTCACGCCCAAGGGCGACGTCATAGCGCTGCCCGCCGGTGCCACCCCCGTGGACTTCGCGTACGCCGTCCACACGGAGGTCGGCCACCGGACGATAGGAGCACGGGTCAACGGGCGCCTCGTCCCGCTCGAATCGACCCTGGACAACGGTGACCTCGTCGAGGTCTTCACCTCCAAGGCGGCCGGCGCCGGACCCTCCCGGGACTGGCTCGGCTTCGTCAAGTCGCCCCGCGCCCGGAACAAGATCCGCGCCTGGTTCTCCAAGGAGCGCCGCGACGAGGCGATCGAGCAGGGCAAGGACGCCATCGCGCGCGCCATGCGCAAGCAGAACCTGCCGATCCAGCGGATTCTGACCGGTGACTCGCTCGTCACGCTCGCCCACGAGATGCGCTACCCGGACATCTCGTCGCTGTACGCGGCCATCGGTGAGGGCCATGTCGCCGCCGCCGGCGTCGTACAGAAGCTCGTCCAGGCGCTCGGCGGAGAGGACGCCGCCAACGAGGACCTCGTCGAGAGCGCACCGCCCTCGCGCGGTCGCAGCAAGCGCCGGGCCAACGCCGACCCGGGCGTGGTCGTCAAGGGCGTCGAGGACGTCTGGGTCAAGCTGGCCCGCTGCTGCACCCCCGTCCCGGGCGACCCGATCATCGGCTTCGTCACCCGCGGCAGCGGCGTCTCGGTGCACCGCGCCGACTGCGTCAACGTCGACTCGCTGTCCCAGCAGCCGGAGCGCATCCTCGAGGTCGAGTGGGCCCCCACCCAGTCCTCGGTCTTCCTGGTCGCCATCCAGGTCGAGGCACTGGACCGGTCCCGCCTGCTCTCCGACGTCACCCGCGTCCTGTCCGACCAGCACGTCAACATCCTGTCGGCGGCCGTCCAGACGTCCAGGGACCGGGTGGCGACCTCGCGCTTCACCTTCGAGATGGGCGACCCGAAGCACCTGGGGCACGTTCTGAAGGCCGTGCGGGGCGTGGAGGGCGTCTACGACGTCTACCGGGTGACCTCGGCCCGCCGGCCGTAGCCCGGACGCCACGAGAACGCGAGAGGGGCTCCTGTACGCGAAGTACAGGAGCCCCTCTCGCGTTCATGTGGCCGGAATCAGCCGCTGAACTCCTCCAGGCCCTTGAGCGCCTGGTCCAGCAGCGCCTGCCGGCCCTCGAGCTCCTTGGCCAGCTTGTCCGCCCTGGCGTTGTTGCCCGAGGCGCGAGCCGTGTCGATCTGCTTGCGCAGCTTGTCCACGGCCGCCTGGAGCTGACCGGTCAGACCCTCGGCGCGCGCCCGCGCCTCCGGGTTCGAACGGCGCCACTCGTTCTCCTCGGCCTCCTGGAGCGCGCGCTCCACCGCCTGCATCCGCCCCTCGACCTTCGGGCGGGCGTCACGCGGTACGTGGCCGATGGCCTCCCAGCGCTCGTTGAGGGCACGGAAGGCGGCCCTGGCCGTCTTCAGGTCCCTCACCGGCACCAGCTTCTCGGCCTCCTCGGCGAGCTCCTCCTTGAGCTTGAGGTTCTCGCCCTGTTCCGCGTCCCGCTCGGCGAACACACCACTGCGGGCAGCGAAGAACACGTCCTGCGCACCGCGGAAGCGGTTCCACAGGTCGTCCTCGGCCTCGCGCTGGGCGCGGCCCGCGGCCTTCCACTCGGTCATCAGGTCGCGGTACCGGGCGGCCGTCGTACCCCAGTCCGTGGAACCGGAGAGTGCCTCGGCCTCGGCGACCAGCTTCTCCTTGGCCTTGCGGGCGTCCTCGCGCTGCGCGTCGAGCGCCGCGAAGTGAGCCTTGCGGCGCTTGGAGAACGCCGACCGGGCATGCGAGAAGCGATGCCACAGCTCGTCGTCCGACTTGCGGTCGAGGCGGGGAAGCCCCTTCCACGTGTCGACCAGGGCCCTCAGCCGCTCGCCGGCCGAGCGCCACTGCTCGCTCTGCGCCAGCTCCTCGGCCTCGACGACGAGCGCCTCCTTGGCCTGCCGGGCCTCGTCGGTCTGCTTCGCCTTCTGGACCTTGCGCTCCTCGCGCCGCGAGTCGACCGTCGCGACGAGCGCGTCCAGCCGGGTACGCAGCGCGGCGAGGTCGCCCACGGCGTGATGCTCGTCCACCTGCGTGCGCAGGTGGTCGATCGCGGCCGTCGCGTCCTTGGCCGAGAGATCGGTGGTCTTCACCCGCCGCTCGAGGAGGCCGATTTCGACCACCAAGCCCTCGTACTTGCGCTCGAAGTAGGCCAGGGCCTCCTCGGGGGAACCGGCCTGCCACGATCCGACGACCTGCTCGCCATCGGCTGTACGCACGTACACGGTGCCCGTCTCGTCGACGCGGCCCCACGGGTCGCTGCTCACAGCGCCTCCTCCACCTGATGCCTGCGAGGGGGTTCGCCCCCCGGGCATCGTCCACAGTTTCCTGGGGCGGGCATCGCCCGCCCTGCACAACGCCAATCTAGGCGACCGGCCACCCGGCTGTCCGCACTCAGCGCGGCTGAAATTCTCCGGTCCGCGCCACGCGGCAGGGTGGGCCGGCCGCCCGGCCGGATCAGACCTTGTCGACCGCGGCCTTCTCGACGGTGACGGTCTTCTTCGGGGCACCGTCACCCGCACCACCGGCGACGCCCGCCTCGGCGACCGTCTTGACGGTCTTCAGCCCGGCCTCGTCCATCGTGCCGAACGGCGTGTACGTGGGCGGGAGTTTGGTGTCCTTGTAGACCAGGAAGAACTGGCTGCCACCGGTGCTCGGCTGGCCGGTGTTGGCCATCGCCACCGTGCCCGCGGGGAAGGTGACGGTTCCGTCCCCGCCCGCCTTGCCCAGGGCCGTCAGGTTCTCGTCCGGGATCGTGTAGCCGGGACCGCCGGTGCCGTCGCCCTTCGGGTCACCGCACTGGAGGACGAAAATGCCCTCCGTGGTCAGGCGGTGACACTTCGTACCGTCGAAGTACCCCTTGTCCGCGAGGGCCTTGAAGGAATTCGTGGTGTGCGGAGTCTTCGCGGCGTCCATGGTGAACGCTATGTCGCCCTGGCTGGTCTTGAGCGACATTGAGTACTTAGCCGTCTTGTCGATCTTCATCTCGGGCTCCGGCGCGGCACTCTCGCTCTCGGAGGGCGTCGCCGACGGGCTCGCGCTCGCCGCCGCGTCGGGCTTGTCCTTGTCGTCGTCGCCGCCGACGGAGACGTACGCGCCCGCGCCGATGACCGCCACCACGGCCAGCGCGGACGCGATGACCACGGTGAGACGCCTGGTCCTCCGGCGGGCTTCCTCCCTGCGCTGCTGCTGCCGCTCGAACTTCTCGCGGGCGAGCTGCCGCCGCCGCTGATCGCTGCTGACCACCGGTTGATCTCCTTGTACGTCGTGTGATCCGGCCTGGGTTGCCCCGTACCGTATATGGGTTAGCTGTGGGATGAGGAGCGCCGGTAGGCTCTGATCTGCTGGATCTGTCTCAACACCCTCTCCCGTCGGACGAACATTAAGGACGATCGTGCTCATTGCCGGGTTCCCCGCCGGGGCCTGGGGGACCAATTGCTACCTGGTCGCCCCCGCCGCAGGCGAGGAGTGCGTGATCATCGATCCCGGGCATCAGGCCGCCCAGGGCGTCGAGGAGACGCTGAAGAAGCATCGGCTCAAGCCTGTCGCAGTCGTGCTCACCCATGGCCACATCGACCACGTCGCCTCGGTCGTCCCCGTGTGCGGCGCCCATGACGTCCCTGCCTGGATCCACCCGGAGGACCGTTACATGATGAGCGACCCGGAGAAGGGCCTCGGCCGCTCCTTCGGTATGCCTCTCATGGGCGAGCTGACCGTGGGGGAGCCGGACGACGTCAAGGAGCTGACCGACGGCGCCGTGCTGAATCTGGCCGGTCTGGAGTTCGGCGTCGCGCATGCGCCCGGCCATACCAAGGGGTCGGTGACGTTCAGGATGCCCGAGGCCGCGGATGTTCCGCAGGTTCTCTTCTCGGGCGACCTGCTCTTCGCCGGCTCCGTCGGACGCACCGACCTGCCCGGCGGCAGCCAGGCCGAGCTGCTCGAGTCGCTGGCCCGTGTGTGCCTGCCGCTCGACGACTCGACCGTGGTGCTGTCCGGCCACGGCCCCCAGACGACCATCGGCCGCGAGCGCGCCTCCAACCCGTATCTGCACGGCATGGACGCGCCCCGCCGAGGAATGTGACGAGAGAGAAACCCTGTGAGTACCTTCCAGGCCCCCAAGGGCACGTACGACCTGATCCCGCCGGACTCCGCGAAGTACCTCGCGGTCCGTGAGGCGATCTCCGCACCGCTGAAGAACTCCGGCTACGGCTACATCGAGACCCCCGGCTTCGAGGACGTCGCCCTCTTCGCCCGAGGCGTCGGTGAGTCCACCGACATCGTCTCGAAGGAGATGTACGCCTTCGAGACCAAGGGCGGCGACAAGCTCGCCCTGCGCCCCGAGGGCACCGCCTCGGTGCTGCGCGCGGCACTGGAGGCCAACCTCCACAAGGCCGGCAACCTCCCCGTCAAGCTCTGGTACTCGGGCTCGTACTACCGGTACGAGCGCCCGCAGAAGGGCCGCTACAGGCACTTCTCGCAGGTCGGCGCCGAGGCCATCGGTACGGAGGACCCGGCGCTCGACGCCGAGCTGATCATCCTGGCCGACCAGGCGTACCGCTCGCTCGGTCTCCGCAGCTTCCGCATCCTGCTGAACTCGCTCGGCGACAAGGAGTGCCGCCCGGTGTACCGGGAGGCGCTCCAGGGCTTCCTGCGCGATCTCGACCTCGACGAGGACACCCGCCGCCGCATCGAGATCAACCCGCTCCGCGTCCTCGACGACAAGCGGGCCGAGGTCCAGAAGCAGCTGGTCGGCGCTCCGATGCTGCGCGACTACCTCTGTGACGGCTGCAAGGCGTACCACGAGGAGGTCCGCGGTCTGCTGACGGCAGCCGGTGTGGTGTACGAGGACGACGAGAAGCTCGTCCGCGGCCTCGACTACTACACGCGCACGACCTTCGAGTTCGTCCACGACGGCCTGGGCTCGCAGTCCGCGGTGGGCGGCGGCGGCCGTTACGACGGTCTGTCCGAGATGATCGGCGGCCCCGCGCTGCCGTCCGTCGGCTGGGCGCTCGGCGTGGACCGTACGGTTCTCGCCCTGGAGGCCGAGGGCATCGAGCTCGCCATCCCCGCCACCACCAGCGTGTACGCGGTCCCGCTCGGTGACGAGGCCCGCCGGGTGCTCTTCGGCATCGTCACGCAGCTGCGTCGCGAGGGTGTGGCGACGGACTTCGCGTTCGGCGGCCGTGGTCTGAAGGGCGCGATGAAGAGCGCGAACCGGTCGGGTGCGCGGTTCACGATCGTCGCGGGCGAGCGCGACCTGGCCGAGGGCAACGTCCAGCTCAAGGACATGGAGTCGGGCGAGCAGGAAGCGGTCGCCCTGGCGGACGTGACCGAGGCGATCCGCTCGCGCCTGGCGTAGGGGCGCGGCCCCGGTTCGGGCAACCGCGGTTCGGGAAGGGGCGGGCGGGCCTGTCGCCCGCCCGCCCCTTCCCGTCCCGTCACCCGGCGATCCCCTCACGCCCCCGTACCGCTTCGTTCGCCCTCTGCCTCGCGCACGGTCAACTCGGCGGGTGCCGATTCATCCTGGTGGACGGCGCCGACCCGGGAACGGTGGTGGCGGTCCGCGACGGCCGCGTCGGTGCCGAGGACCAGCACGGTTCCCTCGTCCCGGCTCCGGACGTGCGTACACACGTATGTCCATCGAACGGATGACGCCGCAGGCGGTGCGGCACAATGGCGGTGCCCAGCTGGCTACTCAGTGACGGAACGGCGATATGACGACTGCAGCGGTAGACCATCCCTCCTCGGGCCAGGCAGAGGACGGTGCGAAGGGGACCATCGGGGGCAGTCGCGCGCTGGCGCTGCTCCTGGTGATCACGGGTGCGGCCGGACTGCTCGCCGCCTGGGTCATCACGATCGACAAGTTCAAGCTGCTCGAGGACCCCAGCTTCACCCCCGGGTGCAGCCTCAACCCGGTCGTCGCGTGCGGCAACATCATGAAGAGCGACCAGGCGTCCGCGTTCGGGTTCCCCAACCCGATGCTCGGACTGGTCACCTACGCGATGGTGATCTGCATCGGAATGGGGCTGCTGGCCGGGGGCCGCTTCCGGTCCTGGTTCTGGCTCGGCCTCAACGCGGGCACGCTGTTCGGGGTCGGCTTCTGCACCTGGCTCCAGTACCAGTCGCTGTACAACATCAACTCGCTGTGCCTGTGGTGCTGCCTGGCCTGGGTCGCCACGATTGTCATGTTCTGCTACGTCACCACGCACAACATCAAGCACCGCGTCCTGCCCGCCCCCAGCTGGCTGCGTACCTTCCTGCTGGAGTTCCACTGGGTGCCGCCGGTCCTCTGGATCGGCATCATCGGGATGCTGATCCTGACCCGCTGGTGGGACTTCTGGACCAGCTGACGGGCCCGAGGGCGTTGTCAGTGGGGTGACATAGGCTTCACAGCGTGGAGCCCGATCTCTTTACCGCAGCCGCCGAAGACCGCCAGGAAAAGGACCCGTCCGCCAGCCCGCTCGCTGTGCGGATGCGTCCTCGTACGGTCGATGAGGTCGTCGGCCAGCAGCACCTCCTCAAGCCGGGCTCACCCCTGCGCCGTCTCGTGGGGGAGGGCAGCGGCGGCCCCGCCGGCCCGTCGTCGGTGATCCTCTGGGGCCCGCCAGGCACCGGCAAGACGACCTTGGCGTACGTGGTCAGCAAGGCGACGAACAAGCGCTTCGTCGAGCTCTCCGCGATCACCGCGGGCGTCAAGGAGGTCCGCGCCGTCATCGAGGGCGCGCGCCGCGCCACCGGGGGGTACGGCAAGGAGACCGTCCTCTTCCTCGACGAGATCCACCGCTTCTCCAAGGCCCAGCAGGACTCGCTCCTGCCCGCGGTGGAGAACCGCTGGGTGACGCTGATCGCGGCCACCACGGAGAATCCGTACTTCTCGATCATCTCCCCCCTGCTCTCGCGCTCCCTGCTGCTCACCCTGGAGCCGCTGACCGACGAGGACCTGCTCGCGCTGATCACCCGCGCCCTGACCGACGAGCGCGGGCTCGGCGGCGCGGTGACGCTGGCCGAGGACGCGCAGGCCCACCTGCTGCGCATCGCCGGAGGCGACGCCCGCAGGGTGCTCACCGCGCTGGAGGCGGCGGCCGGAGCCGCACTGGCCACCCACGAGCAGGAGATCACCCTCCAGACCGTCGAGGCCACCGTCGACCGGGCCGCCGTGAAGTACGACCGGGACGGCGACCAGCACTACGACGTGGCGAGCGCCCTCATCAAGTCGATCCGCGGCTCGGACGTGGACGCGGCACTGCACTATCTGGCCCGGATGATCGAGGCGGGGGAGGACCCCCGGTTCATCGCCCGCCGGCTCATGATCTCCGCCAGCGAGGACATCGGCCTGGCCGATCCCACGGCGCTGCCCATCGCGGTCGCGGCAGCCCAGGCCGTGGCCATGATCGGCTTTCCGGAGGCGGCACTCACCCTCAGCCACGCCACCATCGCGCTGGCGCTGGCACCGAAGTCCAACGCGGCGACGCTGGCGATCTCCGCCGCCCAGGAGGATGTGCGCAGGGGGCTCGCGGGCCCCGTGCCGGCCCATCTGCGCGACGGTCACTACAAGGGCGCGGCCAAGCTGGGGCACGCCCAGGGCTATGTCTATCCGCACGACGTCCCGGGCGGCATCGCCGCCCAGCAGTACGCCCCGGATGCCGTGCGCGACAAGCGGTACTACACACCCACGCGCTACGGCGCGGAGGCACGGTACGCGGATGTGGCGGACCGGGTCAGGGAGCGGCTGGGCAGGGACGGCTCCGACGGAGCGGACGGCGGCGCGTCCGCCTGACCGGCTCGGCCCCCGGTCCCGGCCCGGGACCGGGCGGCGGGGGTCAGCAGGACGCCGCCTCGAAGAGGGTGTGCATGGCCCGGCGCAGCTCGACGACGTCCCGTACGGGCTCGGGAAACTCGAACCGCGCGTCGAAGCACGAGCCCTGGCCCTCGACGAAGCGCACCCGCAGACCGAAGCGGTCGAGCGCCACCGGCACGGCGGACGGCCGATGGGCGGCGCATTCGCAGCCCGTCCGCTCGCCCAGCAGTGCGCAGAGCGTCCCCATCTGTTCGCCGTGGGCCGCGTGCAGGTGCTGGAGCAGTTCCGTCTCGTGCACGACGAGCGGATCCGGGGCGGCGTCGCGGAACGCGTCGGGCTCGACGTCCTGGGCTCCCCAGAGATCGTCCACGTACGCCTCCGCCGTCTCCAGCCGCAGCATCATCCGGCCGGGCTGTGCCAGCCCCGGTACGGAGGTCAGCCAGCCGGAGACCCAGGCGCGGCCACGGATACGGTGCGGGACGGAGACCGGTGCCACATCCGTGAGCTCCAGCACGGCAGTGAGTTCGTCGCCCTGGGCGCGCGTCGCGGCCCGTACGACCGGGGATCCGGCGGGGAATTCGAGGAACAGGTCGCCGTCGGGACCTACGCTGCGGGAGCTGGGCACCAGGTGTTCGGGGCAGGGCACATCGAGCCCGGGTACGACCAGTGCGGCGGAGCAGGTACTCTGTACGAGAGTTCGTGTGCGCTCGGCTGCTGACGGCATCCGAGTGTTTTCAAGCCCGCTGGGACGCGGCTGACCACGATCAGATCGGCCTTCCGTCGTAGCGGCGCCCTCGTGCGCGCCGCCGCTGTCTGTGTTGTCCGTGACGTCTGTGGTGTTCCCAGGGCTAGACATGCGATCTCCTTGAGTAAGGTAAGCCTTACCTAACTTAACCTACAACGGAGGTCTGGAGAACGTGCCTAACCAGTCGCGTCCCAAGGTCAAGAAGTCGCGTGCCCTCGGCATCGCTCTGACGCCGAAGGCTGTCAAGTACTTCGAAGCTCGTCCGTACCCGCCGGGCGAGCACGGCCGTGGCCGCAAGCAGAACTCGGACTACAAGGTCCGTCTGCTCGAGAAGCAGCGTCTGCGTGCGCAGTACGACATCAGCGAGCGCCAGATGGCGCGCGCCTACGACCGCGCCAAGAAGGCCGAAGGCAAGACGGGCGAGGCGCTGGTCGTCGAGCTCGAGCGCCGCCTCGACGCCCTGGTCCTGCGTTCGGGCATCGCCCGCACCATCTACCAGGCCCGTCAGATGGTCGTCCACGGCCACATCGAGGTCAACGGTGGCAAGGTCGACAAGCCGTCGTTCCGCGTCCGCCCGGACGACATCATCCAGGTGCGCGAGCGCAGCCGCTCCAAGGTCCCCTTCCAGGTGGCCCGCGAGGGTGGTTACGACACCGACGGTGAGACCCCGCGCTACCTCCAGGTGAACCTGAAGGCCCTGGCCTTCCGCCTGGACCGGGACCCGAACCGCAAGGAAATCCCGGTCATCTGCGACGAGCAGCTCGTCGTCGAGTACTACGCCCGCTGATCCAGGCGTAGCTCTCAACCGAGCTCGGGCCCGCCCCTCCCTGTTGTCCGGGAGGCGGCGGGCCTTCGCGTTCCCCCGGGCGCCGGAACGGTGCCGGGCCCCGGCCTACCCGGGCGGCCCTGCTGCCCGCCGGCCAGGGCCCGCGACACGGCCGCCTCCAGGCTCAGCCGCTCACCCGCACGCCGCCTCGCTTCGTACGTCGCCGCGCCCAGTTCCTCGCGGGCACGCTCCTCGCACTGGGTCCGGGGCAGCCCGTAATAGACCGAGCCGAACAGCGGCAGGCCCACCGAAGGCCAGATCCGCTCGGCGGCCCCCTGCAGCACGGCGGCCTCGGCGGCGTCCCCGTCGACCGCGGTGACCAGGGCCAGCAGCTCCAGTGTCAGCACGGTCCCGAGCAGATCGTGGAAGGTCCGGCCGATGTCCAGGCACTCGCGGAGCATCCGGCGGGCGAGGACGGTCTCCCCCCGTTGCAGCGCCGCGTACGCCAGCACGTACAGCGCGTAGGCGAGGGCCCACCGTTCCCCGTGGTCCTCGCAGATCTCCCTGACCTCTTCGCAGATCGTGACCGCGCCGTCCAGATCACCGAGGAACGCCACGGCCATCGCCAGCTCCACCTGGGCCATCAGCACATTGCTGTTGAGCTCACCGGCTTCCTGGTAGCGCCCGAGTGCGTCGCGCAGCAGTTCCTCGGCCCGCACCATGTCGTCCGTGACGATCGCCAGGCAGCCCATCCGGTGCACCGCGTAGGCCACGGCAGCCGCGTCGCCCGCCCGCTCGGCCTCCTCGCGGCACTCCTGCAGTGCCGAGATGGCGCCGATCGCGTCACCCTGGAGCACCGCCACGTACCCGAGCACCCACAGGGCCTTCAACCGGGACGCGTCGTGGGGCGACTCCTCCTCCAGGACGTGGTCCAGCCAGTGCCGGCCCTCGGCGAGACGGCCGCAGCCGACCCAGTAGAACCAGAGCGTGCCCGCCAGGTACTGGGCGAGATGGACCTCGTCGGGACTCTCCATGGAGCATTCCATCGCCCGCCGGAGATTGGGCAGCTCGCTGTCGATCCGGGCCGCCACCTCGCTCTGGCGCGGGCTGAACCAGTCGAGCTCGCACCAGGTCGCGAGTCCCAGGAACCAGTCCCGGTGTCTGCGGCGCAGCCGGTCCGTGTCCCCGGTGGCGGCCAGCCACTCGGCGCCGTACTCGCGGACGGTGTCCAGCAGGCGGTAGCGGCAGCCCGCCCCCGCGTCCTCGCGCACCACGACGGACTGGGCGAGGAGTTCGTCGAGCACGTCGAGCACCTCGTCGGCGGGCAGATCGGGCCCGCTGCAGATGTACTCGACGGCCTCCAGGTCGAACTGCCCGGCGAAGACGGAGAGCCGCGCCCAGAGCAGACGCTGTTGCGGCGCGCACAGTTCGTGGCTCCAGCCGATGGCGGTACGGAGCGTCTGGTGGCGGGCCGGAGCGCCGCCCCGGCTGCCGCCGGTCAGCAGCCGGAACCGGTCGTCGAGACGGTGCAGCATCTGTTCCACCGACAGTGCGCGCAGCCGTCCCGCGGCCAGTTCGAGCGCCAGCGGAATGCCGTCGAGACGGCGGCAGAGCTCCAGCACGGCGGCCCGGTTGTGGTCCGTCACCCGGTATCCCGGGTGCACCGCGCGGGCGCGCTCGGCGAAGAGTGCCACCGCGTCCCGCTCGGTCATCGGGGCGAGCGGGAAGGTCAGTTCGCCGTCCACCCGCAGCGGCCGCCGGCCGGCGGCCAGGACGCCGAGCCCCGGGGCGCGGCGGAGCAGTTCCCGTACGAGTTCGGCCACCGCCTCGGTCATCTGCTCGAAGCCGTCGATCACGAGCAGGAGTTGACGCGGGGCGAGATGGTCGACGAGCGTGGCCCGCGGCGGCCTGCTGGTGTGGTCGGTGAGTCCCAGCGCCTCGACCAGCGCGTGTTCGAGGAGTCCCGGGTCCTGGACGGCGGACAGCTCGGCGACCCAGACGCCGTGGCAGTACCGTTTCTCCAGCGATGCGGCGACTCGTGCGACACAGCGGGTCTTGCCTGCCCCGGCCACCCCCACGACCGTCACCAGCCTGGACTCCTCCAACAGGCGGAACAGCTCGGTCAGCTCGTCGTCGCGGCCGACGAATCTGTTCAGTTCCGCCGGCAGATTGCCGCGGACGGCGGCGGGATGGGTACCAGGGTCGTCGGGTGTGGAGAAGGGGCGCTGAGGGCGTCGCATAAGACACGCAGAGTACTGGCTTGAAAGCTCTCCGTACAATCTCCTTATGCCAACCCTGGCCCCTCCCACCGGTAATGCGGTACAGGGGCTGACGCCCGGCGCGATAGGGTCGAGGGACGACGATTGCCTGTGATGACAGGGGTCGCCGGCAGAGCAGAGACAAGCCCCGAACGGGGCAGGCGACAAGCAGAGAGCGGTGCACTGTGTCCGGTGGAGAGGTGGCCGGGATTCTGGTGGCCGTCTTCTGGGCGATCCTGGTTTCGTTCCTCGCCGTGGTGCTGGTGAGGCTGGCCCAGACGCTCAGGGCGACCACGAAGCTCGTGGCGGACGTGACCGAACAGGCCGTCCCGCTGCTCGCCGACGCGTCCGCGACCGTCCGCTCCGCGCAGACCCAGCTCGACAAGGTCGACGCGATCGCGACGGACGTCCAGGAGGTCACCTCCAACGCCTCCGCGCTCTCCACCACCGTCGCGTCGACCTTCGGCGGCCCGCTCGTCAAGGTCGCCGCCTTCGGCTACGGGGTGCGACAGGCGATCGGCCGCAGGTCCGCTCCCGAACCGGAGCCGGCAGGCCGGCCCTCCCGTCGTACGGTGGTCGTCGGCCGTACAGTGCCATCCGCCCGAGGCAAGAAGCGGAACGGCCGAAGTTCCCGCGGACAGAAGGACTGACGCAGCGATGTTCCGCCGTACGTTCTGGTTCACCGCCGGCGCCGCAGCCGGCGTCTGGGCCACCACCAAGGTCAACCGCAAGCTCAAGCAGCTGACCCCCGAGAGCCTCGCCGCGCAGGCCGCGGACAAGGCGATCGAGACCGGTCACAAGCTCAAGGACTTCGCCCTCGACGTCCGCGAAGGCATGATCCGTCGCGAAGCCGAACTGGGCGGGGCGCTGGGCCTGGAGGCACCGGTCGACCCCGAACTCCCCGTACAACAGCACTACGCAGTCGAAGCGGCCGACGCCGCCAGGACGGGCGAACCCGCCGTGTACCGCAAGCTCCCCTACAACTCGTACAACCGGAATGAGGACCACTAATGGAGTCGGCTGAAATTCGCCGCCGCTGGCTGAGCTTCTTCGAGGAGCGCGGTCACACCGTCGTCCCTTCGGCGTCGCTCATCGCGGACGACCCGACTCTGCTCCTGGTCCCCGCGGGCATGGTCCCCTTCAAGCCGTACTTCCTCGGCGAGGTCAAGCCGCCCGCCCCGCGCGTCACCAGCGTGCAGAAGTGCGTGCGTACGCCGGACATCGAAGAGGTCGGCAAGACCACGCGCCACGGCACGTTCTTCCAGATGTGCGGCAACTTCTCCTTCGGCGACTACTTCAAGGAAGGGGCCATCCAGTACGCCTGGGAGGCCCTGACCAACTCCGTCGACGACGGCGGCTTCGGCCTCGACCCCGAGCGTCTGTGGATCACGGTCTACCTGGACGACGACGAGGCCGAGCAGATCTGGCGCGACAAGATCGGCGTTCCCGCCGAGCGCATCCAGCGCCTGGGCAAGAAGGACAACTTCTGGTCCATGGGCGTCCCGGGCCCTTGCGGTCCCTGTTCCGAGATCAACTACGACCGCGGACCCGAGTTCGGCGTCGAGGGCGGCCCGGCCGTCAACGACGAGCGGTACGTGGAGATCTGGAACCTCGTCTTCATGCAGTACGAGCGGGGCGCCGGTGACGGCAAGGAGGACTTCCCGATCCTCGGTGACCTGCCGTCGAAGAACATCGACACCGGTCTCGGCCTCGAACGCCTCGCCATGATCCTGCAGGGCGTGCAGAACATGTACGAGACCGACACCCTGCGCGTCGTGATGGACAAGGCCACCGAGCTGACCGGCGTGCGGTACGGCGCCGAGCAGGGCACGGACGTCTCGCTCCGCGTCGTCGCCGACCACATCCGTACGTCCGTGATGCTCATCGGCGACGGAGTCACCCCCGGCAACGAGGGCCGCGGCTACGTGCTGCGCCGCATCATGCGCCGCGCCATCCGCAACATGCGGCTGATGGGCGCCACCGGCTCGGTCGCCGGTGAGCTGGTCGACGTCGTGATCAACACGATGGGTGAGCAGTACCCGGAGCTCATCACCGACCGCAAGCGCATCGAGACGGTCGCCCTCGCCGAGGAAGCCGCCTTCCTCAAGGCCCTCAAGGGCGGCACCAACATCCTCGAGACCGCCGTCACCGAGACCAAGGCCGCCGGTGGCCAGGTGCTCGCCGGCGACAAGGCGTTCCTGCTCCACGACACCTGGGGCTTCCCGATCGACCTCACCCTGGAGATGGCCGCCGAACAGGGCCTCTCCGTGGACGAGGACGGCTTCCGCCGCCTCATGCAGGAGCAGCGGGACAAGGCCAAGGCCGACGCCAAGGCCAAGAAGACCGGTCACGCCGACCTGTCCGCCTACCGCGAGGTGGCCGACACCTCGGGCGCCACCGAGTTCACCGGCTACACCAGCACCGAGGGCGAGTCCCGGATCGTCGGCCTGCTCGTCGACGGTGTTCCCTCGCCCGCCGCCTCCGAGGGCGACGAGGTCGAGGTCGTCCTCGACCGGACCCCGTTCTACGCCGAGGGCGGCGGCCAGCTCGCCGACCAGGGCCGGATCCGGCTCGACACCGGCGCCGTCATCCAGATCCGCGACGTACAGCAGCCGGTCCCGGGTGTCTCCGTCCACAAGGGCTCGGTCCAGGTCGGTGAGGTCACGGTCGGCGCCGCCGCCTACGCCTCCATCGACAACACCCGCCGCCGGGCCATCGCCCGCGCCCACAGCGCCACGCACCTCACGCACCAGGCGCTGCGCGACGCCCTCGGCCCGACGGCCGCCCAGGCCGGTTCGGAGAACTCGCCCGGCCGCTTCCGCTTCGACTTCGGTTCGCCCGCCGCCGTCCCCGGCACGGTCCTCACCGACGTCGAGCAGAAGATCAACGAGGTCCTGGCCCGCGAACTGGACGTCCAGGCCGAGGTCATGTCCATCGACGAGGCCAAGAAGCAGGGCGCCATCGCCGAGTTCGGCGAGAAGTACGGCGAGCGGGTCCGCGTCGTCACCATCGGCGACTTCTCCAAGGAGCTGTGCGGCGGTACGCACGTCCACAACACGTCCCAGCTGGGTCTGGTGAAACTGCTCGGCGAATCGTCGATCGGTTCCGGTGTGCGCCGTATCGAGGCCCTCGTCGGTGTGGACGCGTACAACTTCCTCGCCAAGGAGCACACGGTCGTCGCCCAGCTCCAGGAGCTGGTCAAGGGCCGCTCCGAGGAACTGCCCGAGAAGATCGCCGCCATGCTCGGCAAGCTGAAGGACGCCGAGAAGGAGATCGAGAAGTTCCGTGCGGAGAAGGTCCTCCAGGCCGCCGCCGGACTCGTCGAGTCCGCCAAGGACGTACGGGGCGTCGCCCTGGTCACCGGGCAGGTCCCGGACGGCACCTCGGCCGACGACCTGCGCAAGCTCGTCCTGGACGTCCGTGGACGCATCCAGGGCGGCCGTCCGGCCGTCGTGGCCCTGTTCACCACGGCCAACGGGCGTCCGCTGACGGTCATCGCCACCAACGAGGCCGCCCGTGAGCGCGGTCTCAAGGCCGGCGACCTGGTCCGTACGGCCGCGAAGACCCTCGGCGGCGGTGGCGGCGGCAAGCCGGACGTCGCCCAGGGCGGCGGCACCGACCCGAACGCCATCGGCGACGCCGTCGCCGCTGTCGAACGCCTCGTCACCGAGACGGCATGACGCCGGACATGACGCCGATGCGCCGCGGTCGCCGTCTGGCGATCGATGTCGGGGACGCCCGGATCGGGGTCGCCTCGTGCGACCCCGACGGGATCCTCGCCACGCCGGTGGAGACCGTGCCGGGACGTGACGTCCCGGCCGCCCACCGGCGGCTGGGGCAGATCGTGGAGGAGTACGAGCCGATCGAGGTCATCATCGGTCTGCCGCGCTCCCTCGGCGGCGGCGAGGGCCCCGCAGCCGCCAAGGTCCGGGAGTTCGCCCAGGTGTTCGCCCGCGCGGTCGCACCCATTCCGGTGCGATTGGTGGACGAGAGGATGACCACAGTGACAGCCACTCAAGGGCTGCGCGCCTCGGGCGTGAAGTCCAAGAAAGGCCGTTCTGTCATTGACCAGGCTGCCGCTGTGGTGATCCTCCAGAACGCTCTGGAGTCCGAACGGGCGTCAGGTAAAGCTCCGGGCGAGGGCGTCGAAGTGGTTGTCTGATCGCGATACGGTAACGTTCCGCGCGATGCGGCGGTGTTCGAACAAACACTGCACAGCAAAGAGGCGGAACGTCGTCTCGCGGCACTAGGGGATCGATGACTGAGTATGGCCGGGGCCCCGGCTCCGAACCGTGGCATCCCGAAGACCCCTTGTACGGGGACCAGGGATGGGGAGGCCAGCAGGCTGCCCACGGCCAGAGCCAGTACGGCCAGGACCAGTACGGCGGCCAGCAGCAGCCCTACCCGCAGGACCCGTACGCCCAGCAGCAGCCGCAGCAGTACCCGCAGCAGCAGTACGGCACGCCACAGGACCCGTATGCCCAGCCGCAGCAGCAGTACGGCACCCCGCAGGACCCGTATGCCCAGCCGCAGCAGCCGCAGCAGCAGCCCCAGTACGACGGGGGCTGGGACACCGGTCAGCAGGCAGCCATGCCGTACGGCGGGCAGCCCCAGGACCCGTACGGACAGCAGCCCGGCGGATACGGCGGACAGCAGGACTACTACGGCACCCCCGAGGCGTACCCGCCGCCGCAGCCCCCGGGCCGCCGTGACGCGGCGCCGGGGCAGCAGTCGCCCGACTGGGAGCCGGACGTGCCCCAGGAGGAGACGCACCCCTTCTTCACCGGCGCGGACGACCCGGTAGGCGGTGACGACCGCGACGACGACGAGTACGAGGACGACTCGCGCGCGTCCCGCCGCGGCGGACGCGGTGGAAGCGAACGCCGGGACAAGGGCAAGAAGAAGAGCCGCAGCGGCTGTGCCTGCCTGGTCGTCTCCGTGGTCCTCGTCGGCGGACTCGGGGGAGTGGCCTACCTGGGCTACTCCTACTACAAGGACCAGTTCGGCTCGGCGCCCGACTACGCGGGCGAGGGCAGCGGCTCCGTCGAGGTGGAGATTCCCAAGGGAGCGCTCGGCAACGAGATCGCGGGCATCCTGAAGAAGAAAGGCGTCGTCAAATCCATCGGCGCCTTCACTTCGGCACAAAATGCCAATCCGCGGGGCAAATTCATTCAGGCCGGTGTGTATCTCCTCAAGGAGGAGATGTCGGCGGACAGTGCCGTGAAGCTGATGCTTGACCCGAAGAGCCAGAATGCCCTTGTGATCCCCGAGGGGACGAAGAACGTCACGATCTACGCCAAGATCGACGCACGTCTCGAGCTCAAAAAGGGCAGCACGGCCAAGATTGCCGAGACAAATGCGGAGAGCCTGGGGCTGCCGGACTGGGCCGAGGACAATCCCGAGGTCAAGGACCCGCTGGAAGGGTTCCTCTACCCGGCTGCCTACCCGGTTTCCAAGGGGTCGAAGCCCGAGGACGCCCTGAAGCGCATGGTCGCCCGGGCGAACGAGGAGTACGAGAAGGCCGAGGTCGAGGAGAAGGCGACCAAGCTGGGTCTCAAGAATCCCTGGCAACTCATCACGGTCGCGAGCCTCGTGCAGGTCGAGGGCAAGTACAAGCACGACTTCGACAAGGTCGCCCGGGTGGTCTACAACCGGCTCAAGCCCGGCAATACCGAAACGGTCGGCAGGCTCGAATTCGACTCCACGGTCAACTACATCAAGGGCCAGAGCACACTGGACCTCGGCCCCGTGGACGGACTCCGGGAGATCGACGACCCCTACAACACTTACAAGATCAAGGGGCTTCCGGCGGGTCCGATCAGCAACCCCGGCGCGGACGCACTGCACTCGGCGATGAACCCGGCCTCCGGTCCCTGGTACTACTTCGTCTCCGTGACCGAGGACAAGACGGTGTTCGCCGTGACGAACGAGGAGCACGAGCGCAACCGGCAGAAGTACGAGGACGAGAAGGCCGGCCAGTGAACACACCGCGCAGAGCCGCCGTCCTCGGCTCCCCCATCGCCCACTCGCTCTCCCCGGCCCTCCACCGGGCCGCCTACGCAGCGCTGGGCCTCAAGCACTGGTCGTACGACCGCTTCGAAATGGAAGAGGCGGGACTCCCCGGCTTCATCGAAGGGCTGGATTCTTCCTGGGCCGGGCTGTCAGTGACCATGCCGCTGAAGCGCGCCATTATTCCGCTGCTGGACGAGATCAGCGAGACCGCGTCCTCAGTTAACGCCGTAAACACCGTCGTGTTCGCCGAAGATGGCCGCCGAGTCGGCGATAACACTGACATCCCTGGCATGGTGGCAGCCTTGCGTGAACGCGGCCCGGAAGTAGTGGAATCCGCAGTGATTCTGGGTGCAGGCGCCACTGCGTCGTCTGCCCTTGCAGCCTTGGCCCGTGTGTGTATCGGCCCGGTAACCGTCTACGTCCGCTCGAAGACGCGAGCTAGGGAGATGAACTGTTGGGGAGAATCTCTTGGGATTGATGTGCGCACGGCTGATTGGAGCGAAGCCGCGAGTGGCCTAGGGGCCCCACTGGTCATTTCTACGACTCCTGCAGGGGCCGCGGACTTTCTCGCTGAGGCGGTTCCAGAGAACCCGGGTGCCCTTTTCGATGTGTTGTATGAACCGTGGCCATCCGTCCTGGCCCATGCATGGGTGGCAAGAAAAGGGTCAGTGATTGGCGGCCTTGAACTACTCGTCCATCAGGCTGCATTGCAGTTTCGATTGATGACGGGTTGCGAGACTTCCCCTTTGGAAGTCATGCGGGCTGCAGGGGAGTCGGCTCTAGCCGCTTCTCGTGAGGACTAGAGAAGATGTGGCCATCGATTGTCAGGAAGTGGAGCTTTCCACAGTGGCTCCTTGCGATCCGTCAGGGCGTCGGTCGTAGGCCCCTTGAGCGATCTTTGCCTGGCTGTCGACTTCTTCGTGCTCAGTTGGCTGTCCGTCGGCGCGGACTGATTTGTGGGCCATTTCTGAGATGGGCAGGTGCTCGCTTTCGCGGCGAGGGTGGGCATGCCAGTCAGGTACCTGGTAGTCGTCGGCGGTGATCGTTGTGGTCTCCAGGTGACCAGATGTCGGCTAAGGGCGCGCACAGAATCAACACCCGGCTTTGATCTCGGAGTGGGTGGCCGCCGGGGCGAGGAACGCGGCTACGTCCGCAGCTGTGCGGAACAGTGCTGTTGCAGGCAGGATCGTGTGACCGCGGTCGGCCAGAAGGGCCGCACCTCTTGCGCGGCCCGGGAGAGAGTGCTGCGGGTGACGCCGAAGAGTACGGCCAGGAGGTCGTGTGTGCCGAGTTTGCGGTGTTCTTCCAAGGCGGGGACCAGCTCGCCGACCAGGGGGTTCAGCTGCGTGGTCGTCATGCCGGTCAGTTCCGGGTTGCGGAGTGAGGCGGAGCCAAGACGGCGCGGAGCCCGGGCCGCGGGAGTGACCGTATGCCCAGTGGTCTTGGACCCGTTCTTGTCCGGGTGGGGGTGCGCACCCGCAGGGCGGAGGGTGTAGTTCCAGTCGCCGCGGAGGCAGTGCCGGCTCAGTGTCAGTGCGTCGATCTGCGCGTCGGTGACTTTCACGCCGGTGTCGTAGGTAGGTGCGGGTGCCGAATTCGGCATGCACCCGGAGTCCGGTGTGGGTAGTGGTCGCGGCGATGGTGTTCACGATGGTCTCGTGGCTGGTCAGGGGCCTGCCGAGCCAGTTCATGGTGAGGTGGGAGAACAGCCTGTGTTCGATCTTGTTCCACTTCGATGGGCCCGGGGATAGGTGGCACACGGTGATCTGCATGCCGGTCTCGGCGGCCAGGGCGGACAGTTCCGCTTCCCAGGCGCGGGTGCGGTAGCCGTTGGAGCCACCCGCGTCCGCGGTGATCAGCAGTCGGTGGGCGTGCGGGTAATCGCCTCCCGTACGGAATCGCCTTTGAGGTGACGGAACTGCGCATTTCGGTCCGGGTGCTGGGCGCCTTCGATGGTCTTGGCGTTGCCCTGCAGGCTGAAGCCCTCCTCCCGCAACAGGTCGCCGACGTTGTCGGCGCTGACCTTGTCCTGGTTGACTCGTCGTCCAGCGCAGCGGTGACATCGGATCCCCGCGCAAGTCCGGCTCCACCAGGGCAAGCAGCGCAGGCCGCAGCCCCGAGTCCAGATCCGCGGCCTTCCTCCGTCCACCGCCGGGCCGACGGACCCGACCCAGCGGCTCTTCCCTCGCCGCCGGCTCGTCTACGCCCTTGCGGACCGTGGCCTCGCTGACGCCTGCCGCCCGCGCGACGGCCCGGATCCCGCCGTGGCCCAGGACGCGGGCCCCAACTCCCATCAGCAGCCGACGCTGCCGTTTGTCCAGATGCGGGAGCAACACCCCGAACTTCACGGCCAGTTGATCACGAGTTGATTCCGGTACGCCTATACCACGTCAACGAGCCGGATCGCGGGAAGTAGTACGTTGATTCTCTGCGAGCCCTTAGTGGATTCGCAGAGCCTTCGTTGCTTAGGCTGCCCCGGTGATTGTGTGGTTTCGGGTGGGTGTCAGCGAGCAGTGCGGACTTGTACCGCTTGGCCGCGTGGACATAACGAATAAGTCTTGCGATATCAAATAAAATCGACGCGATCCCGATTTGCCCTTCTGGGTGTGCCGAAACTAGGAACCTTGGATTCCAGTTATTGATTCTTTTGTAGCTACCTCGAGTCTACTGGCGCGTGGCCTTGCAGGTGATGTAGCGTCCCTATTATCGGCGTGCCCGCATCATTTTCGGGTCTACCGTTCCGATTGTGCACTATTGTCGCATTTAGGGAGTTTTATAGTGGGATCGTTCGATATGAAGAAGCGAATCTCTGTCTTCTTTGTTGCCTTCTCCTCAATTCTTGCCAGTGGCGTATATTTTGGCGCACCGGCCAGTGCTGCGGTGATGTGTAGTGATAGGCAATTGAAGGAGTTTGCGACACCGGGTGAGAACGTTGACGTGAGCATATCTCTCTGTGTTGAGAAGGTTAATGGTGTTTTTAAGGCGCGGGCTTACGGAACCGCGACAGACGGTGGAGGTCTGCGCAAGTTTGATAGCTTCATCGTGGAGATCGTGCTTGAGAAATCTGACGTTATGCAAAAGTATCAGGATTGCATATTCACGACTCGGATAAATGACAACGCTAACTCTAACCTTGACTGTACGTCGCCCGGCACCTCCGCTGCAGGCAGATATACCGCTGACGGAAGTATTTATTACGACTTGGACGGTGATGGCCAGGGTGGTTACACCTGGCAATTGACTGGTTCGCCCAGCTTGGCTTGATGTTCTTCTGTCTATTCTCGTACGGGTAGCCTTCTTTTTCCTGTGAAGGTGGTGGCCAGGCTGCCTAAGGGCTGTCCCGCAAAGCATCGGACCCGGCTGTCACTCGTGAGGCGGCCGAGGACATGATGACCTCGTGACGAACAGCCCGCAGGTCCGGCCCGGATCCCGGGCTATGACGGCGGCCCCTTTCAGCACAGCCCGAACACCTATTCCTTCCGCAACCCCGCCAACCGCTTCACCTGGCCCGCCGCGCGTCTGGCCCGAGTCGCCACCGCGCTTACCCCCTAACGGCGCGATCGAGGAACGAAGAGTAGTTCTGCACGAAGCGGTGCCCGATCCCACCAGTCACGACCTGGAAAGATCAGGCCGTGACTGGTGTGATTACGGCATCGGAGTCATCCTGGATAGCCCCGTTCACTGGGCTGAGCCCACGGGCGTTCGGCAAGTTGGTGGTCCAACTGCGTCCCGAGGGCGCCGATGCCCAGGGTCGTGGCCGGCCGTGGAAGCTGCCGCTGGAGGATCGGGTGCTGCTGGTCGCGGCATACTGGCGGACCAACCTGACAATGCGACAACTGGCACCGCTGTTCGGGGTGTCGAAGTCGGCCGCCGACCGTGTGATCCGTGACCTCAGGCCGAAGCTTGCCCTGCAGCCCCGTCGGCGGTTCGCCAAGGACACCGTGCTGATCGTGGACGCCGCCCTGGTCCCCACCCGCGATCACAAGGTGGCCGAGCAGTCGAATAACTATCGCTACTCCATCAACCATCAGGTGGTCATCGTCGCCGACATCCGCTTGGTCGTGGTGGTCGGCCAGCCGCTGCCCGGCAACCGTAGCGACTGCCGCGCTTGGGCCGAATCCGGCGCGAAGGCCGCCGTCGGCAACACCACGACCATTGCAGACGGCGGCCACCCCGGCACCGGACTGGTGATGCCGCACCGCCGCCGCAAGGGCGAAGAGCTGCCCGCCTGGAAACAGGCCCACAACAAATCCCACAAGCAAGTTCGGGACCGCGTCGAGCACTGCTTCGCCCGCATGAAGACCTACAAGATCCTGCGCGACTGCCGCCTGCGCGGCGACGGCGTTCACCACGCCATGCTCGGCATCGCCCGCCTGCACAACCTCACGCTCGCCGGATAGGCGAGACCACCAGCCCGGGGGCGGGCACATCCCGAACAGCCGGGAGCTCATTTACGGGACAGCCCTTGGTAGGTCGATTTCAGGCGCTGGCATGGTGGTTCAGGCTCTCCAGAGCCGAGATGGGGCGCAGGAACACTTGCTGGGGCTGCTGAGGACGGGAGCATGTCCCATTTCCAGGTGCTCATTCGGTAGTCCGTCAAACGGTGAGGTCGCCGCGTCGCCAGCTGCGTTAAGCGGATGGTCAAACCGTCCGCCTAGTGGACCGGCGGCCGGTTCGCGCCCCCGGTCGTGGGAGGATCGGAGGCGGCGGGCCAGGGCCGCGCACCCGGTCGCGCCGTTGCAGTTTCAGGCGCGAGCATGAGGAGCACCGTTGAGCAGGTTGCGCTGGCTGACCGCGGGGGAGTCGCACGGCCCCGCACTCGTGGCGACGCTGGAGGGTCTTCCCGCCGGCGTGCCGATCACCACGGAGATGGTGGCGGACGCGCTCGCCCGGCGGCGGCTCGGATACGGCCGCGGTGCGCGGATGAAGTTCGAGAAGGACGAGGTCACCTTCCTCGGCGGCGTCCGGCACGGTCTCACCATGGGATCGCCCGTCGCCGTCATGGTCGGCAACACCGAGTGGCCCAAGTGGGAACAGGTCATGTCGGCCGACCCGGTGGACCCCGAGGAACTGGCCAAGCTGGCCCGTAACGCCCCGCTGACCCGCCCCCGCCCCGGCCACGCCGACCTCGCCGGGATGCAGAAGTACGGCTTTGACGAGGCCCGGCCGATCCTGGAGCGCGCCAGCGCCCGGGAGACCGCGGCCCGGGTCGCGCTCGGTGCCGTCGCCCGGTCCTACCTCAAGGAGACCGCGGGCATCGAGATCGTCAGCCACGTAGTGGAGCTGGCCTCGGCGAAGGCGCCGTACGGCGTCTACCCCACGCCCGCCGATGTCGAGAAGCTCGACGCCGACCCGGTGCGCTGCCTGGACGCCGACGCCTCGAAGGCGATGGTCGCCGAGATCGACCAGGCCCACAAGGACGGCGACACGCTCGGCGGAGTCGTCGAGGTGCTGGCCTACGGAGTGCCGGTCGGCCTCGGTTCGCACGTGCACTGGGACCGTCGTCTCGACGCCCGTCTCGCCGCCGCGATGATGGGAATCCAGGCCATCAAGGGTGTCGAGGTCGGCGACGGCTTCGACCTGGCACGCGTGCCCGGCTCCAAGGCGCACGACGAGATCCTGGTCACCGAGGACGGAATCAAGCGCGCTTCCGGGCGCGCCGGTGGTACCGAGGGCGGTCTGACCACCGGTGAACTGCTCCGGGTCCGCGCCGCGATGAAGCCCATCGCCACCGTGCCCCGCGCGCTTGCCACCGTCGACGTCGTCACCGGTGAGCCCGCCAAGGCCCACCACCAGCGCTCCGATGTCTGCGCCGTTCCGGCCGCGGGCATCGTCGCCGAGGCCATGGTCGCCCTGGTCCTGGCCGACGCGGTCGCGGAGAAGTTCGGCGGCGACAGCGTGGCCGAGACCCACCGCAACGTGCAGTCGTACCTCGACCACCTGCAGATCCGATGAGCCGCCCGCTGATCGTCCTCGTCGGCCCCATGGGCGTCGGAAAGTCCACGGTCGGTGAACTGCTCGCCGAACGGCTCGGCACCACCTACCGGGACACCGACGCGGACGTCGTGGCCACCGCCGGCAAGCCGATCCCGGAGATCTTCTACGACGAGGGCGAGGAGCACTTCCGCGCGCTGGAGCGGCAGGCCGTACGCGCCGCGCTCGCGGGGCACACGGGTGTCCTCTCCCTCGGCGGCGGCTCGGTCCTCGACGCGACGAGCCGCGAACTGCTCACCGGCCACACCGTCGTCTACCTGTCCATGGACGTCGACGAGGCGGTCAAGCGGGTCGGGCTCAACACCGCCAGGCCGCTGCTCGCCGTCAACCCGCGCCGGCAGTGGCGCGAGCTGATGGAAGCCCGCCGTCACCTCTACGCCGAGGTGGCCGGCACGACCGTCGCCACCGACGACCGCACCCCCGACGAGGTCGCGCAGGCGATCCTCGACGCACTGGAACTGCCGGAGCGCACGGGCGACACCCCCGTACCGCCCGGCCGGGAGAACACACGCATGACGGAGCAGGCACCCACTCGCATCCAGGTCGCGGGCACCGCGGGCACCGACCCGTACGAGGTACTCGTCGGCCGGCAGCTGCTCGGTGAGCTGCCCGCCCTCATCGGCGACCGCGCGAAGCGGGTCGCCGTCTTGCACCCCGAGGCGCTCGCCGAGACGGGCGAGGCGGTCCGCGAGGACCTCGCCTCCCAGGGCTACGAGGCCATCGCCATCCAGCTGCCCAACGCCGAGGAGGCCAAGACCGTCGAGGTCGCGGCGTACTGCTGGAAGGCGCTCGGCCAGACCGGCTTCACCCGTACCGATGTCATCGTCGGCATCGGTGGCGGCGCCACCACCGACGTGGCGGGATTCGTCGCGGCCAGCTGGCTGCGCGGCGTCCGCTGGATCGCCGTACCCACCACCGTGCTCGGCATGGTCGACGCCGCCGTCGGCGGCAAGACCGGCATCAACACGGCCGAGGGCAAGAACCTCGTGGGCGCCTTCCACCCGCCCACCGGTGTGCTCTGCGACCTCGCCGCCCTCGACTCGCTGCCGGTCAACGACTACGTGTCCGGCATGGCCGAGATCATCAAGGCCGGTTTCATCGCCGACCCGGTCATCCTCGAACTGGTCGAGGCCGACCCCGAAGGCGCCCGCACGCCCGCCGGACAGCACACCGCCGAGCTGATCGAGCGGTCCATCCGGGTCAAGGCGGAGGTCGTCTCCAGCGACCTCAAGGAGTCCGGGGTCCGCGAGATCCTCAACTACGGGCACACCCTGGCGCACGCCATCGAGAAGAACGAGCGCTACAAGTGGCGCCACGGCGCGGCCGTTTCGATCGGCATGGTCTTCGCCGCCGAGCTGGGCCGGCTCGCCGGCCGGCTCGACGACGCCACCGCCGACCGGCACCGCGCCGTCCTCGAGTCCGTCGGGCTGCCGCTCACCTACCGCGGCGACCAGTGGCCCAAGCTGCTGGAGAACATGAAGGTCGACAAGAAGTCCCGCGGCGACCTGCTGCGCTTCATCGTCCTCGACGGCCTGGGCAAGCCCACCGTCCTCGAAGGTCCCGACCCGGCCATCCTGCTGGCCGCCTACGGGGAGGTGTCCGCGTGACCCGAAGGGTCCTCGTGCTCAACGGGCCGAACCTCGGCCGCCTCGGCTCCCGCGAACCCGACGTCTACGGCGCGACCTCCTACGCCGGGCTCATCGAGACCTGCCAGACGCTCGGCAAGGAGCTCGGCTTCGAGGTCGACGTACGCGAGACCAACGACGAGGGCCAGATGATCCGCTGGCTCCACGACGCCGCGGACGGTTCAATTCCGGTCGTTCTCAACCCGGGTGCGTTCACGCACTACTCGTACGGAATGCGGGACGCCGCCGCCCAGCGGACCGCCCCGCTGATCGAGGTGCACATCTCGAATCCGTACGCACGGGAGGAATTCCGCCACACGTCGGTCGTCGCGCCCGTGGCCACGGGGACCGTGGCCGGATTCGGTATCGGCTCCTACCGACTCGCGCTGCGGGCCCTGGCCGACGAACTCGACATCTGATCCGTCGGCCGTCCACGTCCGATCCGTCGGCCACCCCGGCCGACGGGGCACTCCATGCCGTCCCCGTCCGTTCACCTTGCGGCGGCCGGGGACGGTACGGTTGCCGTTCCACCAGCGCCAGTTGCCTGTACGAGACGGAGTGGCACCGGATGCAGCACGCAGTGGGGGCCCCGCTGCCGCCGCCCCAAGGACCCGGAAACGGACCTGCCGGCTGGACGCACCAGGCCCAGCACCCCGGCCATCCAGGCCACCCCGGCCCGCCGCCGATACCGCCCCCGCCCCCCGGGCAGGGCTGGACCGGCCCCGCGCCCCTCCACGCCCCCGTGCCGCCCTCCCGCGAGACCACGGGCCACGTACGGCTGCCTCCCGGCGGTCCCGTGCCGCTGCCCGCCCCGCCCGCCGAGCCCGGCACCGGTACGGCGACGCTCGCCGTGCTGCTGATCGGCCCGGCAGGCGCCGGGAAGACCACCGTGGCCAGACTCTGGGCCGCCCGGCGCCGGGTCCCCACCGCACACGTCTCCCTCGACGACGTCCGCGAGTGGGTGTGCGCCGGCTTCGCCGATCCGCAGGCCGGGTGGAACGACCACTCCGAGGCCCAGTACCGCCTGGCCCGTCGCACCTGCGGCTTCGCCGCCCGTAATTTCCTGGCCAACGGCATCTCGTGCATCCTCGACGACGCCGTCTTCCCCGACCGCCCCGTCGTCGGCCTCGGCGGCTGGAAGCGCCACGTGGGCCCCGGACTCCTGCCCGTCGTTCTCCTGCCCGGCCTGGAGGTCGTGCTGGAGCGCAACGCCGCCCGCAGCGGGAACCGGCGGCTGTCCGACGAGGAGGTGGCCCGCATCCACGGCCGGATGGCCGGCTGGTACGGCTCGGGCCTGCCCATCATCGACAACTCCAGCTACGACGTGGAGACGACGGCCCGGGTCCTGGACGACGTCCTCGCCCGCTCCATCGCCAGCCCGCCGGCCTGGTAACAACCCGGTCGTCCCCCCCCGGTCGGATGCGCTGGCCGGGCGCTGCCGGGCCCCCGCTCGTAGGCTCGGAACATGTCAGAGGTGTACGCCGTCCGCCGTGGCCTGCTCCGCGACCGGTGCGCCGCCGCGGGGTCCGCGGCCGCCCTGGTCTCCCGTCCCGCCAACGTCCGCTATCTCGCGGGCGGAGCCCCCCTCGGGGCCGTCCTGCTGCTCGGACCCACCGAGGACGTCCTGCTCTGCCCCCGCGCCCCCACCGGCGATCCCGCCGAGGGCCGCCCCGACGAGGCGCTGCGGCAGACCGTGCTCCCGGTGCCGGGCGGCGATCCGGTGGTCGCCGCCGCCGATCTGGCCGCCTCCGTCGGCGCGGAGTCGCTCGCGGTCGAGGAGCACGATCTGACGGTCGCCCGTCACCGTGCCATGGGCTCGGTCGCCCCCCGGCTGCGGCTGGCCGATCTCGGAGCGTCCGTGGAACAGCTGCGGATCGTCAAGGACGAGGAAGAGATCGCCTGTCTGCGGATCGCCGCCGAGATCACCGACCAGGCCCTCGGCGAGCTGCTCGAATCGATCCTGGTGGGCCGTACCGAGCGTCACCTGGCCCTGGAGCTGGAACGCCGGCTCGTGGACCACGGCGCCGACGGTCCGGCCTTCGCGACCTCCGTCGCCACCGGGCCCAATTCGGGCCAAGGCCGTCACAGGCCCTCGGACCGGCGTGTGGAGGAAGGCGATTTCCTCTCCGTCTGCCTCGGCGCGAACTATCGCGGCTACCGGTGCGAGATCGGCCGTACGTTTGTGATCGGGACGACTCCCGCGGACTGGCAGATCGAGCTCTACGACCTCGTTTTCGCCGCTCAGCGGGCCGGACGGGAGGCGCTTCTCCCCGGTGCCGCCTACCGCGACGTGGACCACGCGGCCCGCCATCTGCTGGATTCCGCGGGCCATGGCGAGGGCCTCGCACCCTGGACCGGGCACGGCGTCGGGCTCGAAATCGACGAGGACCCGCAGTTGGCACCGACAGCCATGGGTAAACTGGACGCTTGTGTGCCGGTCACCGTCGAACCGGGGGTCCACCTCCCGGGCCGGGGCGGTGTCCGGATCGATGACACGCTCGTCGTGCGCCCAGAGGCGGACGGCGGACCCGAGCTACTCACCATTACGACCAAGGAGCTGCTCGCGCTCTAGCGCGCATCCTCGGTCGTCCACCAGCTTCAGTCCAGGAGATTCCGCAACCGTGGCTTCCACGAACGACCTCAAGAACGGCCTGGTGCTCAAGCTCGACGGGGGCCAGCTCTGGTCCGTCGTCGAGTTCCAGCACGTCAAGCCCGGCAAGGGCCCGGCCTTCGTGCGCACCAAGCTCAAGAACGTGCTCTCCGGCAAGGTCGTCGACAAGACGTTCAACGCCGGCGTGAAGGTCGAGACGGCCACCATTGACCGCCGCGACATGCAGTTCTCGTACATGGACGGCGAGTACTTCGTCTTCATGGACATGAACACGTACGACCAGCTGATGGTCGACCGCAAGGCTGTCGGCGACGCCGCCAACTTCCTGATCGAGGGCTTCACCGCCTCCGTGGCCCAGCACGAGGGCGAGGTGCTCTACGTCGAGCTGCCGGCCGCCGTCGAGCTGACCATCCAGCACACCGACCCGGGTGTCCAGGGCGACCGCTCCACCGGTGGCAGCAAGCCCGCCACGCTGGAGACCGGTTACGAGATCGGTGTTCCGCTCTTCATCACCACCGGCGAGAAGATCAAGGTCGACACCCGTACGGGCGACTACCTCGGCCGGGTGAACAGCTAACCGTGGCTGCCCGGAACAAGGCCCGCAAGCGCGCCTTCCAGATCCTCTTCGAGGCCGACCAGCGCGGTGAGTCCGTGCAGACGGTCCTCGCGGACTGGGTGCGCCTCTCGCGGACCGACGACCGACAGCCGCCGGTCGGCGAATTCACGATGGAGCTCGTCGAGGGGTACGCGCAGTACGCGGACCGTATCGACGACCTCATCGTCACCTACGCCGTGGACTGGGAGATCGACCGCATGCCGGTCGTCGACCGGAGCATTCTGCGGCTCGGTGCGTATGAGCTGATCTGGATGGACGAGACGCCGGACGCCGTCGTGATCGACGAGGCGGTCCAGCTCGCCAAGGAGTTCTCCACCGATGACTCCCCGTCGTTCGTGAACGGGCTGCTGGCCCGCTTCAAGGACCTCAAGCCGAACCTGCGCCGGGAGCAGTAGCTTCCGACGGCGTTCGCCACGAAGGGCCCATGGTCGTTGACCGTGGGCCTTTCGGCGTTGTCTTCGGCACCGTTCGTCTTCGCGGCGCCGTTTTGTCCTCAAGCGCCGGACGGGCTTGGTTGTGGCGCCGCGGCCCGTGGTGGCCGGTTCGGGGGTGGTCCGGGGCCCCTCCGGAGTGTCTCCTCGGGCAACGAACGTTCGGCGGGTACGGAGCGAACGAACCCGGGTATCCGTTCGTCACCCTGCGGGGACCCTCCTGCACGGCCCCGGACCGGCCGGAGTGTCGCTGCGGGCCGTGCCACCGGGGGAGCGAGCGGAGACGGGTCGGTTCCGGGTGGCTGGGATGCCGTGCCACCGGGCCGCAGGGATCGACGAGACACGGGTGGGGCCGTGCAGGAGGGTCCCCGCAGGGGCGGGCGTAGGAGCCGGGTTCGTTCGCTCCGGACCCGGGTGCCGCGCCCGTCCCGAGGAGACACTCCGGAGGGGCCCCACCCGACCCACCACCGCTCAGGTGGACGACCCCGGCACCCGCCCCACCACCGCTCAGGCGGACGCCCCGGTCCGGGAGGCCGCACGCCGCCGGTCGGGTGAACGGCCGGGTACGCAAAAGCCGGGTGGGCGGGGTCCCGAAGGCCCCCGCCCACCCGGCGGTACGTTTCTGCTGGTGCGGCGTCAGCCCTCGTCGTGGACCGCGCGACGCGCGTCCGCGTCCAGCACGCCCCAGCTGATGAGCTGCTCCGTGAGCACGGACGGCGACTGGTCGTAGATCACGGCGAGCGTGCGCAGGTCGTCCTGGCGGATCGACAGCACCTTGCCGTTGTAGTCACCGCGCTGGCTCTGGATCGTCGCGGCGTAGCGCTGCAGCGGTCCGGCCTTCTCCGGCGGGACGTGGGCGAGGCGCTCCAGGTCCAGAACGAGCTTCGGCGGCGGCTCGGCGGCACCGCCCGGCGTCGTGCCGGGCAGCAGCTCCTGCACCGGGACCCCGTAGAAATCTGCCAGCTCGGCGAGGCGCTGGACGGTCACGGCGCGGTCACCGCGCTCGTACGAACCGACCACGACGGCCTTCCAGCGGCCCTGGGACTTCTCTTCCACGCCATGGAGGGAGAGGCCCTGCTGGGTGCGGATGGCGCGGAGCTTGGCCCCGAGCTGTTTTGCGTATTCGCTGGACATAAGGCTCCCCGGACGCTGGAACAGTTTGCGGCTCCGCCGCGTGGCTGGTAACTCACTGTGAGGTTACGCAGCGTTACTTGGATGCGTCAAGCTGAATGGTCCGGACCGGTACCTCCCGGGGGTGGGACCAGAGGCTCGCACAAGCCCTGGTAACGTTGATGACGCAATTTCGACGTCCTTTAACGTCCGTCCAGTGAGGCGGAGAAGGAGGTCCGTTTCTTATGGACGCACAGCATGACGACACCGGCAATGCGGCACGCCCCGTTCTCGAGGCTCCCGACATCGCCCGGGTACTGACCCGGATCGCCCACGAGATCGTCGAACGCGCCAAGGGCGCCGACGACGTGGTGCTGCTCGGCATCCCGACGCGAGGCGTCTTCCTCGCCCGTCGGCTCGCCGACAAACTCGAAGAGATCACCGGCCGGAAGATGCCGGTCGGATCGCTCGACATCACGATGTACCGCGACGACCTGAGGCTGCGCCCCGCGCGTGCCCTGGCCCGCACCGACATCCCCGGTGAGGGCATCGAGGGCCGGCTGGTCGTCCTCGTCGACGACGTGCTCTTCTCCGGCCGCACGATCCGCGCCGCACTCGACGCGCTCGGCGACATCGGCCGCCCCCGCGCGGTGCAGCTCGCGGTCCTCGTCGACCGCGGTCACCGAGAACTTCCCATCCGAGCCGACTACGTCGGCAAGAACCTCCCGACGTCGCTGCGGGAGACGGTCAAGGTCCAGCTCGCCGAGGAGGACGGCCGCGACGCCGTGCTGCTCGGTGTCCAGCAGACGGCCCCGGCGGTCGAGCAGTAGCTGTCTAGGCCCGTACACCGCCCTTCAGGCCGTACAGCAGCTTCCGCACGCCCGCGTGCCCGAATCCTCCCTCCAGCAACCCGGAGAACCCCCAGATGAAGCGTCACCTCATCTCGGCCGCCGACCTCACTCGCGACGACGCCGTCCTGATCCTCGACACAGCCGAGGAAATGGCCCGGGTCGCGGACCGGCCGATCAAGAAGCTCCCCACCCTGCGCGGACGCACCGTCGTCAACCTCTTCTTCGAGGACTCGACGCGTACCCGCATCTCCTTCGAGGCCGCCGCCAAGCGGCTCTCCGCCGACGTCATCAACTTCTCCGCGAAGGGCTCGTCCGTCTCCAAGGGCGAGTCGCTCAAGGACACCGCCCTGACCCTGGAGGCGATGGGCGCGGACGCCGTCGTCATCCGGCACGGCGCCTCGGGCGCCCCGTACCGGCTGGCCACCTCCGGCTGGATCGACGGAGCCGTCGTCAACGCCGGAGACGGCACCCACGAGCACCCCACCCAGGCCCTGCTGGACGCCTTCACGATGCGCCGCCGGCTGGTCGGGGCCGACGCCGGTCTCGGCAAGGACCTCGAAGGGCGCCGCATCACGATCGTCGGCGACATCCTGCACAGCCGGGTGGCCCGTTCCAACGTGCACCTGCTGACCACGCTCGGTGCCCACGTCACCCTGGTGGCCCCGCCGACGCTCGTCCCCGTGGGCGTCGAACAGTGGCCCTGCGACGTCAGCTACAGCCTCGACGAGGTGCTGCCGAAGTCGGACGCGGTGATGATGCTTCGTGTGCAGCGTGAACGGATGAACGCCGCCTACTTCCCGACCGAGCGCGAGTACTCCCGCCGCTACGGCCTGGACGGCTCGCGCATGGCCAAGATGCCCGAGCACGCCATCGTCATGCACCCCGGGCCCATGGTCCGGGGCATGGAGATCACCGCCGACGTGGCCGACTCCGACCGCTGCACGGTCGTCGAGCAGGTCGCCAACGGTGTCTCGATCCGCATGGCCGTGCTCTACCTGCTGCTGGGCGGCAACGAGTCCGCCACCCCCGCCCGTACCGAGGAGAACAAGTAATCATGAGCAAGATCCTGATCCGCGGCGCGAAGATCCTCGGTGGCGAGCCGCAGGACGTCCTGATCGACGGCGAGACCATCGAGCGGGTGGGCACGGACATCGAGGCCGGCGACGCCACCGTCGTCGAGGCGGCGGGCCGGATCCTGCTGCCCGGCCTCGTCGACCTGCACACCCATCTGCGCGAGCCGGGCCGCGAGGACTCCGAGACCGTCCTCACCGGCACCAAGGCCGCGGCGGTCGGCGGCTTCACCGCCGTGCACGCCATGGCCAACACCTTCCCGGTCGCCGACACCGCGGGCGTCGTCGAGCAGGTCTGGCGGCTGGGCAAGGAGTCCGGCTACTGCGACGTGCAGCCCATCGGCGCCGTCACCGTCGGCCTGGAGGGCAAGCAGCTCGCCGAACTCGGCGCGATGCACGACTCCGCCGCCGGAGTGAAGGTCTTCTCCGACGACGGCAAGTGCGTCGACGACGCCGTGATCATGCGGCGGGCGCTGGAGTACGTGAAGGCGTTCGACGGGGTCGTCGCCCAGCACGCCCAGGAGCCGCGCCTCACCGAGGGTGCCCAGATGAACGAGGGCATCGTCTCCGCGGAGCTGGGTCTCGGCGGCTGGCCCGCCGTGGCCGAGGAGTCGATCATCGCCCGCGACGTCCTCCTCGCCGCCCACGTCGGCTCCCGGGTGCACATCTGCCACCTGTCGACCGCCGGCTCGGTCGAGATCGTCCGATGGGCCAAGTCAAAGGGCTGGAACGTCACCGCCGAGGTGACCCCGCACCACCTGCTCCTCACCGACGAGCTCGTACGGTCGTACAACCCGGTCTACAAGGTGAACCCGCCGCTGCGCACCGAGGCCGACGTGATGGCCCTGCGCGAGGCGCTCGCCGACGGCACCATCGACTGCGTCGCCACCGACCACGCCCCGCACCCGCACGAGGACAAGGACTGCGAGTGGGCCGCGGCGGCCATGGGCATGGTGGGCCTGGAGACCGCGCTCTCCGTCGTCCAGCAGACGATGGTCGACACCGGCCTCATCGACTGGGCGGGCGTCGCCGACCGCATGTCGTTCCGCCCGGCGGCGATCGGCCGGCTCGACGGCCACGGCCGCCCCGTCTCGGCAGGCGAGCCCGCGAACCTGACGCTCGTGGATCCGGCATACCGTGGAGTCGTGGACCCCGCGGGCTTCGCGTCCCGCAGCCGCAACACTCCGTACGAGGGTCGCGAGCTGCCGGGCCGAGTGACCCACACCTTCCTGCGGGGCCGTGCCACGGTCGTCGACGGGAAGCTCGCGTGACAACACTGACCCCCCTGTACCTGCTGGCCGCCGACCAGAAGTCGGCCGAAGTGACCGACTGGTCCGCCCGGATCAGCTGGGTCGTCGGACTGGCCGTCTTCATCGCCCTCGTCTACTGGCTGATGCGCCAGGGATGGAAGTGGCGAGGACAGCTCCAGTCGGACCTGCCCGAGCTGCCCGCCACCCCCGAGGGATTCGCGGACGGCGAGACACTGCTCACACTCTCGGGCCGCTACCACGCCTCGACGACCGCCGGGCAGTGGCTCGACCGGATCGTCGCGCACGGCCTCGGCACCCGCAGCCGCGTCGAGCTGACGCTCGGCGCGCAGGGACTCGACGTCGTACGCCCCGGAGCGGCCGACTTCTTCGTACCGGCCGACGCACTGCGCGAGGCCCGGCTCGACAAGGCGCTCGCCGGCAAGGTCCTCCCCGAGGGCGGCCTGCTGGTCATCACCTGGGCGCACGGCGACAAGCTGATCGACTCCGGTTTCCGCTCCGACCACGCGGCCGAACACCGGGCCTGGGTCGACGCCATCAACCATCTGAACCGCACTACGGAAGGCACCGCACGATGACGATCTCCACCCGGGGAGCCGCCAAAGCTCCCGCCGTACTCGTCCTGGAGGACGGCCGCGCCTTCCGCGGCCGTGCCTACGGGGCCGTGGGGGAGACCTTCGGCGAGGCGGTGTTCTCCACCGGCATGACCGGCTACCAGGAGACGCTGACCGACCCTTCGTACCACCGTCAGGTCGTCGTGATGACGGCCCCGCACGTCGGCAACACCGGTGTGAACGACGAGGACCCCGAGTCGCAGCAGATCTGGGTCGCCGGTTACGTCGTGCGCGACCCCGCGCGGGTGCCCTCCAACTGGCGCTCCCGGCGTTCGCTCGACGAGGAGCTCGCGAGCCAGGGCGTCGTCGGCATCAGCGGCATCGACACCCGCGCGCTCACCCGCCACCTGCGCGAGCGCGGCGCGATGCGCGTCGGCATCTTCTCCGGCAACGCCATCGCCGACGATGGCATGCTGCTCGCCAAGGTGCGCCAGGCCCCCGAGATGACCGGCGCCGACCTCTCCGCCGAGGTCGCGACGAAGGAGACGTACGTCGTCCCCGCGATCGGCACCAAGAAGTTCACCGTCGCCGCGATCGACCTCGGCATCAAGGGGATGACCCCGCACCGCATGGCGGAGCGCGGCATCGAGGTGCACGTCCTGCCCGCCACCGCCACCCTCGACGAGGTGTACGCGGTGAAGCCCGACGGAGTCTTCTTCTCCAACGGGCCCGGCGACCCCTCCACGGCCGACCACCCGGTCTCCGTCATGCAGGGCGTCCTGGAGCGGAAGACCCCGCTCTTCGGCATCTGCTTCGGCAACCAGATCCTGGGCCGCGCGCTCGGCTTCGGCACGTACAAGCTGAAGTACGGCCACCGCGGCATCAACCAGCCCGTGCAGGACCGCACGACCGGCAAGGTCGAGGTCACCGCGCACAACCACGGCTTCGCCGTCGACGCCCCGCTCGACAAGGTCTCCGAGACGCCGTTCGGCCGCGCCGAGGTCTCCCACGTCTGCCTGAACGACCAGGTCGTCGAGGGCCTTCAGCTCCTCGACCAGCCGGCTTTCAGCGTCCAGTACCACCCCGAAGCAGCCGCGGGCCCGCACGACGCCGCGTACCTCTTCGACCGCTTCGTTTCCCTGATGGAGGGCCAGCGTGCCTAAGCGCTCCGATATCCAGTCCGTCCTGGTCATCGGCTCCGGTCCGATCGTCATCGGTCAGGCCGCCGAGTTCGACTACTCCGGCACCCAGGCCTGCCGCGTCCTCAAGGCCGAGGGCCTGCGCGTCATCCTGGTGAACTCCAACCCGGCGACGATCATGACCGACCCGGAGATCGCCGACGCCACGTACGTCGAGCCGATCACCCCCGAGTTCGTCGAGAAGATCATCGCCAAGGAGCGCCCGGACGCGCTCCTCCCGACGCTGGGCGGCCAGACCGCGCTCAACACCGCGATCTCCATGCACGAGAACGGTGTCCTGGAGAAGTACGGCGTCGAGCTGATCGGCGCCAACGTCGAGGCCATCAACAAGGGCGAGGACCGCGACCTCTTCAAGGGCGTCGTCGAGGCCGTCAAGGCGAAGATCGGGTACGGCGAGTCCGCCCGCTCGGTCATCTGCCACACGATGGACGACATCATCAAGGGCGTCGACACGCTCGGTGGCTACCCCGTCGTCGTCCGCCCCTCCTTCACCATGGGCGGCGCCGGCTCCGGCTTCGCGCACGACGAGGAGGAGCTGCGCCGGATCGCCGGACAGGGCCTCACGCTCTCCCCGACCACCGAGGTGCTCCTGGAGGAGTCCATCCTCGGCTGGAAGGAGTACGAGCTGGAGCTGATGCGCGACAAGAACGACAACGTCGTGGTCGTCTGCTCCATCGAGAACTTCGACCCGATGGGCGTCCACACCGGTGACTCGATCACCGTCGCCCCGTCGATGACCCTCACCGACCGCGAGTACCAGCGGCTCCGCGACATCGGCATCGCGATCATCCGCGAGGTCGGCGTCGACACCGGCGGCTGCAACATCCAGTTCGCCATCGACCCGACCGACGGCCGGGTCATCGTGATCGAGATGAACCCGCGGGTCTCCCGCTCCTCGGCGCTCGCGTCGAAGGCCACCGGGTTCCCGATCGCCAAGATCGCCGCCAAGCTGGCCGTCGGCTACACGCTCGACGAGATCCCCAACGACATCACCGAGAAGACCCCGGCCTCCTTCGAGCCGACTCTCGACTACGTCGTCGTGAAGGCCCCGCGCTTCGCCTTCGAGAAGTTCCCCTCCGCCGACTCGACCCTGACCACCACCATGAAGTCGGTGGGCGAGGCCATGGCGATCGGCCGCAACTTCACCGAGGCGCTCCAGAAGGCACTGCGCTCCCTGGAGAAGAAGGGCTCGCAGTTCGCCTTCACCGGTGAGCCCGGCGACAAGGCGGAGCTGCTGGCCGAGGCGGTCCGCCCGACCGACGGCCGGATCAACACCGTCATGCAGGCGATCCGGGCCGGCGCCACCCAGGAAGAGGTCTTCGACGCCACGAAGATCGACCCCTGGTTCGTCGACCAGCTCTTCCTGATCAAGGAGATCGCGGACGAGCTGGCCGGAGCCGAGCGCCTCGACGCCGACCTGATCGCCGAGGCGAAGCGGCACGGCTTCTCCGACGCCCAGATCGGCGAGATCCGCGGTCTGCGCGAGGACGTCGTACGCGAGGTCCGCCACGCGCTCGGCATCCGCCCGGTCTACAAGACGGTCGACACCTGCGCCGCCGAGTTCGCCGCGAACACGCCGTACTTCTACTCCTCGTACGACGAGGAGAGCGAGGTCGCGCCCCGCACCAAGCCCGCGGTGATCATCCTGGGCTCGGGTCCCAACCGCATCGGCCAGGGCATCGAGTTCGACTACTCCTGCGTCCACGCCTCCTTCGCGCTGAGCGACGCGGGCTACGAGACCGTGATGGTCAACTGCAACCCGGAGACCGTCTCCACCGACTACGACACCTCCGACCGGCTGTACTTCGAGCCGCTCACGCTGGAGGACGTCCTGGAGATCGTGCACGCCGAGTCCCTCGCGGGCCCGATCGCCGGTGTCATCGTCCAGCTCGGCGGCCAGACCCCGCTGGGGCTGTCGCAGGCGCTCAAGGACAACGGTGTGCCCGTCGTCGGTACGTCCCCGGAGGCGATCCACGCCGCCGAGGACCGCGGCGCCTTCGGCCGGGTCCTGGCCGAGGCCGGCCTGCCGGCCCCGAAGCACGGCACCGCCACCACCTTCTCCGAGGCCAAGGCCATCGCCGACGAGATCGGCTACCCCGTCCTCGTACGCCCGTCGTACGTACTCGGCGGCCGTGGCATGGAGATCGTCTACGACGAGACCCGCCTCTCCTCGTACATCGCGGAGTCCACCGAGATCAGCCCCACCCGGCCGGTCCTGGTCGACCGCTTCCTCGACGACGCGATCGAGATCGACGTCGACGCGCTCTACGACGGCACCGAGCTCTACCTCGGCGGCGTCATGGAGCACATCGAGGAGGCCGGTATCCACTCCGGCGACTCGGCCTGCGCCCTGCCCCCGATCACGCTCGGCGGCTACGACATCAAGCGGCTGCGCGCCTCCACCGAGGGCATCGCCAAGGGCGTCGGCGTACGCGGCCTGATCAACATCCAGTTCGCGCTCTCCGGCGACATCCTGTACGTCCTGGAAGCCAACCCGCGTGCCTCCCGCACCGTCCCCTTCACCTCGAAGGCGACCGCCGTGCCGCTCGCCAAGGCCGCCGCCCGGATCTCCCTGGGCGCGACCATCGCCGAGCTCCGCACCGAGGGCCTGCTCCCGAAGACCGGTGACGGCGGCACCCTGCCGCTCGACGCGCCGATCTCCGTCAAGGAGGCCGTCATGCCGTGGTCGCGCTTCCGCGACATCCACGGCCGCGGCGTCGACACGGTCCTCGGCCCGGAGATGCGCTCGACCGGTGAAGTCATGGGCATCGACTCGGTCTTCGGCACGGCGTACGCCAAGTCGCAGGCCGGCGCGTACGGTCCGCTTCCCACCAAGGGACGCGCGTTCATCTCCGTCGCCAACCGCGACAAGCGCTCGATGATCTTCCCGGCCCGCGAACTGGTCGCCCACGGCTTCGAGCTGCTGGCCACCTCCGGGACGGCCGAGGTGCTCAAGCGCAACGGCATCAACGCCAAGGTCGTGCGCAAGCAGTCCGAGGGCGAGGGCCCGAACGGCGAGCGGACCATCGTCCAGCTCATCCACGACGGCGAGGTCGACCTCATCGTCAACACGCCGTACGGCACGGGCGGCCGGCTCGACGGCTACGAGATCCGCACCGCGGCCGTGGCCCGCTCGGTGCCCTGCCTGACCACGGTGCAGGCGCTCGCCGCCGCCGTCCAGGGCATCGACGCGCTCAACCACGGTGATGTCGGCGTACGTTCCCTCCAGGAACACGCGGAACATCTCACCGCGGCCCGCGACTGATAGAAGCCCAGCAGGGGGACACCGGAAACGGTGTCCCCCTCTCTGTGAGGACACCGAGGACACCCCGATGTACAAACTCTTCTTCCAGCTGGTCTTCAAGCGGATGGACCCGGAGCAGGCGCACCACCTCGCCTTCCGCTGGATCCGGCTCGCCGCCCGCGTACCCGTACTGCGCACCTTCGTCGCCGCCGCGCTCGCCCCCCGCTACGAGGAACTGCGTACGGAGGCCCTCGGCCTGCGCATGCACGGTCCCTTCGGTCTCGCGGCGGGTTTCGACAAGAACGCCATCGCGATCGACGGCATGTCGATGCTCGGCTTCGACCACATCGAGATCGGTACGGTCACCGGCGAGCCGCAGCCCGGCAACCCCAAGAAGCGGCTCTTCCGCCTCGTCGAGGACCGCGCGCTGATCAACCGCATGGGGTTCAACAACGAGGGCTCCGCCGCCGTGGCCGAGCGCCTGGCAGCGCGTAACCCCGTCTTCCGGACGACCGTCGGCGTCAACATCGGCAAGACCAAGGTCGTGCCGGAGGCCGAGGCAGTCGGCGACTACGTGAAGTCCACCGAGCGCCTGGCCGCCCACGCCGACTACCTCGTCGTGAACGTCTCCTCGCCCAACACGCCGGGCCTGCGCAACCTCCAGGCGACCGAGGCGCTCCGCCCGCTGCTCTCGGCGGTGCGCGAGGCAGCCGACCGGACCGTCACGGACCGCCGGGTCCCGCTCCTGGTCAAGATCGCCCCCGACCTCGCCGACGAGGACGTCGACGCGGTCGCCGACCTCGCGGTGGAGCTCGGCCTGGACGGCATCATCGCCACCAACACCACGATCGCCCGTGACAGCCTCGGGCTGAAGTCCTCGCCGTCCCTGACCGCGGAGACCGGCGGTCTCTCCGGCGCGCCCCTCAAGGAGCGCTCCCTGGAGGTCCTGAGCCGTCTGTACGCCCGTGTGGGCGACCGGCTCACGCTCGTCGGCGTCGGGGGCATCGAGAACGCCGAGGACGCCTGGCAGCGCATCCTCGCCGGTGCCACGCTCGTCCAGGGCTACAGCGCCTTCATCTACGAGGGCCCGGTCTACGCCCGCGCGATCCACAAGGGCCTGGCCGCGCGCCTGGCCGCCTCCCCGTACGCCACCCTCGCCGAAGCCGTCGGCGCCGAGACACGGAAGGTCATGAAGTGACCCCTGAACCCTTCGGCGCACGCCTGCGCCACGCCATGGACACCCGTGGGCCGCTCTGCGTCGGCATCGACCCGCACGCCTCGCTGCTCACCTCCTGGGGCCTCAACGACGACATCGCGGGCCTGGAGCGCTTCACGCGTACGGTCGTCGAGGCACTGGCCGACCGGGTCGCCGTGCTCAAGCCGCAGTCCGCGTTCTTCGAGCGCTTCGGTTCCCGGGGCGTCGCCGTCCTGGAGAAGGCCGTCGAGGAGGCCCGTGCGGCCGGCGCCCTGGTCCTGATGGACGCCAAGCGGGGCGACATCGGCTCCACGATGGGCGCCTACGCGGCGACCTACCTGGACAAGGACTCGCCGCTGTTCTCCGACGCGGTCACGGTCTCGCCGTACCTGGGCTTCGGCTCGCTGCGCCCGGCGCTCGACGCGGCGGCGGTCTCCGGCGCCGGTGTCTTCGTGCTCGCCCTCACGTCCAACCCCGAGGGCGCGGAGGTGCAGCGGGCGACGGCGGCCGACGGCCGGTCGCTGGCCCAGGTAATGCTCGACCACATGGCCGCGGAGAACGAGGGCGTCACGCCGCTCGGCTCGGTCGGCGCCGTGGTCGGCGCCACACTCGGCGACGCCGGCGTGAATCTGGAGATCAACGGTCCGCTGCTCGCTCCCGGCATCGGTGCCCAGGGCGCGACCCCCGCGGACCTGCCGGGTGTCTTCGGCGCCGCGGTGGGCAACGTGGTGCCCAGCGTGAGCCGGGGCGTGCTGCGCCACGGTCCGGATGTTTCCGGGCTGCGCGAAGCCGCCGGTCGCTTCGCGGACGAGGTCCGTGCGGCGGTCTCGGGAAGCTGACCATGCCACGTAACAGCCCGTTGACGAATTCCTGAGCAAAATCAGGGTCAATATGCCGGAAAAGTCCCGGTAGGCTGAGGCTGACCAGGACTTTTAGTCCGTTCTCGCTGACTCGAGCGCCCTTGGCCGCTAGTCTCCGTCGAGAGTCAACGAGCACACGTTGTTCGTTGCTCACGAGGTGTGGGGCGACTAGGTTCCTCACCGGTCCGTATCCGACAGATCGACATCCGAGGTGACGTAGGCGTGGCTCTTCCGCCCCTTACCCCTGAACAGCGCGCAGCCGCGCTCGAAAAGGCCGCCGCGGCTCGCCGGGAGCGGGCCGAGGTCAAGAATCGACTCAAGCACTCCGGCGCCTCGCTCCACGAGGTCATCAAGACGGGCCAGGAGAACGACGTCATCGGCAAGATGAAGGTCTCCGCCCTCCTGGAGTCCCTGCCCGGCGTGGGCAAGGTCCGCGCCAAGCAGATCATGGAGCGGCTCGGCATCTCCGAGAGCCGCCGGGTGCGGGGTCTCGGCTCCAACCAGATCGCATCCCTGGAGCGTGAGTTCGGCGGCAGCGCCGCCTGACGTTCTCAGGCACTCCTGAGAACCTGGATAATCGCTCCATGGCTGCAACATCCCGGGGGACGTCCCCCGTACCCCCGGACGTACGTCCGCGGCTGACCGTGCTCTCCGGCCCCTCGGGGGTCGGCAAGAGCACGGTCGTCGCGCATATGCGCAAGGTCCACCCCGAGGTCTGGCTCTCCGTATCGGCCACGACCCGCAAGCCCCGACCCGGCGAACGCAACGGTGTCCACTACTTCTTCGTGGACAACGAGGAGTTCGACAAGCTCATCGCCAACGGCGAACTACTGGAGTGGGCGGAGTTCGCGGGCAACCGCTACGGCACGCCCCGCCGCGCCGTTCTCGACCGCCTGGAGGCGGGCGAGCCGGTGCTGCTGGAGATCGACCTCCAGGGCGCCCGGCTGGTCCGCGAGTCGATGTCCGACGCCCAGCTCGTCTTCCTGGCTCCGCCGAGCTGGGACGAACTGGTCCGCCGGCTCACCGGCCGCGGAACCGAAGCGCCCGACGTGATCGAGCGCAGGCTCGCGGCTGCCAAAATCGAGCTGGCCGCCGAGTCCGAGTTCGATACGACGCTTGTCAACACCTCGGTCGAGGATGTAGCACGTGAGCTGCTAACCTTGATGCTGCAGGCTTCCGGCCTCCGTGACAGCAGCGACTGACACGAAGCACGTACACCACGGAACCGCGCGATCAAAGATCTCTTTGGTCTCTACCCCCTTCGGAAGGCAGAGAGTGTCCTCTTCCATTTCCACGCCCGAGGGCATCATCAACCCGCCGATTGATGAGCTCCTCGAGGCCACCGACTCGAAGTACAGCCTTGTGATCTACGCCGCCAAGCGCGCGCGCCAGATCAACGCGTACTACTCGCAGCTCGGTGAAGGCCTCCTCGAGTACGTCGGTCCGCTTGTCGACACCCACGTGCACGAGAAGCCGCTCTCGATCGCGCTCCGCGAGATCAACGCGGGCCTGCTGACCTCCGAGGCCATCGAGGGCCCCGCGCAGTAAGCAGGAACCAGCACCTTCACCTCAGGCCCGGCGGTCCCACCGCCGGGCCTGTGGTGTCTTATGGGACGGTGCGTACGCAGCCGGGTGCGCCGGGAATCACGAGTGCGGGGAGAGGCAGTGGACAAGCCGAAGGTCGTCCTTGGGGTCAGCGGAGGCATCGCCGCCTACAAGGCGTGCGAGTTGCTGCGCCGGCTGACCGAGTCGGGGCATGACGTCCAGGTCGTCCCCACCGAGGCGTCGCTGCACTTCGTGGGGGCCGCCACCTGGTCCGCGCTCTCCGGCCACTCCGTGTCGACCGAGGTCTGGAACGACGTCCACGAGGTGCCGCACGTGCGCACCGGGCAGGCCGCCGACCTCGTCGTCGTCGCGCCCGCCACCGCCGACATGCTCGCGAAGGCCGCCCACGGCCTGGCCGACGACCTCCTCACGAACACCCTGCTCACGGCCCGCTGTCCGGTCGTCTTCGCGCCCGCGATGCACACCGAGATGTGGGAGCACCCCGCCACCCGGGAGAACGTCGCCACGCTGCGCAGGCGCGGGGCCGTCGTCATCGAGCCGGCCGTGGGCCGGCTCACCGGCGTCGACACCGGCAAGGGCCGGCTCCCGGACCCGGGCGAGATCTTCGAGGTCTGCCGCCGGATCCTCGCACGAGGCACCGCCGCTCCCGACCTCACCGGCCGCCACGTGGTCATCAGCGCGGGCGGTACGCGCGAGCCGCTCGACCCGGTCCGCTACCTCGGTAACCGCTCCTCCGGGAAGCAGGGCTACGCCCTCGCCCGCACCGCGGTCGCCCGGGGCGCCCGGGTCACCCTCGTCGAGGCCAACACCGGCCTGCCGGACCCGGCGGGAGCCGACGTCCTGCGGGCCGGGACCGCGATGCAGCTGCGCGAAGCCGTACTGAAGGCCGCGGCCGACGCCGACGTGGTGGTCATGGCGGCGGCCGTCGCCGACTTCCGCCCCGCGGTCTACGCGAGCGGCAAGATCAAGAAGAAGGACGGGCGCGAGCCCGAGCCCGTCGCCCTGGTCCGCAACCCGGACATCCTGGCGGAAATCTCCGCCGACCGGTCCCGGGCCGGTCAGCTCGTCGTCGGATTCGCGGCCGAGACGGACGACGTACTGGCCAACGGCCGCGAGAAGCTCCGCCGCAAGGGTTGCGACCTGCTGGTCGTCAACGAGGTGGGGGAGCGCAAGACGTTCGGTTCCGAGGAGAACGAAGCCGTGGTGCTCGCCGCGGACGGCGGTGAGACGCCTGTGCCGTACGGGCCCAAGGAGGCTCTCGCCGACACGGTCTGGGATCTGGTGACAGCGCGTTTCGGCTAGATTCCCGATTCCCTCGCATGGGTGGCTGAAAATATCGGAAAGCGGATGTTTATGTCGCCCAGCAGGAGGGATTGTCACACTGGCGTCATCAGTGCCGCACGTCACAGAACTCCCAAGGGGCGAGACGCGTGGACCAAGCGCCGGAACCGACCGATAAACTGGCCGCTGGAACGTACCCGGGCGCAGCTCCCGGGCGTTCCATCAATGATCAGCCAGCAGCCGCTGCAACCCCAGGGAGCGATGTGTCCCGCCGTCTCTTCACCTCGGAGTCCGTCACCGAGGGCCACCCCGACAAGATCGCTGACCAGATCAGCGACACGATTCTCGACGCGCTCCTGCGCGAGGACCCTTCCTCGCGCGTCGCCGTCGAGACCTTGATCACCACTGGTCTGGTGCATGTCGCGGGTGAGGTCACGACCAAGGCCTACGCCGACATCCCCAACCTTGTGCGCAACAAGGTCCTGGAGATCGGTTACGACTCCTCCAAGAAGGGCTTCGACGGCGCCTCCTGCGGCGTCTCGGTGTCCATCGGCGCGCAGTCCCCCGACATCGCCCAGGGCGTCGACACGGCGTACGAGCAGCGCGTCGAGGGCGACGAGGACGAGCTCGACAAGCAGGGCGCCGGCGACCAGGGCCTGATGTTCGGCTACGCCTGCGACGAGACGCCCGAGCTGATGCCGCTCCCGATCCACATCGCGCACCGGCTCTCGCGCCGGCTGTCCGAGGTCCGCAAGAACGGGACCATCCCGTACCTGCGCCCGGACGGCAAGACCCAGGTCACCATCGAGTACGACGGCGACAAGGCCGTCCGCCTCGACACGGTCGTCGTCTCCTCGCAGCACGCGTCGGACATCGACCTGGACTCGCTGCTCGCGCCCGACATCCGTGAGTTCGTCGTCGAGCACGTCCTGGCGCAGCTCATCGAGGACGGCATCAAGCTGGAGACCGAGGGCTACCGCCTCCTGGTGAACCCGACCGGGCGTTTCGAGATCGGCGGCCCGATGGGCGACGCCGGCCTCACCGGCCGCAAGATCATCATCGACACCTACGGCGGCATGGCGCGCCACGGCGGCGGCGCCTTCTCGGGCAAGGACCCGTCGAAGGTCGACCGCTCCGCGGCGTACGCGATGCGCTGGGTCGCGAAGAACGTCGTCGCGGCCGGTCTCGCCGCCCGCTGCGAGGTCCAGGTGGCCTACGCGATCGGCAAGGCCGAGCCCGTCGGCCTGTTCGTCGAGACCTTCGGCACGGCCGCGGTCGACACGGAGAAGATCGAGCACGCGATCGGCGAGGTCTTCGACCTCCGTCCGGCCGCGATCATCCGCGATCTCGACCTGCTCCGCCCGATCTACGCCCAGACCGCGGCATACGGCCACTTCGGCCGCGAGCTCCCCGACTTCACCTGGGAGCGCACCGACCGCGTGGAAGCACTGCGCAGGGCCGCGGGCCTGTAACGATCCGCGGGGAGGGCCTTCGGGCTCCGTCCCGCGGCCGTACGACCGCAGCCGTCTGGCTCACGCCGGGGCCCGGACACCGATCGCGGTGTCCGGGCCCCGGCGTCGTGGGGCCCGGCGCCGCTGTCAGTCCCGTCTGGTAGGAATTTGGCTGTGAGCAGCGAGAACGAGCGATCCGCCGAGCCCGACGCCGGGGCGCCGGAGCAGCTTGCGCTGATCCGGGAGACCGTGCGCAAGGCGCAGGTGCCGCGGGCCAAGCCGCGCACCTGGCGCGGGGCCGCGCTGGCCAAGGAGCTGCCCGTCGCCCGGGTCCTGGTCAACAAGGGCGTGCTCCATCTCGACCAGTACTTCGACTACGCGGTACCCGAGGAGCTCGACGCCGACGCCCGGCCCGGAGTGCGGGTGCGGGTGCGGTTCGGCGCGGGGGGGCGCAACGTCCGGGGCGGCCGACGCGAGGGCGGCGGGCTGATCGACGGCTTCCTCGTCGAGCGGCGCGCCGAATCGGACTATCAGGGGGCGCTCGCCGCCCTCGCCTACGTCGTGTCGCCCGAACCGGTGCTCGGCCCCGAACTGCTCGCACTCTCGCGCGCCGTCGCCGACCGGTACGCGGGCAGCCTCGCCGACGTCCTCCAGCTCGCCGTGCCGCCCAGGAACGGCAGGGCCGAGTCCAGGCCGTCCCCGGACCCCCTGCCGCCGCCCGCCCCGCCGGAGGCCGGCAGCTGGGAGAGGTACGGGCAGGGGCCCGCGTTCCTCCGGGCGCTGGCCGAAGGCGGGGCACCGCGCGCCGTATGGACCGCTCTGCCGGGCCCGCACTGGCCCGAGGAGATCGCCAGGGCGGTGGCCGCCACGCTCGCCTCGGGACGCGGCGCGCTCGTCGTCGTACCGGACGGGCGGGCCGCCGCGCGGGTGGACAGCGCGCTCACCGGACTGCTGGGGGAGGGGCACCACACGCTCCTGACGGCGGACTCCGGACCCGAGAAGCGCTACCGCCAGTGGCTCGCCGTGCGGCGGGGGTCCGTACGGGCGGTGGTCGGGACCCGCGCGGCGATGTTCGCGCCCGTCGCCGATCTCGGTCTCGTCGTGATCTGGGACGACGGCGACTCCAGCCACAGCGACGACAACGCGCCGTTCCCCCATGTCCGTGAGGTGCTCGAACTGCGGGCGGCGCACGGCAGGTGCGGTTTCCTGCTGGGCGGTACGAGCTGCACGGTGGAGGCCGCCCAGCTCGTCGAGACCGGCTGGGCGCTGCCGCTGGCCCCGGACCGGGAGCAGCTGAGGAGCGCGGCGCCCCTCGTGCGTACGGTCGGGGACGGCGAGCTGGCGCGGGACGGTGCGGCCCGGAGTGCGCGGCTGCCCAGTCTCGCCTGGCAGACCGTCCGGGACGGGCTGCGCAGCGGTCCGGTCCTGGTGCAGGTGCCCCGCCGGGGATACGCGCCACGGCTGGCCTGTGAGCGCTGCCGGACACCTGCGCGGTGCAGGCACTGCGCCGGGCCGCTGGAGGCCCCGGACCAGCAGGACCTCAACTGCGCCTGGTGCGGGCGCGCCGAGACGGCCTGGCACTGCGAGAGCTGCGGGGCCTTCCGGCTGCGCGCCCAGATCGTCGGGGCCCGCAGGACGGCGGAGGAGCTGGGCAGAGCCTTCCCCGCCGTGCCGGTACGGACGTCCGGGCGCGACCACATCCTGGATTCGGTGCCTGACGTGCCCGCGCTGGTCGTCAGCACACCCGGCGCCGAACCCGTCGCCGAGGGCGGGTACGCGGCGGCGCTGCTGCTGGACGGCTGGGCCATGCTCGGCAGGCCCGATCTGCGGGCCGGCGAGGAGGCACTGCGCCGGTGGACGTCCGCCGCCTCGCTGGTACGGGGGCAGGGCGAGGGCGGGACCGTGGTGATCGTCGCCGAGCCGACACTGCGGGCCGTGCAGGCACTGGTGCGGTGGGACCCCGCCGGGTACGCACGGCGCGAACTGGCGGAGCGGGCGGAGCTGGGCTTCCCTCCGGTGTCCCGGATGGCCTCGGTCACGGGTCCCGCCGAGGCACTGGCCGCGTTTCTCGCCGCTGCCGAACTGCCGCCGGAAGCCCAGATCCTGGGTCCCGTGCCGGTGCCCGCCGCCGAGCCGGGCCGCCCGCGGCGGCCGTGGGACGCCCCGCCGGGCGAGACCTGGGAGCGGGCACTGATCCGGGTGGAACCGGGGCGGGGAGCGGCGCTGGCCGCCGCCCTGAAGACGGCCCAGGCGGCGCGGATGGCCAAGGGCGGCGGCGATCCCGTCCGGATCAGGATCGACCCGCCGGACATCGGCTGAGGAGCGGCGGAGCGGACCTGCGGGCACAAGGGACTGCCCCGCCGTGCGCGCGGCACGGAGGGGCAGAGGGGGGTATCGCGGCGTCAGCCGTTGCGCGGGCCGGGGAACGCCCCGGGGCGCAGCTCCTCCCGCAGTGACGGACCGGCCGTCGAGGGCTGGGGCGGCATCGAGCGAGCCGCGGGCACCGAGGGAAGCGGGGGGCCGGAGGGGCCGGACGGAGCCCCGGCCATGCCGGGGGCCACGGCCACCGGGCGCTGCGTGGTCTCGGCGGCGACAGCCCCCTCGGGCGCTGCGCTGGGAGCGTTGCGGCGGGCGCCGTAGCGGCGGTGCACCGCCTGCTTCGTGACCCCGAGGGCTGAGCCCACCGCGTCCCAGGAGAATCCGAGCGAGCGGTCGAAGTCGACCGCCGCCGTGACCAGGGTCTCGACGCTGTCCCGCAGCTCCTGGGCCAGCCGGACGGTGGGGGCCGGGGCCCTGCCGTAGACGACGAAGCCCGCTGACGGGCCGGAGCGGCGCGGACGGTAGACGTTGCCCAGCTGGGCGGTGAGGGTGCGCAGCGCGTCCACCTGCCGCCGGACCCGCTCGATGTCCCGCACCAGAAGATGCAGACTGGCCCGCGCTTGGGCGTCGTGGGTTGCGTGGTCGGCCATGAAGAAGCCTCTCGAACCGGCGATGAAAGGGATCGGGGCCGCACCGAGGCGGCCCACTTCGGTCAATCTCACTTGACCAACGCGCCACCCGGGGATGTGGTCACGCTATAGGGGCGTATGTGCATATGCGCGGGGCGCACGGCCGTGCGTACGCCCCCCGCCATCCGGCGCGGCTCCGGGGGCCGGGGCCTTCGTCGGACCGTCGGCCGCCCCGGCCTTCGGCCGGACGACGGCGGTTCGACGACAGGCCCTAGACTGGTGTGCTGCTCATCACCGTACGTTTCGGCCCGAGAGGCAGTCAGCCCCCATGAAGCTCGTCTTCGCAGGCACCCCAGAGGTAGCCGTACCCGCCCTGGACGCCCTGCTCGCCTCCGGCCGTCACGAAGTGGCCGCCGTCGTCACCCGGCCCGACGCACCGGCCGGGCGCGGGCGCCGACTGGTCGCCAGTCCCGTCGCCGAGCGCGCCGAGGAGGCGGGGATCGAGGTCCTCAAGCCCGTCAGGCCCCGGGACGAGGACTTCCTGGCACGGCTGCGGGAGATCGCGCCCGACTGCTGTCCCGTCGTCGCCTACGGGGCGCTGCTGCCCAAGGCCGCGCTCGCCGTCCCCGCCCGCGGCTGGGTCAACCTCCACTTCTCGCTGCTGCCCGCCTGGCGCGGCGCCGCCCCCGTGCAGCACGCGGTCATGGCGGGCGACGAGGTGACCGGCGCGTCGACGTTCCTGATCGAGGAGGGGCTGGACTCCGGTCCGGTGTACGGCGTCCTCACGGAGGAGGTGCGGCCCACCGACACCAGCGGCGATCTGCTCACCCGGCTCGCCTTCGCCGGTGCGGGGCTGCTCGCCGCGACCATGGACGGCATCGAGGACGGCACGCTGCACGCCGTGCCGCAGCCGGCCGACGGCATCACCCTCGCCCCCAAGATCACTGTCGAGGACGCCCAGGTGCAGTGGTCCGCACCCGCGCTGCGGGTCGACCGGGTCGTCCGCGGCTGCACCCCGGCCCCCGGTGCGTGGACGCTCTTCCGCGGGGAGCGCCTCAAGCTGATCCAGGCGGTGCCCGTCCTGGACCGTACCGACCTGGCCCCGGGCGAGCTGTCCGCCGCCAAGAACAACGTGTACGTCGGTACCGGCTCGCACGCGGTGGAGCTGCTGTGGGTCCAGCCGCAGGGGAAGAAGCCGATGCGGGGCGCCGACTGGGCGCGCGGGGTGCGGATCGTTCCGGGTGAGCTGGTCGGCGTCTAGGGCCTGCCGTCCTAGGAAGCGCGCCGGGGCCGGGCGGCCGTCCCGCCGTCGCACGCCGGACGGGCCCGGCCCGGCCACGACGTACGCTGGGAGCGTTCGCCCCCTCACCATCAGCGGAGCACCTTTCACGTGAACGACCAGCAGCGTCGCCGTCCCGCCAAGCCGCACCGCCGTCCGCAGAAGGACCCCGTCCGGTTCCTCGCCTTCGAGGCGCTCAGGGCCGTCGACGAACGCGACGCGTACGCCAACCTCGTCCTGCCGCCCCTGCTCAAGAAGGCACGGGCCAAGGGCGACTTCGACGGCAGGGACGCCGCGCTCGCGACCGAGCTGGTCTACGGGACGCTGCGCCGGCAGGGGACGTACGACGCGATCGTCGCCGCCTGCATCGACCGGCCGCTGCGCGAGGTCGACCCGCCGGTGCTCGACGTCCTCAACATGGGCGTGCACCAGCTGCTGGGCACCCGCATTCCGACCCACGCCGCGGTCTCGGCCAGCGTGGAGCTGGCCCGGGTGGTGCTGGGCGAGGGGCGCGCCAAGTTCGTCAACGCCGTGCTGCGCAAGGTGACGGCACACGACCTGGACGGCTGGGTGGAGCTCGTCGCCCCGGCGTACGAGAAGGACGCCGAGGAGCACCTCTCCATCGTCCACTCGCATCCGCGATGGATCGTCTCCGCGCTGTGGGACGCCCTCGGCGGGGGCCGGGCCGGCATCGAGGACCTCCTCGAAGCCGACAACGAACGGCCCGAGGTGACCCTGGTCGCCCGGCCGGGCCGCTCCACCACCGACGAGCTCCTGAGCGCCCTCGGCGAGGACAACGGCCTTCCCGGCCGCTGGTCGCCCTACGCCGTACGGATGGCCGAGGGCGGCGAGCCGGGCGCGCTGACCGCCGTCCAGGACGGCCGGGCCGGAGTGCAGGACGAGGGCAGCCAGCTCGTCGCCGCCGCCCTGGCCAACGCGCCGGTGGACGGCAGGGACAGCCGCTGGCTCGACGGCTGCGCGGGGCCCGGCGGCAAGGCCGCCCTGCTGGCGGCCCTCGCGGCCGGCCGCGGCGCCGCGCTGCTCGCCGCAGAGAAGCAGCCGCACCGTGCCCGGCTCGTCGAGCGGGCGCTGGCCGGCAACCCCGGCCCGTACCAGGTGATCACCGCCGACGGCACCCGTCCGCCGTGGCAGCCGGGCTCCTTCGACCGGGTCCTGATGGACGTTCCGTGCTCCGGACTGGGCGCGCTGCGCCGTCGCCCGGAAGCCCGCTGGCGGCGCCGCGCCGAGGATCTCGAAAGCTTCGCTCCGCTCCAACGCGGCCTGCTGCGCGAGGCGTTGAAGGCCGTGCGGATCGGCGGCGTCGTCGGCTACGCGACCTGTTCGCCGCATCTCGCGGAGACCCGGATCGTCGTCGACGACGTACTCAGGGGCCGGGGCGGACAGCCCGTCGAGGCCGAGTGGGTGGACGCGCGTCCTCTGATGCCGGGAGTGCCCGCGCTGGGTGAGGGACCCGACGTACAGCTCTGGCCCCACCTGCACGGCACGGACGCGATGTACCTCGCGCTGCTGCGCCGTACCGGCTGATCCGGGGACTGAGGACCGGCAAAAAGCCGGGATTGCGTGAACTGTGATGATCCCGTGAGGCTTTGGGACGCACCGAGGCGGGGAAGTGGCGCGGAACATGGCAGGCTGGGGGCATGGCCCAGATCAACCCCAGCATCCTGTCCGCCGACTTCGCGCGACTCGCCGACGAGGCGAAGGCCGTCGAAGGTGCCGACTGGCTCCATGTCGACGTCATGGACAACCACTTTGTCCCCAACCTGACGCTCGGCGTGCCGATCGTGGAGGCGCTGAGCAAGGCCACGGACACTCCGCTGGACTGCCACCTGATGATCGAGGACGCGGACCGCTGGGCGCCGCAGTACGTCGAGGCGGGCGCCGGTTCCGTCACCTTCCACGTGGAGGCGGCGGCGGCGCCGGTCCGGCTGGCCAGGGAGATCAGGGCGAAGGGGGCCCGCGCCTCGATGGCGCTCAAGCCCGCGACCCCGATCGAGCCGTACGAGGACCTGCTCCCCGAGCTCGACATGCTGCTGATCATGACGGTGGAGCCGGGCTTCGGCGGCCAGGCGTTCCTGGACATCATGCTGCCGAAGATCCGCCGCACCCGTGAGCTGATCACCAAGCACGGACTCGAACTGTGGCTCCAGGTGGACGGCGGGGTCTCCGCCACCACCATCGAGCGGTGCGCCGAGGCCGGCGCCGATGTGTTCGTCGCGGGTTCGGCGGTGTACGGGGCCGCGGACCCGGCCGGGGCGGTGCGGGGACTGAGGGCCCAGGCGGAGGCGGCCACGGCCGCCTCCTGGGGATGCAACCACTGAACCAAGGGCAGATGAACGCGGCCCGACGGGTCTGATCAAGGATCGCCGGATCTGACAGGATGAACGGCGTATCGAGCGTGTGAACAGCAGTGAGGAGATCGCGGTGTCTGGCATCTCGGCGGGTCGGTCAGCCATGCGGATGGGACCCGCGGAGCTGGTGCAGGCGGCGGCCATGGCCCGCCGGTTCTACCTTGAGGGAAAGTCGAAGATCCAGATCGCCGAGGAGTTCGGCGTCAGCCGCTTCAAGGTGGCCCGGGTTCTGGAGACCGCCCTCGAGCGTGATCTCGTACGCATCGAGATCCGGGTGCCGGCCGAGCTGGACGCGGAGCGCTCCGACGCGCTCAGGGCCCGTTACGGGCTGCGCCACGCGGTCGTCGTCGAATCCCCGGCCGAGGAGCAGGAGGACGCCCCCGACCCGGAGAACCTGGGCGAGGTCGCGGCCGATCTTCTCGGCGAACTGGTGAACGAGGGCGATGTGCTGGGCCTGGCCTGGGGCCGGTCCACGATTCACATGGCGGCGGCCCTCGACCGGCTCCCGCCCTGCACGGTCGTGCAGCTCACCGGGGTGTACGACGCGGGGACGGCCGAGCGCGGCTCGGTCGAGGCGGTCCGCCGCGCCGCGCAGGTCTCCGGCGGCGAGGCGCACCCGATCTACGCGCCGATGCTCTTGCCGGACCCGGCGACGGCAGCCGCGCTGCGGCACCAGACGGGGATCGCCCGGGCCTTCGAGTACTTCGACAAGGTGACGGTCGCCGCGGTCTCCATCGGTTCCTGGGAACCCGGCATCTCCACCGTGCACGACATGCTCTCGGACGAGGAGCGGGCGCACTACGCCTCGCTCGGCGTCGCGGCCGAGATGTCCGCGCACCTCTTCGACACCGAGGGGCGCAGGGTCGGCCGTGACCTCGGCGAGCGCTGCATCACCGTGGAGGCGGACCGGCTGCGCCGGATTCCCGAGGTGGTGGCGATCGCCGGCGGCCAGCGCAAGGCGGCGGCGATCGGGGCCGTCCTGCGGTCCGGCCTGGTCACCAGCCTGGTGACGGACACGGCCGCCGCGGACTTCCTGCTGACGGAGTCGGCACCGGGACCCCGGCCGGCGCTGGAGCGGGCGGACCCCGACAGCGTCTGACCGGCGGGCGACAGCTTGAAGGCCGGGCGCGCGGTGTGCGCCCGGCCTTCGTGGTGTGTCAGCCCTTGCGGGCGTCGCTCACGCTCTCTCCGGCGCGGTCCGCGGAGAAGCCGAGGACCGTCTCCTCCAGATACTCCTCGGGCTCCTCGTACTGGCTGACGTCCGCCGGGTTGTAGCGGGGGGTGAGCCGGGACCAGTCCAGGTTGCCGCGCATCCAGCTGCGCATGCCGTCCAGATACGGGACGAGCATGTCCGCCAGCTGCGGGTACATCTCCAGCAGCTCGTCCTCGGCCGTGAGGAACCGCTCGGTCTCGGTGGCGATCAGGGCGCAGACGTGGTTGATGGCCCGCTGTTCCCCGTAGCCGCGGTGGTGGCGGACCAGGTGCACGAGGTTGTGGATCTCGCCGAGGACCTGCTCCTTCTCGAAGGAGTAGACGTCATTGGCCCAGCACACCACGTTGCACGAGGCTTCCAGTGCGGTGATGAAGCGGGGATCGTTGTGAATCGACTCGGGTGCCTCGATCCCGGCCACGATCTCTATCAGGTCCATGCAGACGTGGATCGCTCCGGTGTGCCGGCGCTTGGCGATGTACGTCTCCTCGGAGGGGACCACGCCGTCGGCCCGGTTGCCCGCCTCCCAGCTGGTGGCCGTCGTCAGATACGTGGTGAGGTGCCAGGCGAAGCGTCTGCGCCAGTGCGGGGCCATGGCCGGGGTCGTCCGTGCCCACAGATCCTCCAGGGCGACGACGGCGGCCGGGAGCTCCTCGTCGGGTACGGGGGCGGTGTCCATGCCGTCCACCACGGCCAGCATCCGGGCGACAACGCCGCGTACGCGTTCCGGATCGCGGCCGAGCTGGCCGTCGTCGAGCTGGTCGTCGACGAGGAACAGCCAGACGAACCAGTCCGCCACCAGATCGAGGTGCTCGCTGCCGGCCGTCGGGTAGACCATGCCGACGAAGGCGCCGAAATCGGCTTGTTCGAATCTGGCTCTCGCGGACTCCCTGTGCACGAGGCCGGTGCGGCGTGTCCAGGTGTCGAGGTGCTCACGGGTCTGCCCGACGTGCGGATTGGTCCGCTGGGGGAACGGGCAGTAGATGTCCGGCAGTTCGCTCTCCACGGGCGGATCTGAATCCTCTCCGGTCAAACGCGTGACAGGTGTTCCGATGGGTGATCGTCGGCGCTGCGGTTACCTCTGAGACCTGCGGATTTGAAGCTACCTGACCCCTTGTCACCGGGTCCAGGGATGGTGATCACGAATGGTTCGAATCCCGTTCGGGTAAGGTCCCTGGGTAAGGCAGGTTCCACTTGCCCGGCCCTCCCGACCTCCTCCTTGGAGGAACAGACGAAAGCGGGGGTCTTTTGCTGTGTCTTCGTGGAAACGACCTGCACCGTTTCGTATGAAAAAATGAGTGTTATGCGTTTTCTTGAGCCGGGCACCGGTCGCTACACAGAGTCCCCCTCGGTCCCGTACGACCTCACCTACGACGATGTCTTCATGGTCCCCGGACGCTCCGCGGTCGGGTCCCGGCAGGGCGTGGATCTCTCCTCGCCCGACGGAACAGGCACCACCATCCCGCTCGTCGTCGCCAACATGACCGCGATCGCGGGCCGCCGGATGGCCGAAACCATCGCACGCCGCGGTGGTCTCGTCGTCATCCCGCAGGACATTCCGATCGAGGTCGTGACCGAGGTCATCAGCTGGGTCAAGACCCGCCACCTCGTGCTGGACACCCCGATCGTGCTGGCGCCGGGACAGACCGTCGCGGACGCCCTGTCGCTGCTGCACAAGCGCGCCCACGGCGCGGGCGTCGTCGTCGACGAGGCGCACCGCCCCGTCGGTGTCGTCACCGAGCACGACCTGACCGGCGTCGACCGTTTCACCCAGCTCTCCGAGGTCATGTCGAAGGACCTGGTCCTGCTCGACGCGGACATCGACCCGCGCGACGCCTTCAACAAGCTCGACGGCGCCAACCGCAAGCTGGCCCCCGCCGTCGACGCGGACGGCAAGCTCGTCGGCATCCTCACCCGTAAGGCCGCACTGCGCGCGACTCTTTACACGCCCGCCACCGACGCCGGGGGCAAGCTGCGCATCGCCGCCGCCGTGGGTATCAACGGCGACGTCGCGGGCAAGGCCAAGCAGCTCCTCGACGCGGGCGCCGACACGCTCGTCGTCGACACCGCGCACGGCCACCAGGAATCCATGATCGCCGCGGTCAGGGCCGTCCGGGCCCTCGACCCGAAGGTGCCGATCGTCGCGGGCAACATCGTCGCCGCCGAAGGCGTGCGCGATTTGATCGAGGCCGGCGCGGACATCATCAAGGTCGGTGTCGGACCCGGCGCCATGTGCACCACCCGGATGATGACCGGGGTGGGCAGGCCCCAGTTCTCCGCCGTCCTGGAGTGCGCCGCCGAGGCGAAGAAGTACGGCAAGCACGTATGGGCGGACGGCGGTGTCCGTCACCCGCGCGATGTCGCGATGGCCCTCGCCGCCGGTGCGTCCAACGTGATGATCGGCTCCTGGTTCGCCGGTACGTACGAGTCGCCCGGTGACCTCCAGCAGTCCGCCGACGGCCGCTTCTACAAGGAGTCCTTCGGCATGGCCTCGGCCCGCGCGGTGAAGAACCGTACGTCGGAGGAGTCCGCGTACGACCGCGCGCGCAAGGCCCTGTTCGAGGAGGGCATCTCCACCTCGCGGATGTTCCTGGACCCGACCCGGCCCGGCGTCGAGGACCTGATCGACTCGATCATCGCCGGTGTCCGTTCCTCCTGCACCTATGCGGGCGCGAGCTCCCTGGAGGAGTTCGCGGAGAAGGCGGTCGTCGGTGTGCAGAGCGCCGCCGGATACGCCGAGGGCAAGCCGCTGCACGCCAGCTGGAGTTGATCCCGCCCCGTCCGTAACCGCTGAGCCCCTTCCGGTGAATGATGCCGGGAGGGGCTTTTGCGTGGGGCGGTCAGGCCGTTCCGCAGTGGCTCTTCGCACGCTTCAACTCGGTTGAAAATTAAGTAATATGAAGCGCAATCAGCTGCCCGCCTCTCTGCGGTAAGGGATCTCATGTCCTTCTTCACTGACCTGGCCCATCAGTACATCGACGGCGAGTGGAGGCCGGGGAAGGGGTCGTGGGACATCATCGACTTCAACCCGTTCAACGGGGAGAAGCTCGCGTCGATCCCGGTCGCCACGGCCGACGAGGTGGACCAGGCGTACCGGGCGGCGGAGCGCGCCCAGCAGGCGTGGGCCGACACCAACCCGTACACCAGGCGGGGTGTGCTGGAGAAGGCGCTGCGGATCGTCGAGGAGCGCGAGCCCGAGATCGGTGAGGCGATCGTCGCCGAGTTGGGTGGTACCCGCCTCAAGGCCGCGTTCGAGATCCACCTGGCCAAGGAGTTCCTGCGCGAGGCGGTGCAGCTGGCGCTCCGGCCCGCCGGACAGATACTTCCCTCGCCGACCGAGGGCAAGGAGAACCGGGTCTACCGGGTGCCCGTCGGCGTCGTGGGAGTCATCAGCCCCTTCAACTTCCCCTTCCTGCTCTCGCTCAAGTCGGTCGCGCCCGCGCTCGCCCTCGGCAACGCCGTCGTCCTCAAGCCGCACCAGAACACCCCGATCTGCGGCGGCACCCTGCTGGCCAAGGTGTTCGAGGACGCGGGTCTGCCCGCCGGGCTGCTGAACGTCGTGGTCACCGACATCGCAGAGATCGGCGACACGCTGCTGGAGCACCCCGTCCCGCAGGTCATCTCCTTCACCGGCTCGGACAAGGTCGGCCGGCACGTCGCGACCGTCTGTGCGGCGAACCTCAAGCGCGCCGTGCTCGAACTGGGCGGCAACAGCGCGCTCATCGTGCTCGACGACGCCGACGTGGACTACGCCGTCGACGCGGCCGTCTTCAGCCGGTACATCCACCAGGGCCAGGTCTGCATGGCGGCCAACCGGATCCTGGTCGACCGTGCGGTGGAGAAGGAGTTCACCGAGAAGTTCGTCGCCAAGGTGGCCTCGCTGCGGGTCGGCGACCCGGCCGACCCGGCGACCCAGATCGGCCCGCTGATCAACTCCTCGCAGGCCGAGGCGGTCTCCAAGCTCGTGGACCAGACCGTCGAGGCCGGCGCGACGGCGCTGCTGCACGGCGGTATCGACGGCAACCTGGTGAGCCCCTCCGTGCTGACCGGTCTCGCCGCCGACTCGCCCGTCCTGCACCAGGAGATCTTCGGTCCCGTCGCGCTGCTGGTGCCGTTCGACGGCGAGGACGAGGCGGTACGGATCGCCAACGACACCCCGTACGGGCTGAGCGGCGCCGTGCACACCGCCAACGTCGAGCGCGGTGTGCGGGTCGGGCAGCGCATCCGCACCGGGATGATCCACATCAACGACGGCACCGTCCACGACGAGCCCATCGTCCCGTTCGGCGGCGAGAAGGCGTCGGGTCTGGGACGGCTGAACGGCGAGTCGATGATCGAGGCGTTCACCACCCAGAAGTGGATCTCGGTGCAGCACGGGCGGTCGCAGTTCCCGTTCTGACCGGCCGGAGGCGGTGAGCGCGCCGCGGGCGGGCGCGCATGGTCTACTTCGGGGGCGGCGGCAGTGCCGTCGCCCCCGAACCGGCCATCGCAGAGAAGTGACCCGCCCGACGTGCGCCTGAACGACCTCGACGAACGCATCGTCCACGCCCTCGCCGAAGACGCCCGGCGCTCCTACGCCGATATCGGCGCACTCGTGGGGCTGTCCGCCCCCGCCGTGAAACGCCGGGTGGACCGGCTGCGCGCTGAGGGTGCGATCACCGGCTTCACCGTGCGGGTGGACCCGGCGGCGCTCGGGTGGGAGACCGAGGGGTTCATCGAGATCTACTGCAGCCGCAACACGTCGCCGGAGGCGATCAAGCGGGGCCTCGCGGTCTATCCGGAGGTCGCGTCGGCCTCGACGGTCACGGGGGAGGCGGACGCGATCGTGCAGGTCTTCGCCGCGGACATGCGGCACTTCGAGCAGGTGCTGGAGCGGATCGCGGGCGAGCCGTACGTGGAGCGGACGAAGTCCGTGCTCGTGCTGTCGCCCCTGCTGCGGCGGTACTCGGCGGGGTCGCCGCCGGCCTAGGGCCGCCGGTGCCGGCTGAGACCCAGATCACCCTTCTGACCTGCGCTAACGCCCCGCGCAACAAATCGCCGTGCCGGGGTCGGCGGGCGCAACGGATCGTCGGGGGGTCGCAACGGTCGCGCCTTGTCCGGGGGGATCGCGGGCCCGTACCGTCATTACGTCTCCCCACCCCGCTCGCACCGCCCGAGGTCAGCCATGCCGTCGTTGCGTACCGCCCTGCTCCAGAGCTCCGGCCGGCCCGGTGCCGTGGACGAGAATCTCAAGGTCCTCGACGAGGCCGCCGGACGCGCCGCCCTTGCCGGTGCGCAGCTGCTCGTCTGCCCCGAGATGTTCCTCACCGGCTACGCCATCGGCGACGCCGTTCCCCGGCTGGCGGAGGCATCCGACGGTCCCGGCGCGCGGGCCGTCGCCGAGATCGCCGTGCGTCACGGGCTCGCGGTGCTCTACGGCTACCCGGAGCGCTCCGGGGAACAGATCTTCAACGCGGCGCAGCTCATCGGCCCGGACGGCGCCGCGCTCGCCAACTACCGCAAGACCCACCTCTTCGGCTGCTTCGAGCAGGAGTGGTTCACCCCCGGTGAGCAGGCCGTGGTGCAGGCCGAGCTCGGTGGCGTCCGCATCGGACTGCTGATCTGCTACGACGTCGAGTTCCCGGAGAACGTCCGGGCGCACGCCCTCGCGGGCACCGGTCTGCTGCTGGTGCCGACCGCGCAGATGCACCCCTTCCAGTTCGTCGCGGAATCCGTCGTGCCCGTACGGGCCTTCGAGAGCCAGATGTACGTGGCGTACGTCAACAGGACCGGCCAGGAAGGCGAGTTCGAGTTCGTCGGGCTCAGCTGCCTGGCCGGGCCCGACGGTGTGGTGCGGGTCCGCGCCGGGCGCGGCGAGGAGCTCGTCGTCGGCGAGGTCGACCCCGAGGTGCTGACCGCCTCGCGCGCCGCCAACCCGTATCTGAACGACCGCCGCCCCGGTCTCTACGGCTCCCTCGTCTGAGCCCGTCCCCCTGCCACACCTCGTTCCACTTTTTCGCGCAAGGAGTCCGTACCCCATGACGTCCACGGTGCCCAACGCCGTCCAGCACACCGACGCGCAGCCGCCGATCACCATGTTCGGGCCGGACTTCCCCTACGCGTACGACGACTTCCTCGCCCACCCGGCGGGCATCGGCCAGATCCCGGCCACCGAGCACGGTGCCGAGGTGGCAGTCATCGGTGGCGGGCTCTCCGGCATCATCGCCGCCTACGAACTGATGAAGATGGGCCTCAGGCCCGTCGTCTACGAGGCGGACCAGATCGGTGGCCGGCTGCGTACCGTCGGCTTCGAGGGCTGCGACCCCGAACTGACCGCCGAGATGGGCGCGATGCGCTTCCCGCCGTCCTCCACGGCCCTCCAGCACTACATCGACCTGGTGGGCCTGGAGACCAAGCCGTTCCCCAACCCGCTGTCCCCGGCCACCCCGTCGACCGTCGTCGACCTCAAGGGCGAGTCGCACTACGCGGAGACCATCGCCGACCTGCCCCAGGTCTACCGCGACGTCATGGACGCCTGGAACGCGTGCCTGGAGGAGGGTGCCGACTTCTCCGACATGAACCGGGCGATGCGCGAGCGCGACGTACCGCGCATCCGCGAGATCTGGGCGAAGCTCGTCGAGAAGTTCGACAACCAGACCTTCTACGGCTTCCTCTGCGCGTCCGATGCCTTCAAGTCCTTCCGGCACCGCGAGATCTTCGGTCAGGTCGGCTTCGGCACCGGCGGCTGGGACACCGACTTCCCCAACTCCATCCTGGAGATCCTGCGCGTCGTCTACAGCGAGGCGGACGACCACCACCGCGGGATCGTCGGCGGCAGCCAGCAGCTCCCGCTGCGCCTCTGGGACCGCGAGCCGCAGAAGATCGTCCACTGGCCGCTCGGCACGTCGCTGTCCTCGCTGCACGACGGCGAGCCGCGCCCCGCCGTGACCCGGCTGAACCGCACCGCGGGCAACAAGATCACCGTCACCGACGCGAGCGGTGACATCCGCACGTACCGTGCCGCGATCTTCACCGCGCAGTCCTGGCTGCTGCTCTCCAAGATCGCCTGCGACGACGCGCTCTTCCCGATCGACCACTGGACGGCGATGGAGCGCACCCACTACATGGAGTCGTCCAAGCTGTTCGTCCCCGTCGACCGGCCGTTCTGGCTGGACAAGGACGAGGTGACGGGGCGCGACACGATGTCGATGACGCTCACCGACCGGATGACCCGGGGGACGTACCTGCTGGACGAGGGCCCGGACAAGCCCGCCGTCATCTGCCTCTCGTACACCTGGTGCGACGACAGCCTGAAGTGGCTCCCGCTCTCCCCGAACGAGCGCATGGACGTCATGCTCAAGTCGCTCGGCGAGATCTATCCGAACGTGGACATCCGCAAGCACGTCATCGGGAACCCGGTCACCGTCTCCTGGGAGAACGAGCCCTGGTTCATGGGTGCGTTCAAGGCCAACCTGCCGGGCCACTACCGCTACCAGCGGCGGCTGTTCACCCACTTCATGCAGGACCGGCTGCCCGCCGACAAGCGCGGGGTCTTCCTCGCGGGCGACGACATCTCCTGGACGGCCGGATGGGCCGAGGGCGCCGTACAGACCGCGCTCAACGCCGTGTGGGGTGTGATGACCCAGTTCGGCGGTGGCACGGACGCGACGAACCCCGGCCCCGGCGACGTCTTCGACGAGATCAGCCCGGTGGAGCTTCCGGAGGACTGAGGACGGCCGTCACGCGGGCCGGCAGACGCTGCGCTGCCGGCCCAGGCCGGAGATCTCGATCTCCATCACGTCGTCCGGCCCCAGGTAGGGGAAGCGGCCGGACAGGGCCACGCCCTGCGGGGTGCCGGTGTTGATGACGTCGCCGGGCTCCAGCACCAGGTACTGCGACAGATGGTGCACCAGATGCGCCACGTCGAAGATCATGTCCGCGGTGGACGAGTCCTGGCGCGGCTCCCCGTTGACGCGGCTGCGCAGCCGGAGCTGCTGCGGGTCGCCCACCTCGTCGGCGGTCACCAGCACCGGGCCGAGCGGGTTGAAGGTGGCGCAGCTCTTGCCCTTGGACCACTGGCCGCCCGACTGCTCCAGCTGGAAAGCGCGCTCGGAGACGTCGTTGCTGACCGCGTAGCCCGCGATGTGCGCGGCGGCGTCGGCGGGGGAGTCCAGGTAGGAGGCGCGGCGGCCGATGACGACGGCCAGCTCGACCTCCCAGTCCGTCTTCTTCGAGCCGCGCGGGATGAGCACGTCGTCGTACGGCCCGACGACCGTGTTCGGCGACTTGTAGAAGAGGATCGGCTGCTCGGGCGGCTCCGAGCCGGACTCCGCCGCGTGCGCCGCGTAGTTCTGGCCGATGCAGAGCAGCGCGGACGGGCGGGCCACGGGGGCGCCGATCCGCTGCCCGCTGATGTCGATCTCGGGGAGCTTCGGCTCGGCGGGTATCAGGTGCGGCTTCTCGGCCAGCGCCGCGAGGAAGGCGCCGTCGATGTCGTCGGTGATCGCCGACAGGTCGTAGTGGCGGCCTTCGGGGCAGACGAGCACCGGGCGCTCGTGGCCCGGTTCGCCGACGCGCATCAGACGCATGGGGTTCAACTCTCCTGGGAGGTCGGGCGGGTGAGGTGCACGGGGGATCGGTTCAGCGCAGCCGGGCGAGGGCGTCGACGCCGACCGCGTGGGCCGGGGGCCGCCCGGAGAGCAGGCGCAGCACCTCGTCGACGGCGCTCGCCCCGAGCCGCTGACGGCACTCGACGCTGCCCGCCGCCTGGTGCGGGGTGAGCAGGACGTTGGGGAGCGCGCGGAACGGATGGCCGGGGGGCAGGGGCTCGGCGTCGAAGACGTCGATCGCCGCGTCCAGCCGGCCCGAGGACACCTCCGCGAGCAGGGCGTCCTCGTCGACCAGCCAGGACCTGGCGGTGTTCACCAGACCGGCCCCGTCCGGCATCAGCGCCAACTGCGCGGCGCCGATCATCCGGTGGGTCTCCTCGGTCACCGGCGCGTGCACGGCGACGATCCTGCTGCGCGAGAGCAGGGTCTCCAGGGGTACGGACTCCACGCCGAGGGACGCCGCGTCCTCCTCCGACAGGAACGGGTCGGTGACGCTCACCCGCGCCCCCATGGCCCGCACCATCGCGATGTACGCGCGACCGGTACGGGAGGCCCCGATCACCCCGATGTCGCTGCCGTGGATCTCGTGACGCGGCGGCGCCTGGCTCGCCGCCGCCCACTCCGCGCCGCCCCGCAGGGCGTGGTCGAAACGCTGGATGCGGTGCAGCAGGGAAAGCGTGAAGGCGAGTGCCACCTCGGCGACCGGCCGGGCCATCTCGTCGCCGGCCTGCGTGACCAGGACGGAACGGTGGAAGACCTCCTCCGTCACGTACGGGGCGACGGCGGAGCCGGTGTGGGCGATGAGCTCCAACCGGTCGGCCGCGTCGAGGAGTTCCTTGTCGGCCTGGGGGCTCCGCCAGGACGTGACGAGGGCGCGGGCGCCGGGAAGCGCCGCGAGCAGCGCCGCCCGGTCCCTGTGCTCGTCGAGGACGGTGAGCTCCGCCGCCCGCTCCAGCTCCCGCCAGACCTCGGCGGTGAAGAACTGCGCCCGCAGATTCGGCGGTACGGAGACGACCACCCGGGGGCGGTCGGAGCGGTCGGATCGGGCGGCGTCAGGAGAGCCAGGCATCGAGGTGCTCCGCAATGAAGGCGTCGTCGGTCAGCCAAGGGTAGGTCCCGGACACCCGGGTGATCTCGTCGGCCTGCCCCGGAGACAGCGTCTCGGCCGGGTCCAGGCAGCGGATGTTCTCCAACAGGCCCTGGCGGCGCAGCACTTCGTGCACTCCGGCGATGCAGCCGCGGAACGCCCCGCGTACGTCGAAGACGGCGCTGTTGGCGTCCGTGAGCCCGGGGCGGCGGGCCAGGCAGCGCACCATCGCCTCGTGGTCACCGGCGCGGGCGGCGCGTACGTCGTCCAGGAGGGTCACGGCGGAGCTCGTCCACACGGCCCACTGGCCGAGCAGCCCTCCGGCGAACCAGCGGCGCTCACCGCTCGCCGTCTCGTACGGGGTGAGCAGGTCACCGATGATGTCGTCGTCGTTGCCGGTGTACAGCGCCACCTCGTCCGCCCGGTCGGCAGCCGCGACCGCCCGGATGACATCGGCGGTGCGGTAGCGGTCGAACGGGGCGATCTTCACGGCGGCCGTGGACGGCAGATCGGTGAACGCCGACCAGAAGCCGGGCGACAAGTACCGCCCGCCCACCGCTTCCTGGAGGTAGAAGCCGATGACCGGAAGCACCTCGCCCACCGCGCGGGCACGCTCCAGCAGGCCCTTCTCGTCGGCGCCCGGCACGGCCGGGCTGAGCAGCACCGCGTCATAGCCGAGCGAGGCGGCCGTCTCGGCCTCGGCGACCGCCTGCGCGGTGTAGCCGCAGGCCCCGGCGACCTTGACGAAGGGCCGGCCGGCCTCCGCGTCGATCGTCTCGGCGGCGAGCTCCAGGACCGGGCGGAACAGTCCGACCTGCGGCTCCCGGATCTCGAACTGGGTGGTGTGTACGGCGACGGCGACGCCGCCCGCACCGGACGCCAGGTAGTAGCGGGTCAGTGCACGCTGCCTGCGCTCGTCGAACGTGCCGTCCGCGGCGAGGGCGAGCGGATGCGCGGGGATCACCGCCCCGCGGGCGAGCTGCTCCAGGGCGGGGGTGGACAGGAGGGAGGGAGTGGACATGGAGTGGATCAGAACCTTCCGTCACGGACCTGGAACTTGGTGGGCTTGCCGGACAACGGCAGCCCCCGGCGCAGCCAGTCGGCCTGCCACCCGACGAGGGTGCGCAGGGCGACGTCCGGGTATCCGAAGAGAGCATGGCAGCGGCTCGCGTCGGAGAGCAGCGCCGTCGGGGACTCCGCCCCCACGAACACCGGCTCCCGGTCGAACTCCTCGCCGAACCACTGGGCGAGGCGCCGTACCGAAGCGGTCTCGGGGCCGGTGAGATTCAAGGTGAACGCCTCGCCGTCGGTCGCGTGGAGCAGGCTGCGCAGGGCGACCTCGTTCGCGTACCCCTGCCACACCACGTTGGCATGACCGGTCGTCACATCGACGGGCTCGCCCGACTGTACGCGCGCGGCGATGTCGGCGAGGACGCCGTAGCGCAGATCGACCGCGTAGTTGAGGCGGATGGTGGCGACCTTCGTGCCCAGGGTCAGCGCGGCATGGCCGAAGATCCGCTCGCGGCCCAGGCACGACATGGCGTACTCGCCGACCGGCCCCACCGGGTCGCTCTCGGTGCACCCGCCGGAGGAGACGGACACCAGCGGATACACGTTGCCGGTGGAGAACGCGGCGATCCGGGAGCCGGACCAGCGGCGCGCCACCCGGTCCGGCATCGCGGCGTTCACCGCCCACGCCTGTGAAGGGGCCCCGGCCGAACCGAACTTGGCCCCGACCATGAAGACGACGTTGCCGGCGTCGGGCAGTGCGGCCAGATCGGCGCCCGGGTCCATCAGGTCGAAGGCGACGGTGCGGACCCCGGCGGCCTCCAGGTCGTCGGCCGCCGCCTTGTCGGACCAGCGGGACACCGCGTACACGGTGACGTCGGCGCGGCCCGCGGCGTCCAGGGCGCGGCGGGCGAGCCGGCACAGGCTCGGCCCCATCTTGCCGCCCGCGCCGAGGACGAGCAGGTCGCCCTCCAGCCGGCCGAGGTCCGCGATCAGCGCGGGGGAGGGGGTGGCGAGCCGCTCTTCGAGGGCGGCCTCATCGGTGAACATGCGTGACTATCCCTTGATTCCGGACGCGGTGACGCCCTCGGTGAAGTAGCGCTGGCCCACCAGGTAGGCGGCGAAGATGGGCACGAACGCGATGACGGAGCCGGAGAGCACCACGTTGAGCGGTACGTTCTGCTGCTGGAGCGAGGCGATGCCGACCGTCAGGGTGCGCATGTCGGTGGACTGGCCGATGATCAGCGGCCACAGGAAGTCGTTCCAGTGCCACAGGAAGACGAAGACACCGAGCGTGGCGAGGATCGGCTTCAGCAGGGGCAGCACGATCCGGTAGAAGATCTGCCACTCGCTGCACCCGTCGAGGCGGGCCGCCTCGAAGAGTTCGTCGGGCAGCCCCTGGATGAACTGCCGCATCAGGAACACGGCTTGGGCGTTGGCCAGGGTCGGCACGATCATGCCCCAGTACGTGTCGACCCCGCCCATCTTCGCGATCATCGCGAAGGTCGGGATCATCGTGACGTGGTACGGGACCATGACCATCGACAGGAACGACCAGAACATCGCCTCCCGGCCCGGGAAGCGCTTCTTGGCGAACGCGTACCCGGCGAGCGAGGCGAGCAGCAGCACACCCACGACCGAGACGACCGAGTAGATCACGGTGTTGAACAGCCAGCGCGGTACGTCCTGGGCGTTCATGACGCTGTCGTACGCCTCGCCGGTCACCGGCCACGGCAGCAGACTGCCGGGGAACTCGACCGCAGCGGACGGCTTCAGGGACAGCACGACCATCGCGTAGAACGGGAAGACCGTCACGATCGCCGCCACGGTCAGCAGCGCGCCGCGGGCGATCCGGCCGGCCGGGGTGGCGCGCATGCCGTGCGGCACGGAGTCCTGCTCGGCCTGCTTGCGCAGCCGGCGTTCCGCGCGGCGGGCCGCCCGGTCGGGTGCGAGGGGCGCCGGGGCCGGCGGGTCGGCAACGGGTGTCTCTGCGGGTGCTGCGGTCATGGTCACTGGTCCTTCCCGATCACGAGCCGCTGGATCACGGCGACCACCACGGTCAGCACGAAGAGCGCGACACCGATGGCGGAGGCGTAGCCGAGGTCGAAGTACTTGAAGCCCGCGTCGTAGAGCTGGAAGACGAGCGTGTAGCTGGCGTTGGCGGGGCCGCCGCCGGTCATGGTGTAGACGGCGTCGAACACCTGGAACGAGGCCGTCGTCTCGATCACGGCGAGGAAGAACAGGGCCGGCCTGAGCTGCGGCAGCACGATGAACCGGAACCGCTGCCAGGGACCCGCGCCGTCGGTGAGCGCCGCCTCCTCCAGCTCCCGCGGAATGTCCTGCATGCGGGCGAGCAGGATCAGCATCCCGTACCCGAAACGGGACCAGACCCCGACGATCGCGAGCGCGGGCAGCACCAGCAGGTCGTCGGAGAGCCAGGAGCCCTCGGAGAAGCCGAGCCAGCCCATCAGGGTGGACCACGGGCCGCCGGTCGAGAAGATCCAGACGAAGACGGTGGCCGCCAGCACCAGCGAGGTGACGACCGGCAGGAAGAAGACCGACCGGAAGAAGCGGGCGCCGCGGAAGGCCCGGCGGGTGATCAGCGCCAGCGAGACGGAGGCGATCAGCGTGCCCGGCACCGCCAGCACCGTGTACAGGACGGTGACCTTCAGGGCCTGCCAGAACAGCGGGTCTTCCCAGAGGCGCGTGAAGTTGTCGAGGCCGATGAAGCTGCCGCCGCCGGTGAGCGAGTAGTCGGTGAAGCTCATCAGCACACCGGCCACACCGGGGCCGAACCGGAAGGCGAGGAACAGCAGGAAACACGGAAGGACGAAGAGCAGGCCGATCCGGGCCTCGCGGCGCGCCTGCGGCCCGCTGCGACGGCCCCGGCGGGTGGGTTCCGCGACGACTGCCACGGGGATCTCCTTGCGGGACGAGGGAAATGCTTGGGTGGGTCGGGCCCGTCCGGCGTCCGAGGACGTGTCCTGCGCCGGACGGGCGTTGCGCGTCAGCGCCCGAGCATCGCGTCGGCGGCCTTGGCCGCGTCGTCGAGAGCCTGCTGCGGGGACTTCTTGCCCAGCAGCGCGGCCTGGATCTCCGGTGCCAGCAGGCCCATGACCTCGCGGGACTTGTCCTCCAGCGGACCCACGGACATGCTCGGCAGGGTGGCGCCGACCGCCTTCTGCAGGGCGTCGCCGGGGTAGAGGTCGCCACCGGACGTACGGGCCGGGAAGTAGCCCGCGTCCTTCTGCAGACCGGCCGCGTTCTTCGACTCGGAGAGGAAGTTGATCCAGTCGCCGGTGTTCTTCTTGTCGGCTCCCTTGAGCATCGACACGGCGCCGACCGTGCCGTAACCGATCGACGTGGTGTCCTTGAGCGGCGGCTGGACGACGATGTTCTCCTTGCCCCAGAAGGGCTCGACATCGGCCGGGGTGTTCTGCCAGGTACAGGCGACCTTGCCCTTGGCGACCGGTGTCTGCTCCAGCTTCGGAGTGGTCGTGATCAGGTCCTTGTCGGTGTACCCGCCCTCGACCAGCTTCTTGAGGTACGTCAGGGCCTTCACGCCCGCCGGGTCGTTGAACGCGACCGTCTTGCCGTCCTCCGAGAAGACGTCGCCGCCCGCCTGCCACAGCAGCGGGTAGAAGGTCATGTTCAGCGTCTGGAGGGTGTCGCCGCTGTGGCTGGTGGCGTAGAAGCCCTTCGCCTTCAGCTTCGGCGCCAGCGCCTCCAGCTCCGCCCAGCTCGTCGGGTACGCCGACTCACCGATGGCCTCGAACACCCGCTTGTCGCAGATCAGCGGGTTGGCGCTGGTCAGCACAGGGGTGCCGAGCACCTTGCCGTCGTACGTCACGGACTTCAGGGCGAAGTCCGTGTAGTCGGCCTTGGCCGCCGCCGGCATGAAGTCGTCGGCGGGCAGGATGTTCTTCGCGTACTTCGGCAGCTGGTCCGGCACCAGGTAGACGGCGTCCGGGCCCTTGCCCGAGGCGATCGCGGTGGCCAGGGCGGTGTCACGGTTGGCCCACGGGAAGGTCTCCACGGTGACCTTCACCCCGGAGTGGGTCTTCTCGAACTCCTTGACCAGGCCGTCCCAGTACGACTTGTTCTTGGCCTCGTCGAAGATGACCGGGTAGGTCCACATCGTGACGGTGTTCGCGTCGTCGCCGCTGCCGCAGCCCGCCAGGACACCCGAGGCGAGCGCGGTGACCAGGACGGGGGCGGCGATGCGGCGCACTCTGGAACGGCGCTTCAGGACACGGGACATGAGGGGGTCCTCCGAGGACGTGAGGGTGGTGCCGGGAAGAGGGGAGTTCATGCGGCGGGCACCGTCTGGACGGTGCCCGTGTGGCGGGCGCGTTCGGCGGCGAACGCCGCGAGGTGGCTGCCGAGGGAGGTGGCCGGACCGGACCGGACGGCCCCGGCGTCACCGGTGGCGACGGCGGTGACGAACGCCTCCACGAGCGCGGCGTCCCCGCCGCCGTGCCCGTCGGCCGCGTTCGACCCGGACGTGCCGAGTTCGTGGACGGTGGTCGCGCCGGTCCGGAAGTCCTGCACGGTGACCCGTTCGCCGTCACCGCGCAGCCAGCCGTGCGAGCCGAATATCCGGGTCTGGCGGTGGGTCTGCTCCGTGAACGCCACCATCTGGAAGGTCGCGGTCACCCCGCCGGTCAGCTGCATCGCGAGGACCTGGTGGTCGACCACGTCGTTGTCGCTCCGGTACGCGCAGACGCCGTACGGCCCCTCGCGCAGGGCCGCCACGAGCCCGGCCTCGTCGGTCGCCTCGGTGACATGGGTGACCGGCCAGACCGCGCCCTTCTCGCGCAGCGTCGGCATGTAGAGCTTCAGCGCGCTGTACGGGCAACCGGACTCCACCGCGCAGTCGAGACACCGGTCCGCCGAACCGGCGGGGGCGTTCTCCGGCCGGAAGTGCTTCAGTCCGCCGAAGCCGGTGACCTGCTCGATCCGGCCGCCCATGACGTACGTGATCCAGTCCAGGTCGTGGCAGGACTTGGCCAGCAGCATCGGCGAGGAGTCCTTCTCGCTGCGCCACGGCCCGCGTACGTAGCTGTGGGCGTAGTGCCACCAGCCGACCGGTTCGAGGTGGTCGATGGAGACCAGCTGGCCCAGGACCCCGGAGTCCACCACGCTCTTCACCAGATCGGTGTAGGGCGTGTACCGCATGACGTGGCAGACGGCGAAGAGGACGCCCGCCCGTTCGACCCCCTCGACGATCCGCCGGGTCTCGTCCTCCGTCGGGGCGAGCGGCTTCTCGGCGAGGATCGCGTAACCGGCCTCGGCCAGGGCCAGTACGGGCTCCACATGGAAGCGGTCCTGGGTGGCGACGACGACGGCGTCGGCGATGCGGTGCTCCACCAGCGGGCGCCAGTCGTCGAACTCGACGGGGGCGCCGGCGGCGGCGCGCGCGGCGGGACGCGGATCGGCGACCGCCACGAGCTCGGCACGCTCCGGGTTGGCCTTGATCCACTCGGCGTACGTCAGACCGCGGTTGCCGGCGCCGACGAGCGCGACCCGTACGGGCCGGCCGGTGATCGGGGTATGCGTGGACACGGGGATTCCCTGGTGATCAGTGGGCGGGGTGGTCAGAACCGCAGCGTGGCCGCGGTGTGGGCGACACGGTCGCCCTCGTCCGGCAGCGCGGTGCGCTCGGTGCCGTCCTCGACGCAGCCGGTGTGCAGCAGATGGCTGTCGCCGGTGAAGGCCGCGGGCCGCAGTTCGAGCCGGCCGCCGCTGAAGGTGGCGCCCGTCGCCCGGTAGCGGTTGACGCCCTCGGTGACGAGGACGTGGGCGGTGCCCTTCGGGGCGGTCGAGTCGAGCCCGGTCAGCTGCCAGTCGACGGTCCGCCCCGCGCCGGTGCGGGAGAGGAGGGCGCCGTCCTTGTTGGTGCCGGTCAGCCGGGTCCCGTCGACGCGCAGCCGCTGGTCCTTGGCCGAGGTCAGCCTGAGGCCGGTGTCACGCAGCTCGCCGCCGAGCACCGTGACGTCGGAGTGGGCGAGCGAGACGGGCGCGGTGTCCTGGGATCCGGTCAGCACGCACTGGTCGAGGACGAGGGGGCCGGTGCCGTTGAACACCGCACCGTCGACGCCCTTGAGGACGGTCCGGTGCAGGGTGACCGGGGCGGTCACGTTCGCCTGGGTGATCTCGGCGCCCGCCGCGAAGGCGAACGAGGAGTCGGCGATCACGTTGGGCCGCGCGGAGAGGTCGGAGGCCCGCGAGACGATCAGCGGTCCGCTCGCCGTGCACCCGCGGAGCTGGACGCCGTCGGCGTTGACCCAGAGCATCCCGGAGCCGGCGAGCGACTTCTTCCCGGTGACCAGGACGTCCTCCAGCGTCAGATCGGTGATCTTGACGCGGGCCACGAACCAGGAGCAGGAGTGCCTGCGTACGGTGATGCGCTTCGCCCTGCCGCCCCAGGCGGCGCCCGAGTTGGCGAAGGTCATCAGTCCGGAGTTACCGGTGTAGACGAGGTCGTGCTCGAACTGACCGTGGGTGACGAACGGGCCCTGGTCGTCACCGTCGCCGTGGCAGTTGGTGACGTAGCAGTACGCGGACGCGGTGAAGTCGTTGAGATGCCGGGCGTTGGAGGTGTGACAGTCCTCGACGTGCCCGTACAGGCAGTAGATCTGCTGGGTGAGGTAGCCCGCGCCGCCGTAGGTGACGGACTTCGGGTTGGTGAGCGAGCACTGCTCGGTGCGGAAGTACGTGCACCAGCGGCGCATCACCACGGGCCAGAAGGTCCCGACGGCCTCGATCCCGGAGACGTCGCAGCGCACGGCGTACTCGTACGCGACCGGGTGCGAGCCGGTCATCTCGTCCTCGCCCCAGCCTTCGAAGACCATGTTGCGCACGTGTGCGCGGTCCACGGGCTCGACCCGGGTCCAGGTGAGGGTGCGTCCCGCGGCCAGGTCCCAGCCGGTCTTGTAGTTGACCCGGATGTGCGTCGCGTCCACGACGTCGGTCACCTGGACGAGCCGCTGGATCTCCTTCTCGTACCTGCCCGACAGGGAGTTGATCTCCACCGCCCACCACTGGCCCACGGCGAACTTCTCCGCGTCTCCGACCTCGAAGAGATCGGAGAGGTCGGGCATCGGGGCACCCAGCGTGTGGGTGTGGACCGTGTCGGTGGTGGTGCCGCGGAAGGAGAGGACGGCGCCGAAGGGGTTGTCGTGGGTGTTCTTCTCGATGCCTGTGGTGTGGACGCGGTGGCCGCCGAAGTCGAGTGCGATGTTCGAGCGGTTCCAGAGGTGGCGTTGGGTGAAGAGGAGGTCGGTGTGGGCCTCGATGCGGTGGATCGTGGGGTCGTTGATCATCGCGTCGAGTGCGGCGTCGGCGGGGTGTTCGGCATCGAGGTGGCCGAAGGTGCGGAAGTCGACGGTGCCGGTGTGGAGTTGGTGCCAGCGGCCGGTGGTGTCGGTCTTCGGTGCGATGACGGTGCCCCCGTTGTGCGGGGTGTCGGACTCGCGGTCCCAGCGGACGGTCATGGTGCCGCCGTCGCCGGGGGTGCGGTAGCCGGCGACCAGGACGAGGGTTCCGTCCGCGAGCGGGCCGGTGTTGAGCGCCCGCAGTGCGGCGACGGTGTCGACGTGCAGGACGTCGGTGGTGTGGGCGGGCGCGGCCTGGGCGCCGGAGGTGGCCACGGCCGTACCGGCCACGACCAGACCGGCCAGACCCGAAGCCCGCAGGAGGCTACGGCGGGTGGACGGCACGGGGGTGGGGTGCTGCGGAACGCTCATGCGGACTTCGCCTTCCGAGAAGTGCCGAAAGTGAGGGAGCGTTCCTGCGGTGGACTGCCATGAGGCGGATGGCTCAAAAGGGTTCGGCCGTCGGATGTTCACGACGCGGTGGGCAGGCGTCGGAAGCGGGCCGAAAAGGATGAAAATCCGGTGACGTGTGGATGTCAGCGGGGTTGGCAGGGAACCTACGGCGCGTCGAGCCGATCGGTCAAGACCTGATTTCGTCGGAATCGGAGGCGGCCGTCGTCGCGCTGTCGTCCACCGCGTCGTCCACCCAGCCCAGCGAAACGCTGATCCTGCGCGCCGCGTCCCGCACCTGACCACCGAGTTCTTGGTAGCGCCAGGCCGGCAGACCGAGCTTGAGGCCGGTGATGCTCACCGCTCCGGCGCAGACCGACCGGTCGTCGAAGACCGGTGCCCCGATGCAGATGATGCCCTCGGCGTCCTCCTCGTCGTCCAGGGCGTAGCCGACGCGGGCGATGTCGCGCAGATGGGACAGGAAGGTGGCCGGGTCGGTGATGGTCCGTGCCGTGCGGCGGGGCAGCCCGAACCGCTCGACGACCGCCGCGGCCTCGCTCTGCGGCACCGCGGAGAGCAGCGCCTTGCCGAGCCCCGTGCAGTGCGGAAGCTCCCGCTGGCCCATCCGGAGATCGAGCCGGACGCGCTGGTCGAGCTCCACCTGGTCCACGACGACCGCGTGGCCGTCCTCGGGCACGGCGAGCCGCGAGGCCATGCCGGTGACCTCGGTGAGGTCGCGCAGGACGGGGTGGGCGACCCCGCGCAGGGACACCTGGGAGCGCGCCCGGTCGCCGAGCCTGGCCAGGCTCATGCCGAGCCGGTAGCGGCGGTTCATGCCTTCGCCGTCGTCCGAGACGAGGCCGTACGCGCGCAGCGTCTGGAGCATGCCGAAGGCCGCGCTCTTGGAGATGGAGCACGCCTGGCCGACCTCGGTGACGCTCAGGCCGTTCCCCTGCGAGGGGGCGGCGAGCGCTTCGAGGATGTCCGCTGCCCGGGCCACGCTCTTGACCCAGTACTTCGGCTCTTCTGGGGCAGCACTGTTCGTCATAGCAGAACAGCCTAGTGCCTCCGAGGGGTTGAACGGTGCTCTCGTGGCCGGAAAGGGGTTGACCGGCCCTGGGGGCAGACGTAATATCGGGCACTGTTCTGCTCTACAGAACAGCGTTTTGAAAAAGTGACTCTCCTCTTCCTGCGGCGACTGCCGGGCGGATGGCGCCAGGGACTCACGGGCCGGGCAGGGCCTGTGAAAACCGACGACTCTCGACGCAAGGAGCAAGCACCATGAGCTCAGGCCCGGTAGGCAACGATTCCGGAGCCCGACTCGCCGAGCGCGCCCGCCAGGTCGTTCCCGGCGGCGTGAACAGCGGTCAGCGCAGCGTTCCCGGACTGACCGACCTGGTCGTCACCGGGACCGACGGCGCACGGTTCCGTACCGCCGACGGACGCGAGTACACCGACTTCCACTCCGCGTTCGGCCCGCCGCTGCTCGGCCACAACGACCCCGACGTGGCCCGCGCCACCGTCGAGGCCGGAGCCACCCTCGGCCACATGGGCGTCGGCGTCACCGAGGGCGAGGTCCTCCTCGCCGAACAGCTCACCGAGCTGATCCCGTCGGTCGAGAAGGTCCTGCTCACCAGTACCGGCAGCGAGGCCACGTTCCACGCCCTGCGCGTCTCCCGCGCCGCCACAGGACGCCGCCTCGTCGTCAAGTTCCAGGGCTGCTACCACGGTTGGCACGACTCGGTCAGCCTCAACGTGATCTCCGCCCCGGAGCAGGTCGGCAGCCACGACCCGATCTCGACGGGCATCCTTCCCGAGGTCCTGGAAGCCACCCTCGTCCTGCCGTTCAACGACAGCGAGGCCGTCCGCCGCACCTTCGCCGAGCACGGCTCCGACATCGCCGCCGTCATCGTCGAGCCCGTCCCGCACAACGTCGGTGCCCTCCTCCCGTACCAGGAGTTCCTCACCACGCTCCGCGAGGAGACCACCCGGGCCGGCAGCGTCCTGATCTTCGACGAGGTCATCACGGGCTTCCGCCACGACATCGGCGGCTGGCAGAAGATCTCCGGCGTCACTCCCGACCTCACCACCCTGGGCAAGGCCATCGCCAACGGAGCCCCCGTCGGCGCGATCGGTGGCCGCGCCGACCTGATGGACCTCTTCTCGACCCGCCCCGGCGCCCCCGCCTTCTTCGCCGGCACGTACAACGGTCACCCGTCCGTCGTCGCCGCCGCCCTCGCCACGCTCCGCAAGCTCCGCGAGGAGCCGGTCCACGAGCATGTCTTCCGGCTCGGCGACCGGGTCCGCACCGAACTGACCGGTCTCTACGAGCGCCTCGGCGTCCCGGCCGTCGTCACCGGATACGGCTCCGTCTTCGTCACCTACTTCATGCCGGGCGAGACCCCCCGTACCTACGCCGACCTGCTGCACAACGACGCCTCGCTCTTCGTCGGATACCGCCGCAAGCTCCTCGACCACGGTCTGTTCGAGCTGCCGCTCAACCTCAAGCGCAGCCACATCAGTTACGCCCACACCGACGCCGACGTGGACCGTCTCGTCGAGGGCACCGAGGCAGCCGTCAAGGCCGTCCTCGCCGAGGGCGGCGCCCGCGACCTGGAGAACACCTCGACCATGGGCGGAGCGACCCGCTGATGCTGACCGTCAACCGCACCCGCCCGGCAGGACCCGCCGGACGCATCACCCGGGTCGAGACCCTGATGCTCGGTACCTCCTGGCGCGACTTCGGCTACGTCCGGGTCCATACCGACGAGGGACTCTCCGGCATCGGCGAGATCACCCACCCCTACCGGGTCAGTGAGGTCTGCGCCCTCACCGAGGCCCTCGCGCAGCGCCACCTGATCGGCGCCGACCCCTTCGACATCGAGGAGCTCTGGCTCCGCGTCTACCAGGGCGACTTCCTGCGCGGCGGAGACATGGGCGGCATCGCCCTCTCCGGCCTCGACCAGGCGATGTACGACCTGATGGGCAAGGCCCTCGGCGTTCCCGCGTACCGCCTGACCGGCGGCGCCTGCCGCGACGCCGTCCGGGTCTACGCCAACGGCTGGTACACCGGCGAACGCGAGCCGGAGACCTTCGCGCAGAAGGCCCGCGAGACGGTCGCCAAGGGTTTCACCGCCCTCAAGTTCGACCCGTTCGGCCCCGGCCTCCACGAGCTGGAGCGCGCCGAACTGCGCCGCTCCGTCGACCTGGTGGCAGCCGTCCGCGAGGCGATCGGACCGGACGTCGACCTCTTCATCGAGGGGCACGCCCGCTTCGCCATGCCGACCGCGGCCCGGCTGGTGCGCGAACTGGAGCCCTTCGACATCGGCTGGTTCGAGGAGCCGATGCCCTGGACCCACATCGAGCGGTACGCGGAACTGCGGCAGCGCGCCACCTTCCCGATCTCCGGCGGCGAGCACTTCCACAACCGCTACGAGTACAAGCAGCTCTTCGCCACGCACGCCGTCGACATCATCCAGCCGGATCTCTCCATGGCCGGCGGATTCACCGAGGTGCGGAAGCTGGCCGCGATCGCCGACACGCACGGCATGCTCATCGCCCCGCACAACTCCAACTCGCCGCTGTGCACCACGGTCTCCGTACACGCGGCCCTCGGAATCCCCAACTTCAAGATCCTCGAAACCTTCGACGGGCTCCTGGAGCCGTACGTCTTCGACGCCCTCAAGGGCACCCTGCCGATGGCCGACGGCCACATCGGGCTGCCGACCGCCCCCGGCCTCGGAGTCGAACTCGTCGACGAGGTCTTCGAGGAACACCCGCCCAGCCACCGCTTCTGGAACATGTTCGCGGACGGCTGGGAGAAGCGGAACCGCACATGATCGTCGACGTCCACTCGCATCTCTTCCGGCACAGTCACGACTTCACCGACCCGTTCAGATCCGACTCGGCCCGCGCCCACGCGGGCGAGGTCGACCTGACGGTGAAGTGGGAGGAGTACGCGGCCACCGCCCCGCCGGACACCCGCACGATCGTGGTGGGCGGCAAGGCCCGCCGCAGCGGTCTCTGGGTCGACGACGCCGCGGTCGCCGCGTACGCCGGGCAGCACCCCGACCGGCTCATCGGCTACCTCGCTCTCGACCCCACCCAGCCCGGCTGGCAGGAGGAACTCCGCTACGGCCACCAGGAGCTCGGCCTGCGCGGCATCAAACTCATGCCGATGTACGCGGGTTTCGACCCGGCCGCCGAGGAGTACGACGAGCTGTACGGCTACGCGGAACGGCACGGCCTGCCGCTCCTCGTCCACACCGGCACCACCTTCGTGTCGAACGCCCCGCTGGAATGGGCGATGCCGCGCCACCTCGACGCGGTCGCCATCCGCCACCCCGAACTGCGGATGGTCCTCGCCCACCTCGGCCACCCCTTCGAGGGCGAGTGCATCGCCGTCATCCGCAAGCACCCGCATGTGTACGCGGACATCAGCGCCCTGCACTACCGGCCCTTCCAGCTCTGGCACAGCCTCCGGCTTGTCCAGGACTACGGGGTCTTCGACAAGGTCATGTTCGGCAGCGACTATCCGTTCACCACGGTCGACGACTCGGTGAAGGGCCTGCGGGAGATCGCCCGCATCCCCGGCATCCCCGGGCTGCCCCCGCTGGACGCCGACGCGGTGGAGGAGATCATCCACCGGCCGTCGCTGGACCTGCTGGGCCTGAACGGCTGACCCGCCCCCTCGAACCTGCTGGACGGCACGGGCATGGCCGCCCCCCGGCCACCCCGCGGTCCAGCAGCGGGGCCGCCGCACCCCCGCCCCCCCGGTCGGTGCGGCGGCCCACCTCTCCGTACCGCTCAGCCTGGAGGAATGACCGCCATGACCGCAGCCGTCCCGCCCCGCGGCACCGACCGCTTCGACCTGACCGGCCGCACCGCGGTCGTCACCGGAGCCGCCCGCGGCCTCGGCCGGTCCTTCGCCGTCGGTCTCGCCGGTGCGGGCGCGGACGTGGTCCTCGTCGACCTGCCGGGTGCCGAGGGCGTCACCGAGACGGCGGCGGCCGTCGAGGCGCTGGGCCGCAGGGCGTGGACGTACGGCCAGGACCTCGCCGACATCGACGCACTGGCCGGTTTCGCCGACCGGGTACGCGCCGAGGCCGGGCCGCTGCACATCCTGGTCAACAACGCGGGCACGGCCGCCCTCGAACGCTTCAACGAGATCACGCCCGCCGGCTGGTCGCACATCATGCGGGTCAACGTCGACGCGGTCTTCTTCCTCAGCCAGCGCGTCGCCGAGCACATGACGGCCGACGGCGTCGCCGGCCGCATCATCACGATCAGTTCGAAGAACGCCCTGGTCGCCGAGGCGGGCCTGGCCCACTACAACGCGTCCAAGGCCGCCGCCCAGCTCCTCACGGAGACCCTGGCCATCGAGCTGGCCCCGCACGGGATCACCGCCAACACCCTGGCCCCCGGCATGGTCGAGACACCGATCGACGGCGAATTCCCCTTCGACCGCGAGGCGTTCGAAGCCGCGTACCGCGAGCGCATCCCGCTCGGCCGGTACGCACAGCCCGACGAGTGCGTGGGCGCGCTGCTGCTGCTGGCCTCGGACGCCGGGGCGTACATGACCGGCGCGCGCATCGTCGTCGACGGCGGGGTCCTGGCCGACCAGATGCCACGTATGCGCTTCATGCCGCCGTACCGCAACACCATCTGACGTCACCGCGCACGCACCGACCACGCGAGGAGCACCTCCGTCATGTCCGTTCACGCATCGTCACGCCGTGGTCTGCTGCGGGCTTCGGGTCTGGCCGGTCTGGTCGTGGCCGGTACGGCCGTGGCCACCTCCGGCGCACAGGCCGCGCCCGCCCACACCACCGACGTCCTGCACGTCGACACCGTCGCCGCACTGCGGGCGCTCAACACCGGCCCGCTCGCGGACGGAACCCTCGTCCTGGTCGCCGGCTACCGCACCCCCGGCGACGGCGGAACCATGACCCTCCGCTGGGACCGCGAGTCCGACACCCCGCACAACGGCGGCACCGTCATCGCACCGAAGACCGACCCCACCGGCCGCTGGCACCAACTCCACACCGGAACCGTCGACTTCCGCACCTTCGGCCACCTCGATGCCGAACACCCCGCCGACGCCGCACTCGACGCGATGATCAACGACCCCACGATCCACCGCATCGAGGCCCACACCGACCTCCTCTTCACCCAACGCCACCTCTGGAACCGCTCGAACATCGAACTCGACTTCGGCGGCCACCGCGTCCACACCACAGGCATCGAGAAGAACACCCACGACAACCCCTTCGGCGCCGTCCTCTCCTTCCGCGGCACCACCACCGACACCACGGTCGAGCACGCGCTCTCCGCCGAGGTCGTCGAACTCACCGACGCCTTCCCGGTCCCGGACGCCGAGGTGTTCGGGGTGGGGCAGTGGTGGGCCGTGCAGGTGGCTCCGGTAGCGGGCGGCGGCGCCGACGAGCGCGAGCTCCAGAAGCTGGTCGAGATCACCGAGATCATCGACGCCACCCACATCCGGATCGGCTACCTCAACGGCTGGGAACTCGCCGCCGGGCGCAGGCTGACCTGGACCCGCGTCGAGCCGGTGCGCAACACCCACGTCCGCAACCTCGTCTTCGAGGGCGCGGGCGACGACGAGTACACCGGCTCGCACCCGGTCTCCTACGAGTACGCGGTGGACTGCGACGTCTCCGGCATCCACGCGACGGGCAGCTTCTGGCCGGTGATCATGCGGCGCTGGTGCACCCGGTTCCGTACCGAACAGTGCTCACTGAAGAATCCGCCGACCGTGGACTACGGCGGCGCGGGCTACCTCACCCAGCAGATCTACTGCCTGTACGGCCACATCGCCGACTGCACCACCAGCAACGTCCGCCACCTCAACGACCTCACGGCCTCCGCGTACTGCACCGTCACCAACTGCCACGGCGACGGTGACGACGCGGGCGGCAACCCGTTCACCACCCACGGCCAGTACGAGCACGATCTGCTCTTCGACGGCAACTCCGGGCTGATGGACATCGCCAACTCCGGTGGGCAGTGGGGCATCTCCGCCAAGCGGATCACCGTACGCCGACACGTCTGCTCCTGGTTCACCGCCAACACCAAGATCACCGACCTGACGCTGGAGGACGTCACGGTGATCGCCCGTCCGACCTTCGACCAGGCCGGCACCCTGACCGTCAACGCGGACGGGGCGCAGGTCAGGGGCTGCACCGCGAAGACCTTCGCCGTCGCACAGCGGTCGGCGCGCTCCACCCGGCCGACCGTGATCAGCGACTGCTCCTTCGAGCCGCCGGCGGGCGCCGTCCTCGTGCAGACCCCGGTCAGCACCCCGGTCCACTTCGTGCGCTGCACGTTCGGGGGAGTCGACGGGGCCGTCCTGCGCGGATCAGGCCCCGTCCGCTTCACGGACTGCACCGTCACCGGCGCCGCGAACGCCGCCCCGCTCTCCGTGGGTTCGGCCGAGATCGTCATCGACGGCGGCACGTACGCGGGCACGGGCATCGAGCTGAGCGCCGTACGCGACCAGCACCTCACCGTCACCTCCGGCACGCGGATCACCGGCACCAACAGGGCCAAGGTGCTGCTCGGACGTGCCGCCGGCACCGGCACGGTCACCTGGGACGTCTCCGCACTCACCAGCAGCACCGAGGACGCCGGCACCGCCCACATCCGGATCGCCGACGGCCGCAACCACTACGCGGCGACGGGCAGCCGCTTCACCGGCGGCACGCTCCATCTCGCCCCCGCCGCACTCGACACGGCCCTGCACACCTGCTGCGTCGAGCGGGGGACCAGGCGCACCGCGATGCCGGAGAGCGGCGCATCCGCCCGCACCGACGGGAATCTGACCCTGTGAGCGCCGGGGTCCGTACGGCCGTCCCCGCGGACGAACCCGCGCTGTCCGCGCTGTGGCGGCTGTGCTTCGACGCCCCGCAGATCTCCCGCCTGTACGCCCTCGATCCGGACCGCCACCGCCGTACCTTCCTCGCGGAGAGCGACGGCCGGATCGACGCGGTCGTGGTCTACGTGCCGCGTACGATCCGCGACGCGCACGGTGTCCCGCAGCGGGTCGGCGGCATCGGCAGCGTCGCCACCCGGCCGTCCGCGCGCGGCCGGGGCCTGGTGCGCCGGCTGCTGTCCGAGGCCGAGCGGACGATGACGGCGGAGGGCTGCGCGTGGTCGCTCCTCTTCACCGCAACGCCGGGCGTCTACCGGAGCTCGGGCTGGCGGGAGTTCCCCTCCACGTACGTGGAGGGGACGATCGCGCCGGCCGCCGGGGACCCGGCGGTGTTCCGGGTCCGCGCGGCCACGGCGGCGGACGCCGGCGCGGTGGCCGCCCTGCACGCCGCGCACAACGCGACCCGGCCGCTGAGCTCGCTGCGGGGGCCCGAGGACTGGGCCGTACGCGTCCCCGCCTGGTACGGGCCGCTCGACCGCTCGCTCGTGGCCGAGCACCCCGTATCCGGGGAGACCGTCGGCTGGCTCGCGGCCGGGTGCGTGGGGGAGTGCGTGGAGGTACGCGAGTTCGCGGGGGCCGCCGAGTGCCTGGGCGACCTGTTCGCGGCGGTCGCCGCGCAGGGGCGCGAGGCGGGTGCGGACCGCGTCCGCGTCCGGCTGCCCGATGCGCCGGATGCCGGAACGGCGCTGCCCCGCCTGCTGCGGAACGCCCGGACGCACGAGGAACACGTGGGCATGGCCCGGCCCCTGCTGGCCGCACCCGGCCCGGTCCTGGCCACGGTCACGGCGCCGGGAGCCGTCCACTGGTACGGCGACTGCTTCTGAAAGCACGTGCAAGGAACGCGCAAGGAACGGGCGCGGGGGACCGGAGGCGTCATCGGCACGGCGTGAGCAGACAGCGCCCCACCAGCCCGGCGCCCGTGTCCAGCCGCTCCCTGAACTCCTCGGCGAGCAGCGGGAATCCGCGGAGCTCCCACAGCACCCGCGCGGCCGACCAGGAGGCTTCGCGGGCCCGTTCCAGATTCCAGGACCCCACCAGATGGGTGAGCGGGTCCGTGACCTCCAGCAGATCGGGGCCCGGGACCAGGTCCTCGACGATGCGTTCCTCCAGCATCGCCAGGAGGTCGCCGACCCGGTCGAACTCCTCCTCCAGATCGGAGGGGGAGCAGCCGAGCGCGTGACAGGCGTCCACCACGGCGAGCGCGAGATCGTGGCCGAGGTGCGCGTTGACCCCGGCCAGGGCGAACTGCACGGGGCGTACGCCGGGATGGCGCCGGTACTGGAACAGCGGACGCCAGCAGGCGGGCGGGCGCAGCCCCGCCGAGGCGGAGTCGACCGCCATCAGATAGCGCTCGGCGAACAGGACGTCCAGCGCGTCCGGCCCGGTCCCGAACCGGTTCTGCCGGCCGAGGGTCTCCGCCACCGTCAGATAGACCTCGTGGAAGACCGCGACCCCGTCGTGGGGCGGCCCGTCGGAGCGGAGGGCGCGCATCCGCCCGATCACCGCGGGGACGTCCGCCGTCGCGGTGCCGGAGCCAGCCGGGTCTGCGTACTGCTCGAACTGCGCCATGCGGGCAGCGTCCCAGTCCCGGGCCGGCCGTGGCGCCGACCGGCCGGGGGTTCATCGGAACGGGCGAAGATCCGCCCCGTACGCCTCAGTCCCGGGACGCGTCCTCGTCGTACGTGGAGGTGCCCTCGTCCAGCAGGGGCTCCTGGGTCTTGAGGTGGGCCGGGGCGAAGGCCCGCAGCACGTGGTAGCCGGTGATCACGACGATGGTGCCGAGCGCGATGCCGCTCAGCTCGAAGTTGTCGGTGATCTTCAGGCTGACCCCGCCGACACCGCGGCCGGGGCCGACGGGGTCATTCAGTACCGCGGCACCGAGTTCAGGACATCGCGCTTGGCCAGCGTCTCCGCTCCGGCTCCCGTGAGCGTGACCTTGCCGGAGTGAACGGTGTCCAGTTGCTCGACCTGCTTGCCGTACCACTCAATGGCGGTCAGCAAGAACCCTGGCGTGGCCGTGCCCGGGCCAACTGCGGAACCCGGGTGCTGGAACACCATGCCCAGCCGTGCCGTCCCCTCAACACAGCGAACCACGCACACGGCCACGTCGTCCGCCGCGTCGGTAACGCCCGGCGTCATGGATTCGATGGATTCGATGCTCAGGGCTGCCTTCTCGGGCAGGTTATCCAGCACGACGGTGTGCCTCCTCGACGAAGTGCGCGATCTGCTCAGGGGTGAGCTTGGGAACATCGTATTCAAGGAGCGGATCGATGTCCCCGTTGCCGATCTTGCGTGGCACGTGGATGCCCATCTCGGAGAGGATCTCCCGGGCTACCGCCGATGGCACCTGCGCGGATGCGCGGGACGACAGTTCCGCCGGACTCAGCTCGACGGGCCATTCGGCCTCGCGCGCGATGTACCCCTGGTGGACCGGGACCCCGTCCAGTGCGCCGCGCGGATAGATCTCGACGACGGCGTCGCCGAACCGCTCGGCTTGCGTCGCGAACACGCTGGCGACGCCGGGGTCGGACGAGGTTGGTGTGATGCCGTGCCGTTGCACACCGGGGCTGCCCTCGAAACCTGTGGTGGTTCCGCGGAACAGATGGGGAGGGCACGGTGACAGGCCGAGCGGGTCGGTCCAGGTGTGCGGATTCAGGACATACGTCGACGGGTTCGGCGCCGGTACGAGGCCGAGCGGGTCCGGGGTGAGGTATCGGGCTGTCTCTGGATCGTAATGCCGGAAGTAGTTGTAGTGCAGCCCTGTTTCAGGGTCGTAGTACTGGCCGGGGAAGCGCAGTGGCGTGTACGCGGTGTTGTCAGATGCCCACGTGGTGGTACCCCACAGGGTCCGGCGGCTGCGCCAGGCGATTCCGCCTTGCTCGTCGACGAGCTCGCAGGGTGCGCCGACGAGGTCGGTGACAATGGCGAAGAAGCGAGAGTCGATCTCGTGCTGGGCTGCGTGCACCCCGTTCGGCACACCGACTGATGCAGCCGCTTCAACCGCACCGGCCGCTTGCCCCATGGTGTGCAGGCTCCCCATGGGGCGCACCTGAGCGCCATGCTGGCCATCCCCCGCCTCCTGCGCCACCACCGCCATAATGCGTTCGGTCTGGGCCACCGGCCGCAGGCCGTCGTGGTCCCAAGTGAGGGTGACCGGATGAGGTGACTCGTCCGAGACCGTGGTCTGCTCGCACAGTGTCGGCCCGTCCCAGGTGAAGTCGCTGCGCTCGATGACCGTCGTACCGTCCGCCGACAGGCGCAGCTTGGCTATGCGTCGGCCTGACGCGTCGTACTCGTACCGCCATCGTGTTCCGTCCGGCGTCGTCACTGCGGTGAGCCGGTCCTCGGCGTCCCACGTGTAGTGCCACACCTCCGCCTTGCCCGATAGGCGGGTCTTGCGGCGCTGGACGATCCGGCCGGCAGCATCATGGGAGTAGCGGAGGGAACCGGCCCGGGTGAGGCGGGTGCCCTTGTACTCACGCGGGCCTGTGGCTTCCTGTCCAGGGTGGTCTTGTGGCCAGGTGGCGTGGGTCTGGTTGCCGGCTGCGTCGTAGGCGTAACGCTCTGTCCAGCCGGCGGCGTGCACGGCGGTGACGCGTCCGGCGAGGTTGAGGTCGAAGGTGCGGGTACCGCTGAGCTGGTCGGTGAGGGTGGTCAGGCTGCCGTCGGCGCTGTAGGTGTAGTCGCGGCGCTGGATGCTGCTGCCCGTGGTGCCGGTGATCTGCTGGCTGGTGAGACGGCCGAGCGGGTCGTACTGGTTGGTGAAGGAGACAGTGTCGCCGATGTGGCGGGCGGTTTCCTGGCCGACGGCGTCATGTTCGAAGGTGATGGTGCGGCCGGAGGTGGTGAGGGAGGTGCGGCGGCCGGCGGAGTCGTCGGTCCAGGTGCTGACCACGCCGGTGGGGGTGGTGCGGCCGGTACGGCGGCCGAGGGCGTCGTAGGTGTACGACATGGTGCGGCCGTTGACCGTTTCGGAGACAAGGCGGCCGTACCTGTCCCGAAGGAACGTGACGGTTGCGTCCTCGTTGACTGCTTCCGCGAGGTGGTCGGCGAAGTCGTAGGCGAAGGTCGTGGTGGTTCCGGCAGCGTTCTTGCGGACGACGCGGCCGAGCATGTCCCGTTCATAGCGGGTTGTTTGGCCTGCGGCGCTGGTACGTGCGGTGAGCCGACCTGCAGCATCCCGCTCATAGAGGAGCGTCCGGTTGTCGAAGTCCGTCTCGGCTATCAGTTGTCCGGCTGGACTGTATCCGTAGTCCCAGGTCAGGCATTGAGGGTTGGTGACCCGGGTGAGCCGGAGGTTGCTGTCGTGCGTGAATTCGTACCGGCCGCCGTCTGGCTCTGTGCGTGCCAGGAGCAGGTCGAAGTCGGTGTACTCGAAGCTGACGGTCGCGCCGACGGCATTGGTATGGGTGAGGCAGTTTCCCTCACCGTCGTAGGTCCACGACTCCTGACTTCCGTCGGCCTCGATGCGACAGGCGAGTTTGCCTTCGACAGTCCACGTGAGACGGGTGACGGCACCCCGTGCGTCGCTGATCGATACTGGGCGGCCGAAGGCATCCCGCTCGTAGCGAGTGGTCGCGCCGAAAGGGCCGGTGACTGCGACCGGAAGCCCGGCCTTGTCGGGCGTGAGGATCGAAGTGTGCCCGAGGGCGTCGGCCATGGAGACGAGTTGGCCCGCCTCGTCGTACGAGAACGCGATTGTGGCGCCAGTGGGTTCCGTGATCGAGGTGCGGTTGCCGTGATCGTCGAAGGCCTGCCGGGTGACGTTGCCGTCGGTGCCGACGATGCGTACGGGGAGTCCCAGTTCGTTGTACTCGGCGCATGACCGGCGTCCGTCCGGTCGCTCCACCTCAACCAGTCGCCCATGCTCGTCATGTGTGAAGCGGGTGATGTGGCCGAGCGGGTTGGTGACGGACAGCAGTCGGTGGTAGCGGTCGTGCTCGTGGCGCGTGACCGCTCCCAGGGGGTCGATCTCGGCGACGACCTGGGAGCGGTCGTTGATCACGTATCGGGTGGTGTGACCGAGCCTGTCCGTCATGGACGTCATGCGCAGGCCGGTGGCGGGGTCGGTGTCGTCCCAGGTGAAGTGGGCTTCGAGGTGGCCGTTGGTGCCGGTCTGGTAGACGCAGCGGTCGTGTTCGTCGTAGACGTACTCGTACCGGCTGCCGTTGGTGTCCGTCCACGCGGTGATGCGGCCCAGCTCGTCGCAGTCGAAGCGCACGGGCTTGCCCGAGGAGTTGGTGACTTCGGTGAGGTGTCCGTCGGTGTAGCCGTAGCGGAGGATTTCCTGGTCGGTGCCGTCGGGGGCGGCGCCTGCCAGGTGCAGGGCGGTGACTCTGCCTTCGTGCGTGGTGAGTTTCAGGTGGTAGCCGCCGTGGTGCACGATCGAGGCAGGAGCACCTGTCTCGTCGTACTCGAAGGTGATCCAGCGGCCGTTGCGGTCGTCGATCTGGGCCAGGAGTGCCAGCTCCCCGGTGGGATGGTCGACGAAGTGCCGGACCTGGCCGGTTTCCGGGTCGGTGATGGTGTAGCCGTCGCCTACCCGGTCCAGGGGCCAGCGTCGGCCGTGTGTGGGCATGACGGGGGCGCCAGGCGCGGGATGCGGGTAGGCGAGCAGGCTGCCCTCGTTGCAGCTGAAGACCACGCCTTCCGCGTCGATCTCCAGGCGTTGGTCGACCGTGCTCGACCAGCCGGTGCCGAACCAGTGGCCGGCGTGGCGCGAGGAGTCGAAGACGCGCTCGAAGACCAGGGGCAGCGATCCCGGCAGCACGATGTCCGTCTGCGGGAGCAGCATGCGACCGGTGGCGACGTCGATGGGGTCTCCGTCACACTTGACCTTGCTGCATTGCTGCCCATTGGAGTCGGGGTTCGCCTCGTGGCCTTGGCGGTTCTGGCCTTTGGGGCGTTTGGGGAGGTCCTTCATCCCGGCCCGTAGGCCGCCCTTGATCAGGCCCCCGGCACCCTTGGTGCCTACCAGCTCGGGGAGGAGTCGGCCGATGAATTCGGAGGGGTCGCCCTTGGCGGCGTCCCAGGCGTTCTTGAGCGCACGGTCCGGGTTGGCGGCGGTGGAAGCGAGTCCGGCGAGCGTCATGTTGACGCCCTTGTAGTACTCGGCCGGGTGCGTCAGGTTGTACGGATCGGTCGGGTTGACCGAGCGGACGAAGTTGAGCAGTCCCGCTGTGCCCTTGATGACCCCGCCACCGACATGGGCGAGCTCGATGCCCTGACCCACCCCGTAGTCCAAGAACTCCTGCTTGGCCCGGTCCAGGCCGGTCGGTTCCTTCGGGGCGTGCGCCATAGCGGCAGTGATCGCGCCCTTGGCCGCTTCGGCAGCCTCGTTACGCGCTTGTCGGGCACGCTCCAGGATCTCCTGCGCGTGCTGCCGCTTGGCCACGCTCGGATCTGAGAACTCCCCCGGATGCGGCAGCGGGTGATCGGTGTTGCGGACCGCGTCGTAGGCTGCCGCCTTCTTCCGGAACGCGGCAGCGGCCGTCTCGTAGTTCTGCTTGCCCTCCTTGTGGAGAGCGATCGCCTCACGCGCCTTGGCCTGCGCGCCGGTGACCGTCTGCGCGTACGTCTCCAACGCCGAGGCCGCGTCCTCGAACGCATCCGCCGCCCGCACCCAGTCGGTGGGCAGGGTCTGGAACTTCTCCCGGAAGGTATCGGCGGCCACGCCCTTCCAGTGACCGGAGTCGAGCCGTTTCATCCCGCCACCGACGAGATCGAACGCCTTCTGGAAATCCCGCAGGTTCTTCACCGCCGCGGCGATCTTCTCCGGCCTGCCGTGGATCAGCTCGTTCGCTTCCTCGCTCTGCCCGAGCTGCTGCTCCCCGACCTCCGCACCCAGCGAAGACGCGGTCTCATCCCCCCAGTCCTCGACCGAGTCCGCCCACGAGTCGGCACCGACCTTCTCCAGACCGGAGCCGACCACATCGGTGCCCTTGTCGATGCCCTCGCCGACAAGCTCCTTGCCCTTGTCGACCAGATCGCCGGCCCCGTCGTAGAGGTCTCCGCCGAGCTTTCCCCAGTCCACCATCAGCGACGCTCCCCCCACCGCGGCTGCTCAGCCTGATCGATCGTCTCCTGCGACGGATCAAGCTGCTCCTTGAGGTGTTCATCCGCCGCCGCCCGCACCCCCGGGTCGATCAGACCGCTGCGCTCCATCGAGTCGAGCGCGGAGTCCTCCACGTCGTAGGCAGTGTCCTGCCAGTTCTGCTGAACCTCGCCGTGGGCCTCGAGCATCGACTCCGCGCTGTAGTCCGGGTTGTCGTACGCGGACTGACTGCTGATCGTGTCCCAGCTCATCTTCTTGACGTCGTCCTCGGACAGGTGCGGATTCCCGTTCAGGGAGTTCACACCGACCTTGAACGAGTCCTTGATGTACTGCTCCTGCTCTGCGAAGGAACCCGCCGACAGCCCGACCCCGAGCGCGAAGCCGTTCCCCTTCTGCGTCAGGGCCCGCACACCCCAATCCCAGCGGTCGCAGAACGTCTGGAACTCCGACGCCAGCCCACCGTGCCCCAACTCCAGCCCCGACAACGCAAGATCCGCAAACCCCCGCCCCGTCGACGCCTGGCCGATGAACCCGAGCTCCTTCAGCTCCGCGTGCGCCAGGTCGATCCCCTTCGCGATCGCGGCCAACGCCTCCGGCGGCACATCAAGATCAGGACTCTCCCCGCTCACTGCATCCCCCCGAGATCCACCGCAAACGCCTCCGGCACAATGCCCGCCACCGGCGGGAACAACATCCCACCGTCCTCACTGCCCGCATCCAGCGCCACCCCCGCAGGACCCGGCAGCATCGGCACCATCACATCCAACAACCGCGCACCCAGCACCGTCCGGTACGTCCACTCCCGCTCGGCATCCCCACGAGCGCGTGCGAAGCGGGCCAGAGCCTCCTCGTCCGAGAACGCACAGATCCAGCGCACACCGTTCTGCTTCGCCGACCACAGATCGCTGGCCTCATCCAGCGGTACTAGCAACGCCGTTCGCCGGAACTCACCCAGCAACACAGCAAACTCGTGTCGAGCAGCCGATGTCGGGTCGCCCTCCGGCGCCTTGGCAGTGGCCGATCTCGGCGCCTCACGCGGTGACGGAGGCATCTCGGGCGCAGGCCAGTCGGCCAAGTCAGAGATCCTTGAAGGCCGGGCGGGTGGCCCGGCCATGTCGTCGGCGTCGTCCCCGTAGTCGAACACTCGTCGAATATTGTCACGGTGCGCTTCCCGGGAGCAACGACTGAAATGGTCAGCCAGTCACTGCCCGGACCGGCGTCCGCTGCACGCGTACTGGGCTCGGCTGCGGGCGGTCCCCCTCACTGGTCGGCCGGTCGAACCTGGGCGGCCCTGTAATGCACCAAAGCCCGTGCCCGCGTCGAGCACGCCTTCGCTCGCATGAAGAACTACAAGATCCTCCGCGACTGTCGACAGCACGGCAACGGACTCCATCACGCAGCCCAGGCCGTCGCCCACATGCACAACCACGCCCTCACCGCATGATCAGACAGGACTGCAGCCAGCGTCAGCACTCCACCACACAGCCTTCTGCAACACGCTTTAGGCCGTGTCTCCTTGCTCACGTCCGAGTCCAAATGAGGATGGCAGCAAGGTGCAGTGCAGCCTGCTAGGCGATGGCGAGTTTGTCTGTTCGCATGGCTAGACCGCGCCACTGTTCGAGGCGGTTGATGCACCGCTCGACGGCATTCCGCTTCCTGTAGACCTCCGGATCGAATCCAGGTGGCCGCCCGCCGCGGCTGCCGCGCCGTTGGTGGTGGGCGAGCTGGTCGGCAGGCTGCGGGATGACGGCCCGTATGGGCTTGGTCGTCGCTGGCCAGGTGCACTTTCGTACTCAGGCCACCACGGGATCGTCCGAGCGCGTGGTCCGCCGGCTCGGGCCGGTCAGCTGCAGCATTGCCACCGGCACCTGCTGCGTGATGGTGGGCACGGCAGACGGTGGAATCCACCGACACGGTCCGACCGATGTCGTCGCTGGCATCTGCAGCAGAGAGGACGGCACCGAAGATCCGCTCCCACATCCCATCGATCGCCCATCTGATCAAGCGTTTGTGCGCGGTCTGGAAAGAACCAAGTTCAGCAGGGAGCTCTCTCCAGGGCGAGCAGGTGCGGTATTTCCATGCAATGCCTTCCAAGGTCCGACGATGGTCAGCCCCATGTCGCCTCCGGACCGGATTGGCCGGCATCGGCGGCCGCATCAGTGATCACTAACCGGACGGACACACCCGATCAACTGACTGGCCTATCGAAAGAACACGCTTTACCCGGACTCGCCGGTGAGGCAGGCGTGGCACAGGCATCGGTCCGGGTGCGGACTGTACGGCGCCGTCTCGGCGCGGTACTGGCGCGCATACCGCTCCAGCGTCGCGGAGGCGTCCGCTGCGTAGTCCGCGCCGAGTCCACGTTCGCGTCCTGCCTCACGCAGCCGCTCCAAGACGCGCGGGGTATGGACGAGCTTCGGTCGGAAGCCGTGGAGGTGGCGCGTCGCCGTGTCGATGACGATCCACCGGCTGGTGTGCCGTTCACGTCCGACCACCGTGACCCGATCGCCTCCCGGACCCCAGTACGCATTGGCTATGTACACCTTCGCCCCACCCTTGAAGCACTTCGTCCCCGGGCGCAGTTCCTGGCCGCCGACTCCGCATCGACGCCAGGCCACAACGTTCGCCGCCACCAACCAGACAGACTCCTGCCGCGGGACATCGGACTCGTTCACTTGCCCCGCCCTCCTCGCGGACACCCTGCCGGATCCGCAGCAGCCATATTCGGGCTCGCGTCCCTTTACGGTTCGCAGGCAACTCGTGAATTGAGCAGCCTCCGATACATCCTCACGCAACGCCCCGTCGGTTGTCGGCCAAGCCTGCGGGACGAGGCCGCAGGCTTGGCCGAGGAAGATCCGAACTTGTGGTGGGCCGCCATGTACCAGGCGCTGGCCGACAGCTCCTGGTACAGGAATGCCTGTGATCAAGATTGGTCAAGACCTCGGTCGTACCCCGGATTGCTCGATTCGGCGAGCGGTGGCTCGTCCTTCATATGGGCTGGTGCCAGGGCTCGAAGGGCGTGGTAGCCGACGACAACGATCAACGTCCCCAACGCGATGCCGCTGAGCTGGAAGTTCTCGGTGAGCGTCAGGCTGACGTTGCCGATTCCGATGATGAGTCCCGCGGCCACGGGTACGAGGTGGAGCGGGTTGGACAGGTCGACGCGGGAGCGAACCCAGATCTGGGCGCCCAGCAGGCCGATCATGCCGTAGAGGATGACGGTGATCCCGCCGAGGACCCCGCCGGGAATGGCGGCCACGACGGCACCGAACTTGGGGCAGAGCCCGAACAGGATCGCGAAGCCGGCGGCGCACCAGTAGGCGGCGGTCGAGTAGACGCGGGTGGCGGCCATGACGCCGATGTTCTCGGCGTACGTGGTCGTGGCGGGACCGCCGACCGACGTCGACAGCACGGTGGCCGCACCGTCCGCCATGATCGCCGTGCCGAGCTTGTCATCCAACGGATCGCCGGTCATCTCGCCGACGGCCTTGACGTGTCCGGCATTCTCGGCGATGAGCGCGATGACGACGGGCAGGGCGACCAGAACGGCGGAGAGGGAGAAGCTCGGGGCATGGAAGGTGGGAAAGCCGACCCAGTCGGCCCTGGCCACCCCTGAGAGGTCGAGGCGCCAGTGGTCGACCGATTCCGTACCTCCGGCGGGGGAGTGGATCTTGCCGAAGACGCGGTCGAAGACCCAAGAGATCAGGTAGCCGAAGGCCAGGCCGAGGAAGATCGCGATACGGGACCAGAAGCCGCGCAGTACGACGAGGGCGAAGCCCGTGAAGAGCATGGTGAGCAGCGCGGTCCACTGATCCTGGGGCCAGTAGGTGCCGGCGGTGACGGGAGCCAGGTTGAACCCGATGAGCATGACCACCGCGCCGGTGACCACCGGCGGGAGAACGGCGTGGATGATGCGGGCGCCCAGGGCGCGAACAACCGCCCCGCACAGGAAGAGGACCGCGCCGACGACCAGCAGTGCGCCGGTGAGGGTTGCCGCGTCGCCGCCCTGAGTCTTGATGACGGCAGCCACGCCGATGAAGGACAGGCTGCTGCCGAGATAGCTGGGGATACGGCCACGGGTGATGAGCAGGAAGAGGATGGTGGCCACGCCGGATGCCATGACAGCGAGGTTGGCGTCCAGCCCCATCAAGATGGGGGCGACGAAGCAGGCTCCGATCATGGAGACCACATGCTGCGCACCGAGGCCGGTGGTGCGCCCCCAGGTGAGCCGCTCATCCGGTCTTACGACTTCGCCCGGTGCGAGGCTCTTGCCGTCGCCGTGAAGCTTCCAGCCGAAGCCCGCCATGGTCTTGCTCCTTGATGTGTTGCTGGGTGGTGATGAGGCCCGGCCGACGAGGTCGGACAGCTTCGTTCATTGGCGGAACGGATGGTTCCGAGGGGCACCCGCCTGGCGCACCCCCTGCTCTGTGGGGAAGTGCCGAGTGTCCGTGTTCATCATGGGTGCGACGGGGCGACGAACGAGGCGCCGAACATGGCCACCACGTGCTGGGCGCCCAGTCCGAACGTACGGGGCCAGGAGAGCCGCTCGTCGGGCCTCACCACGGCCCCCGGCGCGGGGGTCTTCCCGTCGCCGTGCAAGGTCCAGCGCACGCCGAGGCCGCCCATGGTTGCTCCAAGTCTGTCCGTGCGGAGTGTTCACCGCGTAAATCCGTGCGGAGTGTTCACCCGCCGAAAAGATCAGCGCCATGTTAATGCCGCAGGCCACCGCACCCGTGCAGCGCCCCGGGCGCCGGAGCCCCCGGCCGGCCCCGGCACCCGCCGGTCTCAGGTCGGGGTCCCGGCCTTCGCAGGCGACGGGCCGGGGACGCCGCCGCCCGTGGGCGTGCGATCGGCTCCGCGCAGCACGCCCGCGCCCAGCACCAGGCCGAAGGCCAGCGCCGTCACCAGACCGAACGACACGACGAGCGAGGTCGCCTCGGCCAGCGAGCCGATCGCGGAGGGGGCGATGAGCCCGGAGGTGTACGTGATCGTCGCGACGCCCGCGATGGCCTGACTCGGGTTGGGGCCGCTGCGCCCCGCCGCGGCGAACGCCAGCGGGACGACGACGGCGACACCGAGACCGAGCAGTCCGAAGCCGCACATCGCCAGGGCGGCGTCGGGCGCCAGGACCACGAGCAGTCCGCCCGCCGTGGCCAGCACACCGCCGGCCCGGACGGTCCTGACCGCGCCGAACCGGTCCACGACCTTGTCGCCGGCGATCCTGGCCACGGCCATCGTCAGCGCGAACGCCGTCGTGGACGCGGCGGCCAGACCCGCGGAACTGCCCATGATGTCCTTGAGGTAGACCGCCGACCAATCCAGGCTGGCGCCCTCGGCGAACACCGCGCAGAAGCCCACCGCGCCGATGACCAACGCCGACTTCGGCGGCAGGGTGAAGCGCGGCGGCGGCTCCTCGTCCGCCTCGCTGCGCAGGTCCAGCACTCCCTGGCAGGCGATCAGCCCGAGCGCCGTGAGCACCAGGGCCGCGAGGGTGTGGTGCAGCCTGGCGTCCGTGCCGAGGTGGGCGGCGACGGTGCCGGCCGCCGAACCGATCAGGGCGCCGACGCTCCACATCCCGTGCAGCCCGGACATGATCGACTTGTCGAGCCGGTTCTCCACCTCGACGCCGAGCGCGTTCATCGCCACGTCCGACATTCCGGCCGTCGCTCCGTACACGAAGAGCGCCGCGCAGAGCGTCACGAGGTTCGGGGCCAGCGCCGGCAGGACCAGCGCCAGCGTCCAGAGCACCAGTAGTCCGCGCAGCGCGGTCCTGGCGCCGAAGCGGTGGCTGATCCGGCCCGCCAGGGGCATCGAGAGCGAAGCGCCGATGGCGGGGAAGGCGAGAGCGAGGCCGAGCTGACCCGCGCTCACCGAGGCGTGGTCCTGGATCCAGGGCACGCGGGTGGCGAAGCTGCCGGTCACCGCTCCGTGCACGGTGAAGACCGCGGCGACCGCGATCCTGGCCCGCCTCACCTGTTCCCTGCCGAAGACCGTGTTGGTGGAATCCGTCGTCATACCGCCGTGCCCTCCCCTGGACGTGTGGCCCGCCGGGGTCCCGGCGGCCTTCTCCACTACGCGTGCCGTAAACTATCAGGAACCCTGCCTGATAAATAGACGCTCTCGTGCGGGGAAGGATCTGGAAGGATCGCGGCATGCCCGCTTCACCGAGCACCGCCCGGGCCATCAACGACCGGCTCGCCCTGGAACTGCTCCAGGAGGACGGCCCCTTGACGGCCACGCAGCTGAAAGCACTGACCGGACTCTCCCGCCCCACCGTCGCCGACCTCGTCGAGCGGCTCCAGGGGGCCGGACTGATCCGGGTCGTCGGCGAGAGCGGCGCCGAGCGGCGCGGCCCCAACGCCCGGCTGTACGGGATCGTCGCCGACCGCGCGCACCTCGCGGCCCTGGACGTACGCACCGACAGAGTCGCCGTGGTCGTCGCCGACCTCCTCGGGGTGACGCTCGCCGAGGACACCCTGCCCATCGACGGCGGGACCGGCACCGGCCCCGCCATCGAGCAGGCCGTCGCGCTGCTGGAACGCACGGCACGCACGGCGGGCTCCGCCCCCCTGCACAGCGTCGGCATCGGTGCCCCCGGACTGATCGACCCGGCCACCGGGGAACTCCGGCAGACGAGCGGCCTGCCCGCCTGGCACCGGGGGCTCGTCGCCGCACTCCAGCAGAGGCTGCCCGCCACCGTGCTCGTGGAGAACGAGACCAACCTCGCGGCCGTCGCGGAACGGCGCGTCGGTGCGGCCCGCGACCGCGACACCTTCGTTCTGCTCTGGCTCGGCCACGGCATCGGCGCCGCCGTCATGCTCGACGGCAAGCTGCGCCGCGGAGCCTCCGGCGGCGCGGGTGAGATCGGCTTCCTGCCCGTGCCGTGGACGACCGGGGTGCCTTCGGCCCTCAACTGCGACGGCGGTTTCCACTCGCTGGTGGGCTCGGCAGCCGTCTGCGAGCTGGCCGCCCGGCACGGCGTACCGGCGCAGGCGCCCGGGGGTGCCCGGGGCGGCCAGCAGGACCCGGCCGCGGTCCACGCGGTGCACGCCGCACTGGCGGGTGCCGCGGGCGGCGACGCCTTCCTGGACGCGCTCGCCGACCGCGTCGCGCTCGGGGCCGCCTCGGTGGTCTCGGTGCTCGACCCGGGCTGTCTGGTCCTGGCGGGCGAGGTGGGCCACGCGGGCGGCGGCGAGCTGGCCTCGCGGGTCGAGGAGCGGCTGGCCAGGCTGTCGCCGTTGCCCACGGAGGTCAGGGCCGGGGCGCTGGGCGGAGCCGCGGTGCTGCGCGGGGCGCTGGTGGCGGCCCGCGAGGCCGCCCAGGACGTCCTGTTCGCCCCCGGCGGCTGACGCGGCCCACAGGGCGCCCGTACACATGGCCGTGCGGTGACCGGGGGCGTTCCGGTCACCGCACGGCGGTCCTGACGGGGTCTCAGCAGGCCCCGAGGTCCTGCCAGACACCCCATTCACCGGTGGTGCCGGGCGTTTCCCCCTTCGTCCACCACTTGGCCTTCCACTGGTGGCCGGCGTGGCTGACGGTCGTGCCCGAGCCGTACTCGGCGGTCGCGCTCCAGGCCGCCGCCGTGCAACTGCCGCCCGGGGACGGGCTGGTGGACGGGTCCGGGGTCGGCGTGGCGGACGGGTCCGGCGAGGGGCTGGTGCCCGTGCCGGGCTCGACCACGGTCGTGCCGCGGGCCAGGTCACCGGCGAGGGCGTACGACTTCCCGCCGAAGGTCACCGTCCAGTTGGACGGCGTCGAGGTCGGCAGGTAGTAGACGAAGTCCAGCTCCACCGAGGCGCCCGGGGCCAGGGTCTGCCAGGCCGGGAGCTTCAGCGAGACGCGGTTGTAGTCGCCCTTGAGTCCGCCGATGTTGTTCGCGGCGGTGTGGTCGCTGCGGACGATCGTCGTGCCGAAGCCCGACTGGTCCTTGGCGTTGGCGGGGGCCGAGGTGGCGTAGTCGAACCGGAACTCGGTACCGCCGGGCAGCGTGGCCTTCGTGTTGTTGGTGATCTTCAGCTTGGGGCTGATCGGGTAGTTGGAGTCACCGAGCGGGAACTGGCCGAAGGACACGTCGATGTCCAGCGCCTCGGTGGGCAGGTCGATCGTGGACCGCTTCGCGCCGTACGGGGTGGCCGACTTGAACTTCTCGTACATCGCCGACGTGAGCGTGGACCCCGGCTCGTACTGGCCCTTCCCGGCGTTGAACGCGTAGTCGCCCGCGAGCTCCCAGATCATCGTGCCGCCGATGCCGCGGTCGACGACGTAGTCCGCCTTGGCGGCGATCGACTGCTCGTCCTCGGTGGAGAGGAAGACCTTCTTCTCGGCGTTCCACAGCCACGGTGCGACCAGCGTCGAGTCGTACTTGCGGGCGTAGGTGCCCGTCAGCTTCGTGTCGGTGGGGAATCCGTACTGGGTGACGTAGTCGCCGACCACGCCCTTCTCCAGGTTCTTCGCGTGCCACATCGGGTTGGAACCGGCAGGTGCTTCCTTGCCGCTGGTGTCCAGGTCGTGCCAGAGGTTGTCGATACCGACGGCTCCGTCGCCGCACTTGGTCAGGCCCGCCCCGGCCGGGCACTCGGTCGTGGGCGCCTTGCCCCACAGGCCGTCCGTCCCGCCCTGCACGTTCTTGAAGCCGCGGGTGTAGTACGGCAGGCCGATGTTGATACGGCCGGCCGGCATCGAGCCGCGGAAGTAGTGGTAGGCCCAGTCGGTGTTGAGGTAGCCGACCCCGCCGTACTGCGAGGTCGAGTACACCCCGGCCTGAGCGAGCTCCGCGTCCTTGCCGTCGTCGAAGAGCGAAGCGTTCGGACCGACGTACTCGTTCCAGGCGCCGTGCAGGTCGTAGGACATGATGTTGACGTAGTCCAGGTACTTCTGGACCTGGAAGGTCTCCATGCCGCGCAGCAGGTAGCCCGAGGACGGTGCGGCCACGGTCAGCAGGTAGTGCTTGCCGTCGGCGGCCGAGGCCCGGTCGAGCTTCTCGCGCAGCGTCTTCATCAGCGCGGCGTAGCTCTTGACGAGTCCGGCCCGGCGGGCGTTGGCCAGCGTGTGGTCGAGCGGGTTGCCCGCGTCCTTCATCGTGGTCGGGTACTCGTAGTCGATGTCGACGCCGTTGAAGCCGTACTTCTTGATGAAGTCGACGGTCGAGTCGGCGAAGGTGTCGATGCCCGCCTGGTTGACCGAGCCGTCGGCGTTGGTCGCCATCGAGTAGAAGCCGCCGGAGTTCACCCGGTCGCCGTTGTCGTCGAAGTACCCGCCGGTCTCGGCCCAGCCGCCCACCGACACCAGGGTCTTCACGTTCGGGTGCTGCTTCTTGAACTTGTTGAGCAGGTTGAAATGGCCCTTGTAGGGGAGTGCCGGGTCCATCTCGGCTCCCGCCACGCCCGGCCAGGTCATCCCGGTGGAGGCGTTCTGCGGGCTGTCGGAGCCGACGGAGATCTTGTTCTGGCCGTCGATGTGCGCGAACGCGTAATTCAGGTGGGTGACCTTGTCCCACGGGATGTCGGAGGCGAGGTAGGCGGCTTTGCCGTCCTTGCCGGTGCGCCAGTTGGTGAAGTAACCGATGACGCGCCGCTGGTGGTCGGCGCCCATCTTCTCGCGGCCGTCACTGTCGTAGACCGAGCAGTACGGGACGTCCACGCCGGGGGTTTCGTACAGCCCGTCCGGACGACAGGACTCCTGGTCGGCGGCGGCCGAGGGGGTGGCGGCGAGGCCGCCCACGAGCAGCCCGGCGACGGCTGCGCCGGCTGCGAGCAGGGTGGCTCTCGCACGAGTGGGGGACAGCATTTGTCGTTCCTCCTGGGGAGGTCGGCAGAACACAACTGGCAAGGGGGGTGGGTCGTGTTGGGGTCCAGGGTGTGCGCACACCCTGGACCGAACCTCGGAGGTGACGCAGAGATTAAGAGGACTAGACCAGTGAGTCAATAGGTCTGGACCATCCGTCCTCGACTGTCCGGTGCGTACCCCTGCCGCGGGATCCTGTGAGTCACTCCACAAGGACTCGCCCGTATGGCCGACGAGCGTCCGTGGCAGACTGGTCCTGTACCAGCAGCAGCGCACTCCGGGGTCGGTGCAATTCCGAACCGGCGGTTATAGTCCGCGACCCGTCCGCATCCAGCGGCCGGTTGACCAGGTGGGATTCCTGGACCGACGGTTAAAGTCCGGATGGGAGGCAGTGCGCGGCGGGTTGTCACAGGTACGCCGCCGTCGGCGGATGCGTTCCGGATCTCCGGGACACGTGCATCCGTTTAGCCGTGTGTGGCGTTCCCTGTTGCGTCCCGCTTCATCTGTCGTCATCGACAGGCCCCGGAGTCCGTGCCCGAAGAGGCAGGAGGACCCGGTGGACACCGCAGCCGACATCACCGCCATGCGGCGAGCGATCGCGCTCGCAGCCCGCGGTCTCGGCTCCACCAGCCCGAACCCGGTCGTCGGATGCGTCATTCTCGACGCCGCCGGGGAACCGGCCGGTGAAGGCTTCCACCAGCGGGCCGGCGGCCCCCACGCCGAGATCCACGCCCTGCGCGCGGCCGGCGAGCGCGCCCGGGGCGGAACCGCCTACGTCACCCTCGAACCCTGCAACCACACCGGTCGCACCGGCCCCTGCGCCCAGGCGCTGGCCGAGGCCGGTGTCAGCCGGGTCCGCTACGCGGTCGCGGACCCGAATCCGCAGGCCACAGGCGGTGCGGACACCCTCCGCGCGGCAGGCGTCGAGGCCCGGCAGGGGCTCCTCGCCGACGAGGCCGAGGCGGGCAACGCCGCCTGGCTCACCTCGGTGCGGCTCGGCCGCCCGTACGTCCTGTGGAAGTACGCCGCGACGCTCGACGGCCGGATCGCCGCCGCCGACGCCACCAGCCGCTGGATCACCTCCCCCGAAGCCCGCGCCGACGTCCACCGGCTGCGCGCCGAGGCCGACGCCGTGGTCGTCGGCTCCGGCACCGCCCGCGCCGACGACCCGCAGCTGGGCGTACGCGGCATCGACGGCGCGCACCAGCCGCTCAGGGTGGTCGTCGACACCGGCGCCACCGCCGTACGGCCGGGCGCCCGGGTCCTCGACGGCACCGCTCCCACCCTGATCGCGGTCGCCGAGGACGCCGACACGGCCCACCTCCCCGAAGAGACCGTGCTCAGGCTGCCCCGCTCCGCCACCGGGCCCGGTCTCGACATCGAGGCCCTGCTCGGCGCCCTGTACGCACGGGACATCCGCTCCGTACTCCTCGAAGGCGGTCCGACCCTGGCCGGTGCCTTCGTCGCCGCGGGAACGGTCGACAAGGTCGTCGGCTATCTCGCTCCGGTCCTTCTCGGCGCGGGCCCCGCTGCCCTCGCCGATGCCGGAATCTCCACCATCTCCCGGGCGTTGCGCCTCGATGTGACCGAGACCGAACGCATCGGCCCCGATCTGCGCATCACCGCCGTCCCCGTCCCTGCTCGGAAGGGAAACTGAGTGTTCACCGGAATTGTCGAAGAACTGGGTGAGGTCACCGCCGTCGAGAAGCTCGACGACGCCTCCCGCTTCCGCCTGCGTGGCCCCGTCGTCACCGAAGGCGCCAAGCACGGCGACTCGATCGCCGTCAACGGCGTCTGCCTCACCGTCGTCGACCTCGGCGAGCACGAGTTCACCGCCGATGTGATGGCGGAAACCCTGAACCGCTCCAGCCTCGGCGCCCTGGAGACCGGCTCCCGGGTCAACCTGGAGCGGCCCATGGCACTCGGCGGCAGGCTCGGCGGACACATCGTCCAGGGGCACGTCGACGGCACCGGCCGCATCCTCGGCCGCGAGGTCTCCGAGCACTGGGAGATCGTGAAGATCTCCCTGCCCGAGGAGCTGACCCGGTACGTCGTGGAGAAGGGCTCGATCACCGTCGACGGCGTGAGCCTGACCGTCGTCGAGGCCGGCACCGACTACTTCACGATCAGCCTCATCCCCACCACCCTCGACCTGACCACGCTCGGCCTCAAGCAGGCGGGCGACCCGGTCAACCTCGAGGTGGACGTCATCGCGAAGTACGTCGAGCGCCTGCTCGGCGGCGGCGCGGTCCAGCAGCCCGAGGAGCCGGTGAAGTGAGCGCCCTCTCCTGGCTGAACTCGGAGGCGTTCACCGCCTTCGGCCAGCACATCATCTGGTCCGACCTGATCGGAAACACGATCGGTCTGATCGCCCTGACCCTGGGCTGGCTCCGCTCCGTGTGGACCTGGCCCGCCCAACTCCTCTCCGGCGTCGTCCTGGTGGCCGCCAACGTCTCCGTGCAACAGGCCGGAAGCGTCGGCAAGCAGCTCGTGGTCATCGCCGTCGCCGTCTGGGGATGGCAGCAGTGGACCCGCGGCCGGCAGCAGGCGCAGGACGGCTCCCTCGCCGTCCGCTTCGCGACCTGGCGCGAACGCGGCTACCTGATCGGCGGCGCCGCACTCGGCACCCTCGCCGTGGGCGGCCTCTTCACCGCGTTCCCCTCGCTGTCCTGGAGCCCGTGGGCCGACGCGTACATATTCGCCGGCACGCTCGTCGCCATGCTCGCCCAGGCCCGCGGCATGGTCGAGTTCTGGTTCGCCTGGCTGCTCGTCGACCTGGTCGGCGTACCGCTGAACTTCCACAGCGGTCTCGCCTTCTCCGGTCTCATCTACGTCGTCTACGGGGCTCTCGTCCTGTGGGGCATGCGCGACTGGTGGCTGCGTACGCGGACACCCGCTCTGGAAGGAGCCACGGCATGACTGCCCAGCCCACCTGGTTGCACCCGGAACACGGCCCGCACGTCGTGGACCTCTCCCTCGACCCCGTCGAGCAGGCCATCCGCGACATCGCCGCCGGACGCCCCGTCGTCGTCGTCGACGACGAGGACCGCGAGAACGAGGGCGACCTCGTCATCGCCGCGGAGAAGGCCACCCCGGAGATCGTCGCCTTCATGATGAGCGAGTGCCGCGGACTGATCTGCGCGCCCATGGAGAGCGGCGAGCTGGAACGGCTCGAACTGCCTCAGATGGTGGACCACAACACCGAGTCGATGAAGACCGCCTTCACCGTCTCCGTGGACGCCTCCGCCGCGCACGGCGTGACCACCGGCATCTCCGCCGCCGACCGCGCCACCACGCTCCGCATGCTGGCGGGCGGCGAGGCGGGGCCCGGCGACTTCGTCCGCCCCGGCCACATCTTCCCGCTCCGCGCCCGCTCGGGCGGTGTCCTCGTCCGCAACGGCCACACCGAGGCCGCCGTCGACCTGGCCCGGCTCGCCGGGCTGCGGCCCGCGGGCGCCATCGTGGAGATCGCGGGCGAGGACGGCGTCATGCTGCGCCTCCCCGAGCTGGTCCCCTTCGCCCGCAAGCACGGACTCACGATCATCTCCATCGAGGACCTGATCGCCTACCGCCGCAGCTCCGAGCCGACGGTCCGCCGCGAGGCCGAGGTCCGGCTGCCGACCGCGTTCGGCGAGTTCACCGCGTACGGCTACCGCTCGGTCACCGACGGTGTCGAGCACGTGGCCCTCGTCCACGGCGACATCGGCGACGGCGACGACGTGCTGGTCCGGGTCCACTCCGAGTGCCTGACCGGCGACATCTTCCAGTCCCAGCGCTGCGACTGCGGCCCCCAGCTGCACGCCTCCATGGAGCGCATCACGCAGGAGGGGCGCGGCATCGTCGTCTATCTCCGGGGCCACGAGGGCCGCGGCATCGGCCTGCTGTCGAAGCTCCGCGCGTACGAGCTCCAGGAGAAGGGCGTGGACACCCTCGACGCCAACCTGGAACTCGGTCTGCCCGCCGACGCCCGTGACTACGCCGCGGGCGCCCGGATGCTCCTCGACCTCGGTGTCCGCAGCGTCCGGCTGATGACCAACAACCCCGACAAGACCGCGGCGGTCCTGCGCCACGGCCTGGCGGTGACCGGCCGCGAACCCATGCCCGTCCAGGCCGGCGAGCACAACCTGCGGTACCTGCGCACCAAGCGCGACCGCATGGGGCACGACCTGCCCTGGCTCGACGCGGCCACCGCGTCGACCTGCGGCAACCAGTAAAGATCACGGAACGAGCGGTAGGAGAGACATGAGCGGCAAGGGCGCACCCGAACTGTCCGTACGCAACTGCGGTGACCTGCGGGTCGCGGTGATCGCGGCCCAGTGGCACGAGAAGGTCATGGACGGTCTCGTCGACGGCGCGCTGCGCGCCCTGCACGACCTGGGCATCGACGAGCCGACCCTGCTCCGCGTCCCCGGCAGCTTCGAGCTCCCGGTCGTCGCGAAGGTCCTCGCCGGACGCGGTTACGACGCGATCGTCGCCCTCGGCGTGATCATCCGCGGTGGCACCCCGCACTTCGAGTACGTGTCCCAGGGCGTCACCAACGGCCTCACCCAGGTCACCGTCGATACCGGGGTCCCCGTCGGCTTCGGTGTCCTCACCTGTGACACCGAGGAGCAGGCGCTCGACCGGGCCGGCCTCGAAGGATCCAACGAGGACAAGGGTCACGAAGCGGTCACCGCGGCCGTCGCGACCGCCGCGACGCTGCGCACCGTCAGCGAACCCTGGCGCTGAGTCCCGGTCGGCGACCCGTATTCTTAAGGACATCATGGCGAACAAAACCTTCGAAGAGCTCTTCGCCGAGCTGCAGCTCAAGGCCGCCAACGGCGACCCCTCCACCTCCCGTACCGCCGAACTGGTGGACAAGGGAGTGCATGCCATCGGCAAGAAGGTCGTCGAGGAGGCCGCCGAAGTCTGGATGGCCGCCGAATACGAGGGCAAAGAGGCCGCTGCCGAGGAGATCTCGCAACTGCTGTACCACGTCCAGGTGATGATGGTCGCCCGCGGAATCTCCCTCGACGACGTCTACGCCCACCTCTGAGCACACCCCCGCACGTTCCCGGAACTCCCTCCGCACAAAGGAAACCTGACCTCATGCTGCGCATCGCCGTCCCCAACAAGGGTGCAATCTCCGGGCCTGCGATGGCGATGCTCCATGAGGCGGGCTACCAGCAGCGCAAGGAGTCGAAGGAACTCGTCCTGGTCGACCCCACGAACGAGGTCGAGTTCTTCTACCTGCGGCCGCGCGACATCGCGATCTACGTCAGCTCCGGCCGCCTGGACATCGGCATCACCGGCCGCGACCTGCTGCTGGACTCCGGTGCCGACGCCGAGGAGATCCTCCAGCTCGGCTTCGCCCGCTCCACCTTCCGTTACGCCACGAAGCCCGGCACGGCCACCGGCCCGCAGGACTTCGACGGCATGACGGTCGCCACCTCCTACGAGGGCATCGTCGCCAAGCACCTCGCCGAAGTGGGTGTCAAGGCATCGGTCGTGCACCTCGACGGCGCGGTCGAGACGGCCATCGAGCTCGGTGTCGCCCAGATCATCGCCGATGTGGTGGAGACCGGCACCAGCATGCGCAACGCCGGTCTGGAAGTCATCGGCGAGCCGATCATGTCCTCGGAAGCGGTCGTGATCCGTCGCAAGGGCGCCCCTGCCGACGAGCCCAAGGTGGAGCAGTTCCTGCGCCGCCTCCAGGGCGTCCTGGTCGCCCGCAGCTACGTGATGATGGACTACGACTGCCGCGTGGAGCACCTGGAGCGCGCCGTGGCCCTCACCCCGGGCCTGGAGTCGCCGACCATCTCCCCGCTGCACCACGAGGGCTGGGTCGCGGTCCGCTCGATGGTCGCCGCCAAGGAGGCCCAGCGGATCATGGACGACCTGTACGAACTGGGTGCCCGCGCCATCCTCACCACGGCCATCCACGCCTGCCGCCTCTGACGGCCGGGAACCACGAACACCGGAAGACAGAGAACCCGATGACCGCCCCCGCGCCCCGGCCCGAACGTCCCGCCCTCCCGGTCACCTTCAGGCCCACCCTCACCCGAGTGGTCCTGCTGACCGTGGGGCTGGCGATGTTCGTCGTCATCACCGTCGTCGCCCTGGCGCTGGAGAAGCTGAGCGCGGGGGAGCGGACCAGTTTCGTCTTCGTGGCGCTGCTCTTCTTCGGCGTCCTGGCCCTCCTCAGCCGGCCGAAGGTCGTCGCCGACGAGGACGGTGTCACGGTCGTCAATCTCACCCGCACCCGCAGGCTGGCCTGGGCGGAGATCCTCCGCGTCAACCTGCGGGTCGGAGACCCCTGGGTCTTCCTCGACCTCAGCGACGGCACCAGCCTGCCCGCCCTCGGCATCCAGCCCGGAATCGCCAAGGAACAGGCCGTCCGGGACGCCCGCGCGCTCCGCGCACTCGCCGAATTCCACGGCACCGGAGCGGACGCCGGTACGGAGAACGGCTGAGCCCCCTGCCCCGTACGGCCCCTTCTTGACTACTCTTGAGGGCGGCGGCGCCCGGTGCGCCCCGCCCCGCACGAGAGGTCCACGAGGCCGGCGGGGCTTTCCTGCGACCCAAGGAGTGACTCCCTCCAGCAATGGACGGATCGTCCGGTAGTACCTGCGCCGCCCCAGCAGAGCCTGAGCTCACGCTCTTCCCGGAGGCGGCGGTATGACCACCCCCCTGCTGCTGCTCGCTGCGGCATTCCTTCTCATCCTCGCCAACGGATTCTTCGTGGCAGCCGAGTTCGGGCTCGTCACGGTGGAGCGGCCGGACGCCGAACGCGCCGCCGCCGAAGGCGACCGGCGGGCCCGCACCGTCGTCGCCGCCCTGCGCGAACTCTCCTTCCAGCTCTCCGGCACCCAGCTGGGCATCACCATCACCTCGCTGGTCGTCGGCATGCTCGCCGAACCGGCGCTCGCCCAGCTGCTCGCCGGACCCCTCACCGCCACCGGACTGCCCGCCGGGGCCGTCTCCGGGGTCAGCGTCGTGATCGGCATGCTGCTGGCATCCGCCGTGCAGATGGTGATCGGCGAACTCGTACCGAAGAACTGGGCGGTCTCACGGCCGCTCCAGGTCGCCCGGTTCGTCGCCGGTCCCCAGCATCGTTTCGCCGCCGCCCTGCGGCCGGTGATCACCGCGCTGAACACCGTCGCCAACCGGCTGGTCCGACTGATGGGCGTCGAGCCCACCGACGAAATGGCCTCCGCCCGCACCCCGGGCGAGCTGGTCTCGCTGGCCCAGCACTCGGCCGAGGCCGGCGCCCTGGAACAGGACACCGCCGACCTCTTCGTACGCACCCTCTCGCTCGCCGGGCTCACGGCGCAGCACGTCATGACCCCGCGCGTGAAGGTCAGTGCCCTCCAGTCCTCGGCCACCGCCGCGGACGTCCTCAACCTCACCCGTGCCACCGGCCTCTCCCGCTTCCCGGTCTACCGGGAACGCATCGACGAGGTCGTCGGCATGGTCCACCTCAAGGACGCCCTCGCGGTCCCCGCGGGCGACAGACTGCGCACCCCGGCCGGCCGGATCGCCGTACCGCCGCTCCTGGTCCCGGAGACGCTCCCGGTGGAGCAGCTGCTGCACCGGCTGCGCAACGAGCAGCCGATAGCGGTGGTGGTCGACGAGTACGGCGGGACCGCCGGCGTCGTCACCCTGGAGGACATCATCGAGGAGCTCGTCGGCGAGGTCAGGGACGAGCACGACGCCGTAGGCGCCGACCGGCCCGAACTCGTCCCCGCCGTCGCCGACGACGGGCGTCCCGCCTGGGACGTCGAGGGAAGCTGCCGGGTCCTCACCCTGCGCCGGATCGGCCTCGACGTGCCCGACGGGCCGTACGAGACCGTCGCCGGCCTGATCGCGGACCTGCTGGGGCGCATCCCCGCCCCCGGTGACCGGGCCGAGCTCCCCGGCTGGCGTATCGGCGTCCGCCAGGTCGGCCACTACCGGGCCGAGCAGGTCCGCTTCGTGCGCCTGACCGACGAGCCGGCACCGGCCGGCGAAGCCTTCTCCCACCGCCTGCTGGAGGCCGTGCGATGAGTCTCGTCCAGTTGCTGTTCGCCGGACTGCTCGTGCTCGCGAACGGCTTCTTCGTCGGCGCCGAGTTCGCGCTGGTATCCGTGCGGCGCAGCCAGGTCGAACCGCTCGCCGCGAGCGGATCGAGCCGGGCCAGGCAGGTCCTGTACGGACTGGAGAACCTGCCGCAGATGATGGCCGCGGCCCAGTTCGGCATCACCCTCTGCTCCCTCACCCTGGGAGCCGTCGCCGAGCCGACCGTCGCCCATCTCCTGGAGCCGGTCTTCCACGCCGCGCACGTACCCGAAGGACTCGTCCACCCCCTCGGATACGCACTGGCCCTGGCCCTCGTCGTCTTCCTCCACCTCGTCATCGGCGAAATGGTCCCGAAGAACCTGGCGATGGCCGCCCCCGAAAAGACCGCGCTGTGGCTCAGCCCGGCCCTCGTCGGCTTCGCCCGGCTCTGCCGGCCGGTCACGGCGGCCCTGGGCGTCTGCGCGCGGCTCGTCCTGCGGCTCTTCGGCGTCGAGCCCAAGGACGAGGTCGAGGCGGTCTTCACCAGCGAGCAGCTCAACCGGCTCGTCGAGGACTCCGGACAGGCCGGACTCATCGAGCCGGCCGCGCAGGAGCGCCTGGAGGACGCGCTGGAGATGGGCAGCAGGCCCGTCACCGATGTGCTGCTCAGCCGGGGGTCCCTGGTCACGGTGGACCCGTCCGTCACCCCGCGCCAGGTCGAGGAACTGACCGTTCGCACCGGCTTCTCGCGGTTCCCGGTCTGCGCGGAGGGCGGCGGTCCGTTCATGGGCTACCTGCACGTCAAGGACGTGCTGGACCTGGAGGACGACGAGCGCGCCGTGCCGCAGCAGGTCTGGCGCCCGATGGCGACCGTACGCGCGGAGCTCCCGCTCGACGACGCCCTGACCGTGATGCGCCGCGCCGCGACGCACCTGGCCCAGGTCGCCGACGCCTCAGGGCGGGTACTCGGCCTGGTCGCCATGGAGGACGTCCTGGAAATGCTGGTGGGCGAGGTCCGCGATCCGGCCCACCGGATCTCCGTACCGCGCCGCACGGTGGACGTACCGGCGGACCAGAAGGAGCGGAAGGCCATGGCCGGACGCCCCTGACGCCGGGCGGCGCACATCAAAGCGCCGAGCGGTTCCGGGCCTTCTTCGCCGGGCGGGCGGCCATCAAGCCCGTCCGGCGATGGAGGGCAGTCTTCCGGCCGGTCCGGCGATCGAGGACGAACCGGCCCGCCGGACGCCCCGCACGCCACTCCGTCAGGCCGCGCCGGGTTCCTGCGGGCCCCGGTTCACCGGCCCCCGGCCGGACAGCACCTCGCCGTACGCCTGCATGAGATCCGGCAGGCGCAGGGTGGCGAGATCGTCCCGGGTCGGCACCGCCGCGTACCCGGACAGCCGAAGATCACGGTAGGCGCAGCTCTTCTCGTACAGGGTCCGCAGGAACCGGCCGTTGCCCAGCTCGTCGATCCATCCCTGGTCCACGACGTGCCCGCTGATGCTGCGCAGCTCCTCCAGGGACTCCTCGTCCCAGACGTCCCCGTTGTCCGCGGCCAGCACCCCGCCGATGGCCGTCAGTTCCAGCGGCCGGTAGCTGGGGAAGTCGACGCGGCTGGTGAAGCGCGAGGAGAGACCGGGATTCGTGGCGAGCAGCCGGTCCATGCCCTCCGGGTAGCCCGCGAGGATCACCACGAGATGGTCCCGGTTGTCCTCGGCACGCTTGAGGAGCACCTGAAGGGCCTCGTCCCCGTACGCGTCGCCCTTGCTGTAACCGGAGTTGGAGAGGCTGTACGCCTCGTCGACGAAGAGCACCCCGCCGAGCGCCGAGTCGATCAGCTCGTTCGCCTTGACCGCCGTCTGACCGAGGAACTCGCCCACCAGGTCGGCCCGTTGGGCTTCCACCAGATGGTCACCGCCGAGCAGGCCCAGTGCGTAGAAGACCCGCCCGAGAATGCGGGCCACCGTCGTCTTGCCCGTGCCCGAGGGGCCGGAGAAGACGAAGTGCCGTTTGGGCGGCTGGACGGGAAGGCCCTGCTCGGCGCGCAGGCGCGCCATGTTCAGCTGGGCGGACAGGGCCTTGACCTGCCGTTTCACGGGTTCGAGGCCGACCATGCGCTCCAGCTCGGCCAGCGCCTCGGCGAGCAGCTCCGGGTCACTGGGCCCCGCCGGGAAGACCGGAGGCCCCGGCCGGCCTGCCGCCGGCGACTTCTCCCGCACCCCGTCGGCCGGTGGCGGTGCGACGATTCCCGCCAGGCCCTGCGGATCGCCGCCGAGCCACGGCTCCCGGCCGTCGACCAGATCCGTGCCCAGGAGCGCGTCGCCGTCGATCTGGGTCTCGGTGCCCAGGCCGTCCGAACCGAAGCCCGTCAGGGCCACGGAGGCCAGGTCGGCGGAGTCGTCGTACCCGTCGCCCTCGGAGATCGCCGCGAGCCGGGCCGAGGTGTCCATGAACGCCGGGTCGATGCGGTGCACCGCACGGTAGAGGGGCAGCGCCGCGGCGCTCCGGCCGGTGCCCTCGTGGGCCCTCGCCAGCCAGTAGCGCAGTTCCTTGCGCTGCGGCTGCTCGCTGCGGCAGCGCATCAGCGCGGCGGAGAGCAGCGGTTCGGCCTGCCCGTACATCTCCAGACGCACCCGGGCCATGCCCCCGAACAGTCCTGCCTCGATGCCCAGCAGCGGGTCCTCGACGAGCTGCTCGGTGTTGCGTACGAGCTGTTCCCAGTCCTTGACCAGATACGAGCGGCAGGCGTGCAGGAACCGCACCTGCGGATCCGCGTCGACCGGCGGAAGCCCGGCCAGGGCCCGGTCGAGTTCGGGCACGTGGCGGCCGTCCAGCCAGTGGGAGGCGTGCGCGAGGAGCAGGTCGCGCGGGCTCTCCAGCACGGGCTGCACCCACCAGCCCAGCCAGTACCAGGAGTTGAGCGTGCGGCGATGCCGGGCGCGCTGTTCCCCGAAACGTTCGCGATGGCGGTACATGCGGAGCAGAGCCGTCGTCGTGTCGACCCGCAGGGCATGGAGGCCGAGCCAGCCGTCCGCCATGCCGGGGTCGAAGCGCACCGCGGTTCTGAACTCCTCCTCGGCCTGCGGGTACGCGCCCATCGTGTAGGCGTCCACACCGCGCAGCCAGGCCAGGTCGGCGGGGGCCTGTGCGCCCTGCGTGCCGATGTCCATCAGGTCCCCCACAAACCGTGCCCCAGGATGTCCCGCCCGCACAGCATGCCCACCTGGGCACGCCGAATCACCGTGCCGGGGACGGGAATTGACCGCACCGCAGTGCATCGTACCTGCGAAGGCAGTACGCGGCTAAGGGTGTGGCCGACGATGCAGTCGTGACCGTGGGTAAGCGAAAGGCTCCTTGTGGAGCCGGTGGAGGAGGTGCGCGCGCAGAACGAAGCCCCCGATCACGGGGGAACAACCGGGGGCTTCGCGTCTGCGGGGGCTCCGAAAAGCCGCACATTGAGAACGTAAGACCTGTACGGCCCCTCGGTCAAGCCGAGTTGAGGCACTTCCGAGCCGATTTCGGACTGCTCAGTAGGGCGGTGTCGCGCTGTCACCGTGGGTGACGAAATGGCTCGCCCCTGTGGTGGCTCGGGGCCCCTTCAGCCACTCGTACCCCACGGGCAACTGCCGTATCAGTGCATCGGCGAAGGGTCGTGAGGGGTCGTCGGCGAAATGCCGCTCCTCGGCGGCGGTCCAGCCGTCCCAGAACTCCCCGAGCGCGGGCCCGTCGCGGTGCCGGCCGCGCTCCCAGGACGGACCGCTCGCCAGCTCCATCCACAGCAGTCCCGCGAGCAGGGGACGTACCTCGCGCCGCCCGGAGCCCACGCCCTCCAGCAGCACCACGGGCGCGGGCTCCAGCGTCCGCGCGGGGCCGAAGCGCCGCAGGGTCCAGTCGTACGGCGCGTAGTGCGCGCGCTCGCCGCGCGCGAGGGGGGCGAGGACCTGCTCGTGCAGCCTGTCCGTCCAGGCGAAGAGCTCGTCATGGGTCGCGAGGTCGTCCAGATGAAGGACGGGCGCGTCGTCGAGCGCCGCCGAGAGACGGGCCGCGAAGGTGCTCTTGCCCGAGCCGGCGTGCCCGTCCACCGCGAGCAGCCGCACCGGACCGCAGGACGGGGGCAGGGCCCGCAGGCCACGGGCGTGCTCGGCGAGGTCGGTCATCCGCCCAGCCTACGATCCCGGCCGAAGCAACCGCAGGTCACGCCAGTGGACCAGACCAATATTGGTCCAGCGGCACGAGCCGAATCGCTGGCCGAACGGGGCCGCGACCCGCAATAGTTGGCCCACCTGATCAGCACCCGCAGCCCCATTCCGCTTACGACCGGGGGTCTCGCCCATGACCAGACCGACTTCGCGCAGGACCGTGCTGACCGCCGCGCTCGCGGCGGCGAGTGGTGGTGCGGTGGCAGCCGCAGTCCCCGCCACGGCCGCGGCCGCCGGCCCCGCAGGACCCGCCGCCCCCACGGCCGCGGCCCCGCTGGTGGACAACCGCTTCTGGAACACGTACACCGACTGGCGCTGCGGCTCCGGATCGGGCACACGCGTGGTCGCGGGCCGCAGGCCCGGGCTGGTGATCTCCGCCCCCGCCGGGCGCAGCGACTACACCGACCCGCACACCGGTACGACCAGCTCCTGGGAGTACGCGACGTGGACCTCACCGGTCCACCGCTCGAAGGTCCCAGCCACCGAGGTGATCGCCTCCTGGAACGCCGATGCCCCCGCGGGCACCTGGGTCCAGATCGAACTGCTCGGCACCTACTCCGACGGCACCGACACCCCCTGGTACGTCATGGGCCGCTGGGCGGCGGGCGACGGCGACATCCGCCGCACCTCCGTCGACGACCAGAGCGACGGCAAGAGCTCCATCTGGACCGACACCTTCTCCGTGGACGACGCGGCGAGCGGGCTCCGTCTGCTCTCGTACCGCCTGCGGCTCACACTCCACCGCACGCCGGGCACCGCCCTCACGCCCACGGTCTGGCGCGTCGGCGCGATGGCGTCCGACGTCCCGGACCGTTTCACCGTCCCCGCCACCGCACCGGGGCTCGCCCGCGAGCTCGCTGTGCCGCGCTACTCGCAGAACGTCCACGTGGGGGAGTACCCCGAGTACGACAACGGCGGTGAGGCGTGGTGCAGCCCCACCTCCTCGCAGATGATCGTCGAGTACTGGGGACGCAGGCCCACCGCGGACGACCTGGCCTGGGTCAGGCCGGACATCGTCGACCCGCAGGTCTGCCACGCGGCCCGGTACACGTACGACCACCAGTACGAAGGCTGCGGCAACTGGCCCTTCAACGCCGCCTACGCCGCCACGTACAAGGACATGAGCGCGGTGGTCACCCGCCTCGGCTCGCTCACGGACCTGGAGAAGCTGGTCGGCGCGGGCGTCCCGGTCATAACGTCACAGTCCTTCCTCAAGGAGGAGCTGACCGGGGCGGGCTACGGCACCTCGGGCCACCTGATGACGGTGATCGGCTTCACCGCCGAGGGCGACGTGATCGCCAACGACCCGGCGTCGCCGTCCAACGAGGCGGTACGCCGCGTCTACCGGCGGCGCGAATGGGAGAACATCTGGCTCCGCACGAAGCGCTACGACGCCACCGGCAAGGTCAGGGGAGGCACCGGGGGAGTCTGCTACCTCTACTTCCCCGCCGCTCCGACGGCGGCGCAGAGCCGGGTCCTGAAGTCGCTGGGAATCCTCTGACGGCTCGGGGGCGGAGGGGTCACCGGACTCCCCGCCCCACCGGCCGGCCCCGGAGACGGAGGCGCCGGCGGAACTCCGGCAGGCCCGGACCGGTCGGCCCAATGGTGCGGACCATTTCCGGGACCGCCCGGTGCCGCCGTGCACCCCGTGACGGAAGCGCTCCGATCGGGCATACTCAACCCGCCACAGCCGCTGGCCAGCGCCTCTTGTGATCCGAGAGGGCAGGATCGGTTGGGGAGTCATGCTTTTCCGGGCCGAGCCCGGGATCACCCGGCGGCGCCGCTCCTACCCCGCGCGTGCGACCGCCGCTACGCCCGACAGGGAGGAGAGCGCAGTCATGTCCGACCGTGCCCCGCAGCTGGTGGAACGCAGCCTGCCCACCGAGGAGTCCCGGCAGCTTGTCGCACTCGTACGCGACATCGTGTCCAGGGAGATCGCGCCCCGCGCGGCCGAGGAGGAGGAAGCGGGCCTGTTCCCGCGCGAGGTCTTCACCCTGCTCTCCGAGTCCGGGCTGCTGGGACTGCCCTACGACTCGGACCACGGCGGCGGTGACCAGCCGTACGAGGTCTACCTCCAGGTCCTGGAAGAGCTCGCCGCCGCCCGGCTCACCGTCGGCCTCGGCGTCAGCGTCCATTCGCTGGCCTGCCACGCACTCGCCGGTTACGGCACCAAGGAGCAGCAGGCCGCGCACCTGCCGGCGATGCTCTCCGGCGGCCTGCTGGGCGCCTACTGCCTCTCCGAGCCCGCCTCGGGCTCCGACGCCGCCTCGCTGCGCACGAAGGCCGTGCGCGACGGTGACGACTGGGTCATCACCGGTACGAAGGCGTGGATCACCCACGGCGGGATCGCCGACTTCTACACGGTGCTGGCGCGCACGGGTGTCGACGGCCCCCGCGGCATCACGGCCTTCCTGGTCCCGGGTGACGCGGAAGGCATGAACGCGGCCCTCCCCGAGAAGAAGATGGGCATGAAGGGCTCGCCCACCGCCCAGCTGAACTTCGACGGCGTCCGGATTCCCGACTCCCGCCGCATCGGTGAGGAGGGGCAGGGATTCGCCATCGCCCTGTCCGCGCTCGACTCCGGCCGGCTCGGGATCGCTGCCTGTGCCATCGGTGTGGCTCAGGCGGCTCTGACGGAGGCGGTCGAATACGCCACCGCACGGCGCCAGTTCGGCCGTCCGATCGCCGACTTCCAGGGCCTGCGGTTCATGCTCGCCGACATGGCCACCCAGATCGAGGCCGGCCGGTCGCTCTACCTGGCGGCGGCCCGTCTGCGCGACGCCGGCCGGCCGTTCTCCCGGGAGGCGGCGATGGCGAAGCTGTTCTGCACGGACGCGGCCATGCGGGTGACCACGGACGCGGTCCAGGTGCTCGGCGGCTACGGCTACACGCTCGACTTCCCCGTCGAACGGCTGATGCGCGAGGCCAAGGTGCTCCAGATCGTCGAAGGCACCAATCAGATCCAGCGCATGGTCATCGCCCGTCACCTCGCGGGCCCCGAGACGCGCTGACGCGCACGTCCGACCACACGGGTGTCGTCATGATGCGGTTCCACTCCGTGTCGTGGCGGCCCGGCAGCGTCCGTCCCGCGCTCTCCCAATGGCGCAGCATCGCGCGGTAGATGGGCGGGTCGGCCGAGTGCGACATGCCCGGCCGGCCCAGTCCCTGCGTCGTGGGCTGCGGCATGGGCTGGGGCGCGGTGCGCTGACGCTCCTGCGTCCCGGGTCGGGACACGGGCTGGGGCGCGGGCTGCGACCGGGACGGCGCACCGGGCTGCGGAACCGATTCCTCGGGGGTCGGAGCGACGAGACGGCGTCGACCTGGGCCGGCCGTGGAATGCAGCGTGGTCATACAGATCCAACGCCGGAAGCCGGGAACGGGTCACTGCCGGACCCGTTCGAGCGCCAGTTCGTCAGGTGTACGTGACGCGCCGGGCCGTCTCCGGCCGGGCTCTTCGCCGTGCCGGCCCTGAGGGACCGGCCGGTGAGTGGCTGTCGGCACCACGCCGGGCGACCCGTCGTGGTGCGGCGCGACAGTAGTACGTCAGGCGGCGTGACGCCGCATCTGCGGCACCCGCAGCGGGCGCGAACCCACGCCGCCGGCGTGCGAGAACGGCTGCATCCGCCAGTCGAGACCCTGGGGGAGCGTCAGGAGGAGGGCCGTCTCCTGCTCCTGGGCGTCGAGCGACTCGTCGGCGGGGCGGGCCCCGGCCGCGGAGCGGCCCGTACCCGCGCAGACCGTGAGGCCGAACGGGTTCCAGGGGCTCGGGCACAGCGCGTGCTCCGGCAGGACGTCCTCGTCGGCCAGCAGCGCGATCGGCTGCGCGCAGTCCGGGCAGATCACCCGGTACATCTCGAACGTGTCGTACGCGTCGGGCGTGCCGTCCTCGTCCGGATCGACGGGTTCCGGTTCGGTACGTCCGGTGAGCTTCAGGCTCTGCATGGGAATTCCCCCCTCGGGTGGGCCGACAAGGCGCCGTGGCCTCGGCCACAGCAAGCACTTCCCGTCACGCGTCGGCCGTAACCGCGAGGCCGTCCGCTACCCATCCGTAAACCTGTGGCATTCGTCACATGCCCCCCGCAGGTGCCCTTCCGGGGCCCTTACGGCTGTGCCGGAAGGGGACGGGGGCATAGGTTGATCCGCATGGAGGAGCTGGACCGTCAGATTGTGGAGTTGCTCGTCAAGGACGGGCGGATGAGCTACACCGACCTGGGCAAGGCCACGGGCCTGTCCACCTCGGCGGTTCATCAGCGTGTCCGCCGGCTGGAGCAGCGCGGGGTGATCCGCGGCTATGCCGCGGTCGTCGACCCCGAGGCCGTCGGCCTGCCCCTCACCGCGTTCATCTCGGTGAAACCGTTCGACCCCAGCGCACCCGACGACATCTCGGAGCGGCTTTCCGAGGTCCCGGAACTGGAGGCGTGCCACAGCGTCGCGGGCGACGAGAACTACATCCTCAAGGTGCGGGTGGCGACCCCCCTCGAACTGGAGCACCTGCTCACCCGCATCCGCACCCTCGCCGGTGTGTCCACGCGCACGACCGTCGTCCTCTCGACCCCGTACGAGGCGCGGCCCCCGCACATCTGAGGGGGCCGCGGACCGCGGCGCTCCGGGCAGGCGCGAGACTGGTCCCATGACCGAGAGCACCGCCCCCCAGAGCGACCACCGCACCGTGCTGCTGCGCGGTGGAGACGTCCACAGTCCAGCCGACCCGTTCGCCACCGCGATGGTCGTCGAACGCGGCCACGTCGCCTGGGTCGGCTCCGAGGGGGCCGCCGACGCCTTCGCGAGCGGGGTCGACGAGGTGATCGACCTCGACGGGGCCCTGGTCACCCCGGCGTTCACCGACGCCCACGTCCACACCACGTCCACCGGCCTCGCCCTGACCGGGCTCGACCTCTCAGGCGCCCGCAGCCTCGCCGATGCCCTCGGCCTCGTGCGCGCGTTCGTGCGCACCCACCCCGGGGACCGTGTCCTGCTCGGTCACGGCTGGGACGCCACGCGCTGGCCCGAGCAGCGCCCGCCGTCGCGTACCGAGCTCGACGCGGCGGCCGGCGGCCGGCCCGTCTATCTCCCCCGGATCGATGTGCACTCCGCGGTCGTCACGACCGCGCTCCTGGACCTGGTCCCCGGCGTGACGGAGCTCGTCGGCTACCACCCCGACGCCCCTCTCACCGGCCCCGCGCACCACGCCGTGCGTTCCGCCGCGCACGGCGCCCTTTCGGCCCGTCAGCGGACGGAGGCGCAGCGTGCGGCCCTGCGGCACGCCGCCTCGCTCGGCATCGGAACGGTCCACGAGTGCGCGGGCCCCGACATCTCCGACGAGGACGACTTCACCGGGCTGCTCAAGCTCGCCGCCGAGCAGCCGGGACCGAGGGTGCACGGTTACTGGGCCGAGCGGATCAGCGACGAGAAGGGTGCCCGCCGCATCCGGGAGCTCGGCGCGATCGGGGCGGCCGGCGACCTCTTCGTCGACGGCTCGCTCGGCTCGCACACGGCCTGTCTCCACGAGCCGTACGCGGACGCTCCGCACACCGGTACCGCCCACCTGGACGCGGCCGCGATCGCCGCCCACGTCGCGGCCTGCACCGAGGCCGGACTCCAGGCCGGATTCCACGCCATCGGCGACGCCGCCGTCGCCGCCGTCGTGGCGGGCGTCCGGGCCGCGTCCGAGACCGTGGGGCTCGCCCGCGTCCGCGCCGCCCGGCACCGCGTCGAGCACGCCGAGATGCTCACCCCCGAGACCATCGCCGCCTTCGCCGAGCTGGGCCTGACCGCGTCCGTCCAGCCCGCCTTCGACGCCGCCTGGGGCGGCGAGGACGGCATGTACGCCCAGCGGCTGGGCACCGAGCGGGCCAGGACCCTGAACCCGTACGCGGCGCTGCTGCGCGTCGGCGTGCCGCTGGCCTTCGGCTCGGACAGCCCGGTCACCCCTCTCGACCCGTGGGGCACCGTGCGGGCCGCCGCGTTCCACCGGACGCCCGAGCACCGGATCTCCGTACGCGCCGGATTCACCGCCCACACCCGCGGGGGCTGGCGGGCCGTCGGCCGCGACGACGCAGGCACTCTCGTGCCGGGCGCCCCGGCCGACTACGCGATCTGGCGTACGGCCGAACTGGTCGTCCAGGCGCCCGACGACCGGGTCGCCCGCTGGTCGACCGACCCCCGGTCCGGTACCCCCGGCCTGCCCGATCTCACTCCTGGTGCCGAACTTCCGGTCTGTCTGCGGACCGTTGTCTTCGGACAAAGTGTCTACGTACGGCCGAACGAGTGACGTACGGACATTTCGTACCGCCGGCCGATGGCGCGCCCACTCTGCCGCGACCTGCGGATCTTCGTCACTGACCAGGCATTTTGGTTGAAAGTCGCAGGTCAAACGACTATTGACAGAACGCGCCCACCGGCCGGTAGGTTCGGCCGAGTCCACCACAGGACGTCCGACCGGTTAAACGTCCACGCAGTCGTCGAACGCCGCTGGGTCATGGGGCGGTGTGCCGCACCGGCGCACCACCCCTGACAGCCAGGTTCAGCGCCCGCGCCTCGGGGGCGAGGGAAGGTTTCAGCCGGACGGAGGGTGCGACCCGGGTGGGGCCCGGACGTTCAGTAGACAACGGCTTTCGGTCGACCCGCAGCCAGCGGGTCCCAGGTCGGCCCGAAGGACGCCGGGCCCCGATCCGCAGTTCTGTCCGTAGTTCCGTGCTTCTGTCCGTCCACGGTCGCGACCGCCGCGACCGCGTCGGCGACCCGTGCCGGGGCGCTGGATATGGTGGACACCTGCGTACGGACTTTAAGGGGCAGTTGTGAACGACGGCGGTCAGCGGCAGTACGGCCCGCTCGGCAGAGTCCTGGTGATCATTCCGACCTACAACGAGGCCGAGAACATCGAGCTGATCGTTGGCCGGGTGCGCGCCGCCGTTCCGGATGCCGACATCCTGGTCGCCGACGACAACAGTCCCGACGGCACCGGCAAGGTCGCCGACGAGCTCGCGGCGGGGGACGACCACGTCCACGTCCTGCACCGCAAGGGCAAGGAGGGCCTCGGCGCCGCCTATCTGGCGGGCTTCCGCTGGGGCACCGAGCACGGCTACGGAGTCCTCGTCGAGATGGACGCCGACGGCTCGCACCAGCCCGAGGAGCTGCCCCGGCTGCTCACCGCGCTGAAGGGCGCCGACCTGGTCCTCGGCTCGCGCTGGGTGCCCGGCGGCCGGGTCGTCAACTGGCCCAAGCACCGCGAGGTGATCTCCCGCGGCGGAAGCCTGTACTCCCGGATGCTGCTCGGACTGTCGGTCCGGGACGTCACCGGCGGCTACCGCGCCTTCCGTACGGAGACCCTGGCCGGTCTGGGACTCGACGAGGTCGCCTCGCAGGGCTACTGCTTCCAGGTCGACCTGGCCAGACGCTCCGTCGAGGCGGGCTATCACGTCGTCGAGGTCCCCATCACCTTCATGGAGCGCGAGATCGGCGACTCCAAGATGAGCCGCGACATCCTCGTCGAGGCGCTGTGGCGGGTCACCGGCTGGGGCATCACCAGCCGGGCGAACAAGGTCCTGGGCCGCAAGTCCGGCTGACCCCGCGCCGTCCCGGCGCCATGATCACCCTCTTACGCCGTTTGCACGCCCGTACGGGCACACTGGGTTCATGACGACCGGCACACCGCCCCCGAAACGTCCACGGCGCTCACGCGCCCGCACGCTGCTGCCCCTGGGCCTCGCCGCCTGGGTGGTGCTGGAGATCTGGCTGCTGACCGTGGTCGCGGAGGCTACCAGCGGCTTCGTCGTGCTGCTGCTCCTGGTGGCCGGTGCCGTGCTCGGGGCCGCGGTGATGAAGCGGGCCGGACGACGGGCCTTCCGCAACCTCTCCGAGACGTTCCAGCAGATGCCGGGCGGACCGGGCGGTGCCTCCGCCGTCCCGCCCCCTCCCGCCGCCGGCCGCAAGGGCAACGGCTTCCTGATGCTCGGCGGCGTGCTGCTGATGATCCCCGGCCTGGTCTCGGACGTCGCCGGCCTGCTCCTGCTGGTGCCGCCGGTCCGCACCGCGCTCGGGCGATTCACGGAACGGTCCCTGGAGCGCCGGATGAGGGCCGCTTCACCCGGCAGCCTCTCGGACGCCTTCCAGCAGGCCCGGATGCACCGCCCGGACGGAAAGGTCGTCCAGGGAGAGGTCATCCGCGAGGACGGCACCCAGGCGGGTCCCCGCCCCGACGAGGGCCCCCGGCCGCCCCTGACTCCCTGACGTTCCGCGTGACTCCCTGATTCCACCTGTGACCGATGCCCGCGGGTTCGTGCCCGCGGGCATCGGCCATGTGGCTCCGGGAGCGGGGCACAAAAAGCCGCGGGCCGGGACACATGTTCTGTGTCCCGGCCCGCGGCTCTTGTATCTGTGCGGCTGTACGCGGTCAGGCAGACTTCCTGCTGTCCCGCGGGTGCACGGCAATGTTCATGGCTCCGGAGCGCAGAACCGCCAGCCTCTCGGCCAGCACCTCCTCAAGCTCCTCGCGGGTGCGCCGCTCCATGAGCATGTCCCAGTGCGTACGCGCAGGCTTGCCCTTCTTCTCCTCGGGGCCATCCCCGTCCACCAGGAGTGCCATGGCGCCGCACGCCTTGCACTCCCACTCCGGCGGAATTTCCGCCTCTACCGAGAACGGCATCTCAAATCGATGTCCGTTCTGGCATGCGTACTCCACCGCCTGGCGCGGGGCCAGATCGATGCCGCGGTCCGTCTCGTAGCTGGTAACCACGAGTCGCGTGCCGCGGAGAGCTCGCTCACTCATGAATCGTGCCTCCCGGGCTTGTCGCCCACAGGACAGGTGTCGCTGTCGTCGTCATCCGGTCAACGTCCGGTCGGCGGTAAAGATTCCCGTTGCCGGTCTGCGTCGCCCGTCGTGCCGCTGCTTGTTCTGGGTTTCCAGGGTTTTAGGTACCCACCAATGCCCGGTTTGTCACATCTGGCAGAAGTTGTCACCCAACGGTTTGGCTTCTTCCGCTCGCAGTAACGGTCCTCCGGGCAGGCCAAAGGCGTACACTACCGGCCTTTCACTTCAACGTCTAAATCCGTGCCGGAACGGGGTTGCCCGCCGCCGCCGCGGCGGCCCGCACCGGCACCCGTGCCAGCAGTACGGTACCGAGCGCGAAGAAGACCACCAACGAGATCAGCGCATCCCGATAACTGCCGGTCAGCTGGTAGGCGAGGCCGAACACCAAGGGCCCCAGCCAGCTCAGTCCGCGGTCGCTCATCTCGTACGCGGAGAAGTACTCCGCCTCCTTGCCGCGGGGCACCAGATGGGAGAACAGCGAGCGCGACAGGGCCTGGCTGCCGCCCAGCACCAGCCCGATCGCCGCCGCCAGGGAGTAGAAGAAGAGCGGTTCACCCGCCGGAAGCACGTACGCGGCGAGAAGGATCAGCGTCCAGACGACCAGCGAGGCGAGGATCGTGCGCTTCGCGCCGTACACCCGGGCGAGCCGGCCCATCCCCAGGGCGCCCGCCACCGCGAGGACCTGAACCAGCAGTACCGCCGTGATCAGCGTCGTCTGGTCGAGGCCGAGCTCCTCGGAGCCGTACAGCGAAGCCTGCGAGATCACCGTCTGGATCCCGTCGTTGTAGACGAGGTAGGCGAGCAGGAACGACAGGGTCAGCGGATGCCGTCGCATGTCGCGGAGGGTCGCCAGGAGCTGCTTCCAGCCTGATCCGACCGCGCCCGCACCACCGGGCCGCACGCTCCGGTCGCGCAGCCGCCGCAGCGGTACGACGGTGAAGGCGCCCCACCAGACGCCCGCGGAGGCGAGACAGATCCGTACGGCCTCCGACTCGGAGAGCCCGAAGGAGTCGTGGCCGGTGTAGAGGACCAGATTCAGTACGAGGACGAGCGCGCCGGAGGTGTACCCGAAGGCCCAGCCCCGGGAGGAGACCGCGTCCCGTTCGTCCGGCTCCGCGATCTGCGGGAGGTAGGAGTTGTACAGCACCATCGACACGGAGATCGAGGCGTTGGCCACGATCAGGAGGAACGCGCCGAGCAGATAGCGGTGTCCGTCCAGGAAGAACATCCCGGTCGTGGCCGCCGCACCCGTGTAAGCCGCCGCCGCCAGCAGGGGCTTCTTGCGCCCCGTACGGTCCGCGGCCGCGCCCGCCATCGGCATCACCAGGACGGCCACGACCATGGAGACCGAGACGGCGTACGCGAACAGCGAGCCGGCCCGCACGGGTATGCCCAGGGGGTGCACGAAGCCCTCGGCGTCGGCGGCGGCCTTGGCGACCGACGTCAGATAGGGGCCGAGGAACACGGTGAGGACGCTCGTCGAGTAGACGGAGCAGGCGAAGTCGTAGAAGTACCAGCCGCGCTGCTCGCGGCGGCGGTCGGCGGCCCCGGTGGGCCGCTCCGCCGGATCGGCCGTTCCTGCGGTACCGGTGCTCACACCGCGCCCCCTCGCTCGTCCCCGTGCGACGCGGACGAGCGGGCGTCAGGCCCAGGCCCCCCGCTCGCTCAGCACCGTGCGCAGCGTCTCGATGTGATCGGTCATGATGCCATCCACTCCGAGGTCGAGGAGCGCCGCCATCCGTTCCGGTTCGTTCACGGTCCAGACGTGCACCTGGAGCCCGCGCGCGTGCGCCGTCCGGACGAACCTGCGGTCCACCACCCGGATGCCGTTCTGACTCTCCGGGACCTGCGCGCACACGGCGCCCGCCCGGAGCGCCGCCGGGATCCCGTACGAGCGCAGCCGCAGGCCGAGGACGCCCCGGACACCGTACGAGGTCGCCAGGCGCGGACCCGCCAGACGGTGCGCCCGTGCCACCCGGGCCTCCGAGAAGGAGCCGACGCATACCCGGTCCCAGGCGCCGGTCCGGCGGACGAGGTCGACGAGGGGGAGGAGGGCGGGCTCCGCCTTGATGTCGACGTTCCACCGGGCGTGCGGGAATTCCTCCAGCAGGTCCTCGAAGAGCGGCAGGGGTTCGCGGCCCGCCACGCGTGCGCGGCTCACCTCGCTCCACGGCAGGTCCGAGATCCGTCCCCGGGCGTCCGTCACCCGGTCGAGCGTGGTGTCGTGGAAAGCCACGAGCCTGCCGTCCGAGGTGGTGTGCACATCGGTCTCGAAGTAGCGGTAGCCCGCGTCCTCGGCCCGGCGGAAGGCCTCCGCGGTGTTCTCCAGTCCGTCCGCCGCTCCGCCGCGGTGCGCGAACGGAATCGGGGAGGGATGGTCCAGGTAGGGGTGGCGTCCATGAGTCACTGCGGCAGTATCGCCTGCTCGGGTGACGGCGCGGTGGCCCCGGCGGTGACGTCGTCGGGCCCGGGGACGGCGAACACGCGCAGGAAGAACTGGGCGAGCGGGCCGATCGCCAGCGCGTACAGGACCGTGCCGGCGCCCAGGGACCCGCCGAGCAGGAATCCGGTCGCCACGACGGCCACCTCGATCGCCGTGCGGACCAGCCGGACGGAGCGCCCGGTGGCCCGGTGGAGGCCGGTCATCAGTCCGTCGCGGGGGCCGGGACCGAAGCGGGCCGTGATGTACAGCCCCGTCGCCACGCCGTTGAGCAGGATGCCGAGAACCATCGCCGGGATCTGCATGCCCAGTCCGTGGATCTCCGGTACGAGGGCGAGCGTGCCGTCCATGGCGAGGCCGACGACGAAGACGTTGGAGACGGTGCCCAGCCCGGGACGCTGCCTGAGCGGAATCCACAGCAGCAGCACGATCGCGCCGACGGCGATCGAGACGACACCGATGGAGATGCCGGTCAGTTCGGTGAGGCCCTGGTGCAGGACGCCCCACGGTTCGAGGCCGAGTTCGGCACGGACGAGGAGCGCCGAACTCGCCCCGTACAGGGTCAGGCCCGCATACAGCTGGATCAGCCGCCGGGTCATGTGGGTCCGGCGCAGGCCGGTGGAGTCGTACACGTGGTACCCCTGATGTGGTGGTAGTGGACTGCTCCGTGTCACTCTGTGGCGGGGGATTGGCTGCCAACTATGGCCAATCCGAGGAAGGTGGACTGATTTCCATGGCGCAGTGGACTTCAACGGTGGGTGCGGCACAGCTTGCCCGGCAGCTTCAGGCCCAGCACTCCCGGCCTGCCGGGCCCGGCAGCCGCAAGCAGCCCGCCTATCGTGCCCTCGCCGACGGGGTCCGGCTGCTCGTCCTCGAAGGCCGGGTCCCGGTGGCCGCGCGGCTGCCCGCCGAACGGGAACTGGCGCTCGCCCTCTCCGTCAGCCGTACGACCGTCGCCGCCGCCTACGAGGCGCTGCGGGCCGAAGGATTCCTGGAGTCCCGCCGGGGCGCCGGCAGCTGGACCGCGGTGCCCGCGGGCAACCCGCTGCCTGCCCGGGGACTGGAACCGCTGCCCCCGGAGTCGCTCGGCTCGATGATCGACCTCGGCTGCGCCTCGCTGCCCGCGCCCGAGCCCTGGCTGACCCGCGCCGTACAGGGCGCCCTGGAGGAGCTGCCTCCCTACGCGCACACCCACGGCGACTACCCGGCGGGGCTGCCGGCCCTGCGGCAGATGATCGCCGCCCGGTACACCGAGCGCGGTGTCGCGACGATGCCCGAACAGATCATGGTCACCACCGGGGCGATGGGTGCCATCGACGCGATCTGTCATCTGTTCGCCGGACGCGGCGAGCGGATCGCGGTCGAGTCGCCCTCGTACGCCAACATCCTCCAGCTGATGCGGGAGGCCGGTGCCCGGCTGGTGCCGGTCGCGATGGAGGAGGGGCTCGGCGGCTGGGACATGAACCGCTGGCGTCAGGTCCTGCGCGACTCCGCGCCCCGCCTCGCCTACGTGGTCGCCGACTTCCACAACCCGACCGGGGCACTCGCCGACGAGCAGCAGCGGCGCGATCTCGTCGACGCGGCACGCGCCGCGGGCACGGTCCTCGTCGTCGACGAGACCATGAACGAGCTCTTCCTGGACGCGGACGTCGACATGCCGCGCAGGGTCTGCGCCTTCGACCCGGCGGGCAGCACCGTCCTGACCGTGGGCTCCGCGAGCAAGGCGTTCTGGGCCGGGATGCGGATCGGCTGGGTCCGCGCGGCGCCGGACGTGATCCGCAGCCTCGTCGCGGCCCGCGCCTACGCGGACATGGGGACGCCGGTGCTGGAGCAGCTCGCCGTCAACTGGCTGATGCGCACGGGCGGCTGGGAGCAGGCGGTGGAGATCCGGCGCGCGCAGGCCCGGGAGAACAGGGACGACCTGGTGGGGGCGCTGCGCCGGGAGCTGCCGGATTGGGAGTTCGAGGTACCCCGTGGCGGACTCACCCTCTGGGTGCGTACGGGTGGGCTCTCGGGTTCGCGGCTGGCCGTGGCGGGCGAGCGGGTCGGTGTCCGTGTTCCGTCCGGTCCCCGGTTCGGGGTCGACGGGGCGTTCGAGGGCTATGTGCGGCTGCCGTTCACGGTGGGCGGCCGGGTGGCGGACGAGGCGGCGCTGCGGCTCGCCGCGGCGGCCGAGCTCGTCCGCTCGGGTGCGAGCTCGGGGGCCGAGGCTCCGAGGACGTTCGTGGCCTGACGGCCGGGAGCCTGTCCGACGGCCGGGAGCGGCCTGCGCGGGAACGGCGCGGTCGGGAACGTCCTGCGCGGGAACGGCGGTGGGCGGGTGGCGGACTCCGTGTCCGCCACCCGCCCACCGCCGTTCGTCATCGTCTGCCGGCGGTCCTCACCCCTCGGCGATCGCCGGAGCGCCGATCAGCGGGTCCCTGGGGACGGGCTCCGCGACGGCCGCCTCGACGGCCACGGCTACGGAAGCCGTCACGGCCTCCGCGGAAGCGGCGGACTGCCGGTCGGGCAGCAGGTCCAGCACGGCCTGCCGATGGGCCTCGCTGGTGGCGTCGTCGTACGGGTCCGGGGTGGCCGGTACCTGGAGCCGCAGGACGGGACCCGTGCCCAGGCGCGCGTACCCCCGGCCCGGCGGTACGTCCGGGGTCGGGGTGGTGTGCGGCTCCGCGCCGAGCACCGCCTCGATCTGCTCGCGCGAGGCCGGGCCGAGGACGGCCCTGGCGCGCGTGTGGGTCCGTACGGTCTCGGTCAGGGTCTCGATGCTGTCGAACTGGTCCGCCATGACCACGGTGACCCCGGCCGCCCTGCCGTGCCGGAGCGGCACCTGAAGGAGTTCCTGGGGGTCGGGCCTGCCGTCGGCGGCGGCCAGGTGGCCCAGGACGCTCGGCCGGTCCAGCAGGATCCAGAGCGGACGCTTGGTGTCGTCGGGGGCGGGGTGCCCGGCCTGGCGCGCCCGGTTGGCGGCGATCAGCCGCCGCTCGGTCTCGTGGGCCGCCCATTCGAGGGTCGCCAGCGCCCCGGCGAGTCCGCACTCCACGGCCAGCACTCCGCTGCGCCCGGTCAGGCAGCCGTACTCTCCGGTTCCGCTGCCTTCGACGACGATGATGTCGCCGTGCTGGAGAGCCTGGAGCGCGATGGAGCGCATCAGGCTGGTGGTGCCGCTGCCGGGCTGTCCGAAGACGAGCAGATGGGGTTCCGTCGAGCGGGCCCCGGTCCGCCAGATCACCGGCGGCGCGTCACGCGTGGCGTCGCCGTCCTGCACGGGCACGGTGCGCTGGACGGCGTCGGCGTCGGTGAATCCGAGCACGGTCTCGCCGGGTGCGGTCACGAAGCGCTGGGCGGCGATCGTGACGGGCAGCGCGTCGAGCACGGTCATGACGAGGTGGTTGCTCTCCTCGTCCCAGGCGAAGTGGTATTCGCGGCCACGGCCGGACTTGGCCCGGAGCAGTTGCTCGATCCGGGCGCGGGAGGCCGGCTCGCTGTCGGTGAAGTACGCGGGGTAGTTCACCTGGAGGCGGGTGAGACGCCCGTCGGCGTCGAAGGTGTGGCTGCCGAAGCCCTTCTCCCAGTCGCCGCCGTGGGAGAACAGCGGACTGGGGTCGTCGGCTGTCGAGAAGTACGGGACGAGCGCCTCGTAGAGGGCCTGGAGCCGCCCGGTCTCCGCCTCGTCGGGGCCGGTCTTCACGGGCGTACGGTCCCGCCCCTTCCATGCGGCAGCGCTCATCACCGTGATCACGGCCAGTAGAGGCCCGTACGGGATGAGCGCCACCACGAGTACGCAGGCCGCGGCGAGGAACAGCGTGGGACCACGCCGGTCCTTGGCCGTCGCGGCCCACTTCTGCCGACCTGCTGCGGCCAGCAGCCGCAGACCACGAACGATCGTGATCAGCGGATGGAGGACGTCGGTGGCGTTGTCGGCGGCCGTGCGCGCGAACTCTCGACTGCGAGTGATCGATGCGCTGCCGCTGCTCAGAATGCGGGGGAGTGGTCGCCGGGCCACGTCGGTCTCCTGAAGGGGTGGGAACGGTCGCTGAGCGTCAGAACTTGATCCCGCCGAGCAGGCCGGCGAGGCTCGCCCCACCTGCCGTGATGCTCGGTGCGATGGCGGTGCCGGCCAGATAGAAGCCGAACAGGGCGCAGATCATGGCGTGCGATGCCTTGAGGCCGTCCTTCTTGAAGAACAGAAAGACGATGATGCCGAGCAGTACGACGCCCGAGATGGAAAGGATCATGAGTCGTTCTCCTGGTTGGGGGGACAGTCACCATGAGTCCTTCCAGGATTACGGGAAGTATCTATACGATAAAAGGTGCAATTGAGTGAAAAGCTGACATTTTCACTTGACTGGCGGACAAGGGAAGGGTCTCCGGGCGGAACGCATCGACGCTCCGTGACCGAAACGGGTCTCACCTGGTGATCTTTTGCCTCATACCGGTCGGGTCATGTCGGCGCGGGAGCAGTACCCTGTCGATTCACTCGTACGGCCCCCTGCCGTACTCCCCACCAGGTCAGCGGCAACGACAACGGTTATGGAAGGCGGTCCGTCCGATGAGCGAAACCCCCGATCCCGAGGTGGTCGAGCTGGCGACCAAGGTCTTCGACCTGGCCCGCCGCGGTGAGACCGACGCGCTCGCCGCGTACGTCGACGCGGGTGTGCCCGCGAACCTCACCAACGACCGGGGCGACTCCCTGCTGATGCTCGCCGCCTATCACGGTCACGCCGAGGCGGTCACCGCCCTCGTCGGCCGTGGCGCCGACCCGGACCGGGCCAATGACCGGGGGCAGACCCCGCTCGCCGGCGCCGTCTTCAAGGGCGAGGACGCCGTGATCGAGGCGCTGCTCGCCGCAGGGGCCGATCCGGCCTCCGGTACGCCGTCCGCGCTCGACACCGCGCGCATGTTCGGCAAGGCCGACCTGCTGGAACTCTTCGGGGCCCGCTGACGTGATCGCGCGGATGCCTGCCGGGCCGCTCTGTGGCGCACGCGCCGACCGGTCCGTCGTAAATGTGGTCGCGGTGGCGAAATGGCTGGGTCATCATGACGTCGCGGGTCCGCTCAGGACCACCGACGAGAGGCAGAGGAAGATGGTCTACACCAGGCAGAAGACGGCGGTCGGCCGATCATGTTGCTGCGCGGCCTAGTGCCCTCCCGGCACTTGGAACTGCACAGTCCCGGTTGCGTCGACAGCTTGATGTGAGGCTTTTCCCATGTTTGATCCGTTCATAGCGCCGAGCGGCACCCTGCTCGGCCTGCTGCAGAGGGGCCGCGGCGACGGCACGCTCCACGCGCTCGCCGCGCCACGCCCCGAGGCCCTGGCGGCTCTCAACCACTGCGTCCTGAGCGATCCGCGTCACGACTGGCAGGTCGAGAACCGCTCCCTCTACTACGCGCGCCTGTACCTCGATCTCGACGGCGGCATCGAAGAGATCGACCGGCACCTGTCCGACCCCGAGGACCACCTCGACACCGACGACTCACGCACGGGTCTGGCCCTCGCCGTCCTCGGACACCTCGCCTCGTACGGTCGTGAGGACGCCCTCGCCCTGCTGCGGCGCTACGCGGCGACCGGCTCGAACTGGGCCTGGGCGCTCGACGAGCTCGCCCTGCGGGACGACGACGCCGGACTGCGCTCCCTCGCCGTGCCCGTGCTTGCCCGCTTCCCCGACACTCCCGAGGGAACCGCCGACCTGGCCGCGGTCGTCCGCGACGCCTTCGAGCCCCGCCCCTGGCGGCTCTGGGCCGACGACCCGCGGGACGAGGTCGGCGCCCGGGTCAGGGCAGCCACCGAACAGGGCTCCTTCGACCGCTGGCAGCGCCAGATGCGACCCGGCGGCCCCCGCCCCGGCTGGAGCGTCCAGGCCGTGTTCGACTGGGCCCAGCAGGGACTGGAGCGGGGCAGCGTCCTCCACGTACCGGCAGCCCGCTGCCTGTCCGCCGTCGCCGGCCCCGACGACCGGCCCATGATCATCGAGGCTGCCCGCAGCGGCCCCGAAGGCGCCCGCTGCGCCTCGCTCCACTACCTCGTCGAGGCCCGGGACCCCGCCGTCCTCGACCTCATCGAAGCCGCCGCCTCCGGCCCCTCGCGGACCGTCTCCGAAGCCGCTGTCAGCGCCTTCGAGCGGATGTGCGGAGACGCGGCGGTGGACCGTGCCCGCCGGTGGGCCCACCGGCCCGACGCGCTCGGAGCATCGGCCGCCGGTGTGCTCGCCTGCCGCGGCGGGGCACAGGACGCCCCGCTGGTCCTCGGCGCCCTGCGCGAGGCCGTACGCGGCGAGGGGCCCGACGCCCAGCGGCTGTGGACCCTCGTGGACGGCACCGGCCGGCTCGGCATCGCCTGCGCCGCTCCCGTACTCCGCCACGTCTACCGCGAGACGTCCTCCTCCCACCTGCGTGGACGGGCAGCCCGTGCGCTGGCCGCCACCGACCCGTCCTTCCCCACCGGATTCGCCGTCGAATGCCTGTGGGACTGCGAGGAGACGACCCGGGAGGTCGCCGCCCTGCACGCGGAGACCGGTGACATCAGGGTCGCCGAACGTCTGCGGCGGCTGGCCGCGGACCCGGCCGAGGAGGCCGAGGTGCAGACGGCGGTGCGCAGCAGGATCGGACCCGACGCCCCCGCCGTCTGACGAGGGCGCGGGGACGGGGGCGCCGGCGGGCCACGCGGCGCAAACGCTCATGGGACGTTCCCCGGGCGGAAAGATCCAAGTCGGCCCAGCCACGTCCGGCGCGGCGACAACACGGGTATGCGTGTCGTCATCGTCACCGAATCCTTCCCGCCCGATGTCAACGGCGTGGCCCACTGCACCCTCCAGACCGCACGGCATCTCGCCGCCCGCGGTCACCGGCCGCTCGTCATAGCCCCGGCCACGCCCGGGGCGACGGCCACCGTCAGAAGCTCGGCGGGCACCGGCAGCCACGAGGACGGCGAGCCGTACCCCGTGGTGCGCGTCCCCTCCCTGCCGCTGCCCGGCTATCCGCAGGTCCGGGTGGCCCTGCCCAGCCGCCGGCTCGCGGCGGCCCTCACCGCGCACCGAGCCGAACTGGTCCACCTGGCCGGGCCGTTCGTGCTCGGGGTGCGCGGCATGGCGGTCGCCACACGGCTCGGACTGCCGACCGTGGCCGTCTACCAGACCGACCTGGCCGGCTACGCCCGTACGTATCTGGGCACCGGCGAGAACGCCGCCTGGCGCCGGATGCGCGCGGTCCACAGCGCCGCCGACCGCACCCTCGCCCCCTCCACCGCCGCCCTGCGCGACCTCACCGGTCACGGTGTACCGCGTGTGCACCTGTGGCCGCGAGGCGTCGACACCGTACGGTTCCGCCCGGACCTCCGGGACGAGGCGCTGCGCCGCGGTCTCGCCCCGGCGGGGGAGAAGCTCGTCGGGTACGTCGGACGGCTCGCCCCGGAGAAGCACGTCGAACTCCTCGCCGGGGTCTGCGCCCTGCCCGGCGTCCGGGTCGTGGTCGTCGGCGACGGACCGAGCGGGGCATCGCTGCGTACGGCCCTGCCGGGCGCCGCCTTCCTCGGCCGCCGGACCGGTGAGGACCTGGCCCGGCTCTTCGCCTCGCTGGACGTCTTCGCGCACACCGGCCCGTACGAGACCTTCTGCCAGACGGTGCAGGAGGCCATGGCCTCCGGGGTGCCCGTGGTCGCACCGGCGGCGGGAGGACCGCTCGATCTCGTCGACCACGGGCGCACCGGGCTGCTGGTTCCCCCGCACGACGCCGGAGCGGTCGCCGCCGCGGTCGGTTCGCTCCTCGCGGACCCCGCACGCGCGGCGGCGTTCGGACGGGCGGCGCGGACCACGGTCGAGGCCCGCACCTGGGCCGCCGTCGGCGACCGGCTCCTGGACCACTACGACGAGGTGCTGCGCGACCGGACGGCGGTGGCCGCGTGAACACCGCCGGCGCGCGCGGCCCCGGGGGCCTGCGGATTGTACGGCTGGCCAACTTCGTCACGCCCGCGTCCGGCGGTCTGCGTACGGCCCTGGAGGAGCTGGGCCGCGGCTACCTCGCCGCCGGACACGAGCCTGTGCTGATCGTGCCGGGTTCCTCCGCCCGCGACGAGCGGACACCGCAGGGCAGGGTGATCACGCTGCCCGGACCGGTACTGCCGGGCACCGGCGGCTACCGCGTGCTGGCGGACCGCCGCCGCCTCACCGGCCTGCTGGAAACCCTGCGCCCGGACCGGCTGGAGGTGTCCGACCGGACGACACTGCGGTGGACGGGCGAGTGGGCGCGGCGAGCCAGGACACCCGCCGTGATGGTCTCCCACGAGACGGCGGACGGGGTTCTGCGCGCCTGGGGAGTCCCCGCCGCGGCGGCGGCGCGCACGGCCGACCGCCTCAACGCGCGCAGCGCCCGCGCCTACACGCGGATCGTCTGCACCACCCAGTGGGCGGAGCGCGAGTTCGGCCGGATCGGGGCACGCAACGTGGTGCGCGCCCCGCTCGGCGTGGACCTGCGTCGCTGCCGCCCGGAGCGGCGCAGCACGGCGCTGCGCGCCCGGCACCTGCGCGGCGAGGACGTCCTGCTGCTGCTCTGCTCCCGCCTCTCGGTGGAGAAGCGGCCGGGACGGGCCCTGGACGCGCTGGCGGTGCTGCGGGGCCTCGGCGTGCGCGCCGCGCTGCTCGTCGCGGGAGACGGGCCGCTGCGGTCGGGGCTGGCCCACCGGGCCCGGACGGCGGGCCTGCCGGTCGAGTTCCTGGGACACGTGTCCGGCCGGGAGCGGGTGGCGGACCTCCAGGCCGCCGCCGACATCTGCCTGGCCCCCGGCCCCGCCGAGACGTTCGGCCTGTCGGCGCTGGAGGCGCTCGCCTGCGGCACCCCGGTGGTGGTGAGCGCCTCCTCCGCCCTGCCGGAGGTGGTCGGCGCCGCCGGACCGGCCGCCGCCGACACGGGCGAGGCATTCGCCGCGGCGGTACGCGCCCTGCTGGCCGGCCCGGAACGGGAGCGCCGCGCGGCGGCCCGCTCCCGGGCCGAACTCTTCGGCTGGGACCGCTCGGTGGCCGCCTTCCTCGCAGCCCACGAGGTGCCGGAGTTCCACGGGACCGCAGGGGCGCGGGCATGAGGGGGCGGGCCGGAACCGGAAGGGGAGTCGGAGTCGGGGTCGGGGAAGCCGGCGGAGCCGCCGGTGCGGACCGGCCGCCGGATGTCCGCAGGCCGTCCGGGGCGGCGGTGGCCGGAAGCGGTCCTACGGCGGTACGGGGCAGACGCCCCGCCGTACGGTTCGTGGCGCTCGGGGACTCGTTCACCGAGGGTGTCGGGGACCCCGTGCCGGGCGGGCGGCGGGGCTGGGCCGCCCTGCTCGCCGAGGGACTGGACGACGGGGTGCGGGGCGTGGAGTTCCGCAACCTCGCCGTCAGCGGCGCCCTGTCCGGCGATGTCCGTGACCGCCAGGCCGCGGCGGCAGCGGCCTTCCGCCCCGACGTGGCCTCCGTCGTCGTCGGCGTCAACGACACCCTGCGCCGCTCCGTCGACCTCACGGGCCTGGCGCGGAGGCTCGACGAGGTCTGCGGGCTCCTCGCCGCGGGCGGAGCCGTGATCCTGACGGCCTGCCTGCCCGACCCCGGGTCCGTACTCGGGCTTCCCGCGCCGCTCGCCCGCCCCCTGGCCAGGCGGCAGCACGCCGTCAACGCCGTCGTGCACGCGCTCTCCGCGCGCTACGACGCCGTCCATCTGCACGCCTCGGACCGGACCTGGGTCCGGGACCGTTCCCTGTGGAGCGTGGACCGCCTCCACCCCGCCGAGCGCGGACACCGCAAGGTCGCCGCCGGATTCCACCGTCTGCTCCACGAGCGCGGACTAGGCCCTCTCGTTTGGATCAGGCCGGGCTCGCGTGCCCTGGTGCGGGCATCTGCGGCGTTGTCGTCGGTCGCCGACGCTCCGCGTCGACTCCCTCCTCCGCCTTGCAGCTGCCCGCACCAGACCCCGCTCCCTGATCCGGCCTGATCCAAACGAAAGACCCTAACCCCCGGCGCCCCGCCCGGCACCGAACCCGGGCAGCCACCGCCCACCCGCGCCGACGCCGCGCTCTGGCTGGCCACCGCGGGCACCGGCTGGGTGGCCCGCCGCTCCACCGACCTGCTGCCCCAACTGCTGTGCCTGGCGGCGGCGGAGATCCGCCACGCGGCACGCGGCACCGGCGGAACGCTCGACCGCGAGGCCGAGCGGGACCTGCTGCACGCCCTGGCCGCACTGGGACCGCCCGCCCGCGACCGCGGCACCCCGGGCCCGCCCACCCCGGCTTCGCCACCTTCCCCCTCGCCCGTGTCCCGGGCCAGAATGGAGGGATGACTGGACGCTGGGAGTTCTGGATCGACCGTGGCGGCACCTTCACCGACGTGGTGGGCCGGGACCCCGAGGGCCATCTGATCAGCCACAAGCTCCTCTCCCACGACCCGGACCGTTACCAGGACGCGGCCGTCGCCGGGATCAGGCGCCTGCTCGGCCTCCAGCCCGGCGACCCCGTCCCCGCGGACCGGATCTCCGTGGTCAAGATGGGCACCACCGTCGCGACCAACGCACTCCTGGAGCGGACCGGTGAGCCGACCGTGCTCGTCGTCACGGAAGGCTTCCGGGACGCGCTGAGGATCGCGTACCAGAACCGTCCCCGCCTCTTCGACCGCCACATCGTCCTTCCCGAGGCCGTGTACGAGAGGGTGATCGAGGTTCCGGAGCGCGTCGACGCGCGGGGCACGATCGTGAAGGCCCTCGACCTCCCCGAGGTGACCGAGCGGCTGCGGGCCGCGAGGAACGACGGAATCACGAGCGCGGCGGTCGTGCTCATGCACGGCTACCGGCACCCCGCCCACGAATCCGCCGTCGCCGACGCGGCCCGCGGCCTGGGTTTCACGCAGGTCAGCTGCTCCCACGAGGTCAGCCCGCTGATCAAGCTCGTACCGCGGGGCGACACCACCGTCGTCGACGCATACCTCTCACCGATCCTGCGCCGGTACGTCGACCAGGTCGCCGGTGAACTCCGCGGCATCCGCCTGATGTTCATGCAGTCCAACGGTGGACTGCGGGAGGCCGCCCATTTCCGCGGCAAGGACGCGGTGCTCTCCGGACCCGCCGGAGGCGTCGTCGGCATGGCCCGTACGTCCGCACAGGCCGGACACGACCGGGTCATCGGCTTCGACATGGGCGGCACCTCCACCGATGTGTCGCACTACGGGGGCGAGTTCGAGCGGGAGCTCGGCACCCAGGTCGCCGGAGTGCGGATGCGCGCCCCCATGATGAGCATCCATACCGTGGCCGCCGGCGGAGGTTCCGTCCTGCACTTCGACGGCCGGCGCTACCGGGTCGGACCCGACTCCGCGGGCGCCGACCCCGGCCCCGCCTGCTACCGCCGCGGCGGACCCCTGACCGTCACCGACGCCAACGTGATGCTGGGAAGGGTCCAGCCCGCGCACTTCCCCGCGGTCTTCGGCCCCGGCGGCGACCAGCCCCTGGACACCGTGGCCGTGCACGAACGCTTCGAGGCCCTGGCCGCGGACGTGGCACGGGCCACCGGCAGCCGGCGGACCGCGGCCCAGGTCGCGGCGGGCTTCCTGGAGATCGCCGTCCTGAACATGGCCAACGCCGTCAAGAAGATCTCCGTGCAGCGCGGGCACGACATCACGCGCTATGCCCTGTCCGCGTTCGGCGGAGCGGGTGGCCAGCACGCGTGCGCGGTCGCCGACGCACTGGGCGTCGACACCGTCCTCGTACCCCCGTTCGCCGGGGTGCTCTCCGCCTACGGCATCGGTCTGGCCGACGCCACGGCGATACGCGAGCAGTCCGTCGAGGCGGAACTCGACGAGGCGGCCCTCGTCCGCCTGAAGACGCTCTGCGAGGAACTGGCCGGCCGCACCCGGGCCGACCTCCGCGCCGACGGCGTACCGGACTCCGCCGTCACCACCCGGGCGCGCGTGCTCCTGCGCTACGGCGGGACGGACGCGAGCCTCCCCGTAGACCTCGGCACGGTGTCCGCGATGAGCGAGGAGTTCCTCGCCGTGCACCGGGCGCGCTACGGCTTCACGATGGACAAACCGCTGGTCGTCGAGGCGGTCACCGTGGAGGCGACGGGAGCGGCCGGACCGCACCGCACGGCGCGTCCGGCGGACCGGGCGGACCCCGCGCGGGGCCCGCGCCCGCACGACACCGTACGGATGTTCACCGAAGGGCGGTGGCAGGACGCCCGGCTGTACCGCCGCGCGGAACTCCGTACGACGGACACCGTCACCGGCCCCGCGATCGTCGCCGAGAGCGACGCCACCACCGTCGTCGACCCGGGCTGGCAGGCGTCGGCCGCTCCCACCGGACATCTCGTGCTGACCCGGGTCCGCCCGCGCCCCGACCGGACGGCCGTCGGAACCGGAGTCGACCCGGTCATGCTGGAGGTCTTCAACAGCCTCTTCATGTCGATCGCCGAGCAGATGGGCGTACGCCTGGAGAACACCGCCCATTCCGTGAACATCAAGGAGCGGCTGGACTTCTCCTGCGCCCTCTTCGACGGCGACGGCAATCTCATCGCCAACGCCCCGCACATCCCGGTCCACCTCGGCTCGATGGGGGAGTCCATCAAGGAGGTGCTCCTGCGCAACAGGACCACGATGCGCCCCGGAGACGTGTACGCGATCAACGATCCGTACCACGGCGGCACTCACCTCCCCGATGTGACGGTGGTGACGCCCGTGTTCGACGAGCAGGCCGGGGAAGGCGGGAACGGTCCGCGCTTTCTCGTGGCATCACGCGGTCACCACGCCGAGATCGGCGGCATCACCCCCGGCTCGATGCCCGCCTTCAGCCGCACGATCCACGAAGAAGGCGTCCTGTTCGACAACTGGCTCCTCGTACGGGACGGACGGCTCCGCGAGGCCGAGACGCGCGCACTCCTGACGACCGCCGCCCACCCCTCGCGCGACCCCGACACCAACCTCGCCGATCTCCGGGCCCAGATCGCCGCCAACGAGAAGGGCATCACCGAACTGCGGCGCATGGCCGACCAGTTCGGTACCGCCGTCGTCGAGGCGTACATGCGTCACGTGCAGGACAACGCGGAGGAGTCCGTCCGCCGCATCGTCGCCGGTCTGGACGACGGCTCGTACCGCTACGAGACCGACAACGGCGCGGTCGTCGAGGTGACGCTGACCGTGGACCGGGAGGCCCGCAGCGCCGTACTCGACTTCGCCGGCACCTCGCCGCAGCAGCCGGGGAACTTCAACGCGCCAAGGTCCGTGGTCATGGCCGCCGTCCTCTACGTCTTCAGGACACTGGTGGCCGAGGACATCCCGCTCAACAGCGGCTGCCTCAAGCCCCTGGACGTACGGGTGCCCGAAGGATCGATGCTGGCACCCGTCCACCCGGCGGCGACCGTCGCGGGCAACGTGGAGACCTCCCAGGCCGTCACCGGCGCCCTCTACGCGGCCCTCGGCATCCAGGCGGAGGGCTCCGGCACGATGAACAACCTCACCTTCGGCAACGACCGCGTCCAGTACTACGAGACGGTGGCCAGCGGATCGGGGGCGGGCGACGGCTTCGACGGCACCGACGCCGTGCAGACCCATATGACCAACTCCCGGCTCACCGACCCCGAGGTCCTGGAGTGGCGCTACCCGGTGCTGCTGGAGAGCTTCGAGGTGCGTACGGACAGCGGCGGGGCCGGCCGGTGGCACGGCGGACAGGGGGTGGAACGGCGTATCCGCTTCCTCGAACCCGTCACCGTGGCGCTCCTGTCGAGCCACCGCCGCGTACCCCCGTACGGAATGGCCGGCGGCGGTCCCGGCGGTACGGGCAGTCAGCACATCGAGCGCGCCGACGGTACGACGGTGACCCCGCTGAAGGGCTGTGACACCGCCGCCCTGGACGCCGGGGACGTCCTCGTCCTGCGCACGCCGGGAGGCGGCGGCTACGGGCCCCGCACGGCGCCGGAGACCCCCTGACCCGGGGCTCCACCGCACCGGACGAGCCGTGGCCCGCGGGCCTCCGGCGGCTCCCGGTCGGTTGGTCGCTTCTGCGCCGTTTCGACCGTTGTCGGTGCGAGGACCTAATCTGTGCAGCGTGACTTCGCCTGCCTACACGGACAACGCTGCGCCCCAGCTCAGCGGGGGCCCGCGGCCCGCCCAGGGCCCCGCCGCCGATGAGGGGCTCTCGCGACGGCTGCGCGCGCTCGCCTGCACGGCGCCGCTGCACGACCTCGACGTGCGCAAGGCGAATCTCGCCGGTGAGTACACGGTCTACTCGATGGCTGAGGTCGCCCTCGCCGCCATCGACCTGGTCACGCTCAACATGGACTTCGACACGGGCGCCGACCACGACCAGATAGTGACCAGACTCCTGCCGCGGGTCGGGGCACAGGCCCCCCGGCGCCCGGTCGCCGAGCACGAGCGGGTGGCCCGCTGGGTGCTGGAGAACCTGATCAACGTCGGCAGCGTGGACCGGGGTTTCCGCGCGGTGTACGGCACGTTCGGACCGGACGGGGTGTACGTCCGCAGGGACTACGACTTCAAGCTCATCGAAGAGGTCCCCGGGTACGGCGGCAGCGTCTACCTGCGCGCCACCGACGAGGCGGTCAACGTCCTCGTCGGAGCCCTGGACACCGACGTCACCAGCGCGCAGATCGCCGCCGAGGTGAAGCTGGAGGTGCTGATCAGCCGGGGGCGCCTCGCCGACGCGCAGCTCGCCGCCGAGCAGGCCCGCTACCGCACCGTGCAGTACGCGGAAACGCTCCGCAGGACCCTGGAGGCGACCCGGCGCAACGTGCGCGCCGTCGACTGGCTCAACACGGTCCCGGACATGATCGCCGAAGCGCTGGACCACGTCGCCGACCGTTACCGCCACGAGAACGCGATCCTCACCAACATCCGCAAGTCACGGGACGAGGCCGAGGACCCTGAGCACAAGCGCCGCGCGGCCGAGCTCGTCGACATCGTCAAGGACTGCATCCGCCGCCACACCCAGCTCCAGTCCAGGCTGCTGGAGGCCGGCCCGCTGTTCCGCGCCGAACAGGACCGGCAGGCATTCGCCGCCCCGACGGCACGCGCGGGTCTCGATCTGTACGGGCAGCTGGTCACCCCGCTGCTCCCGCTTCCCGTCGAACAGGCCATCCGCGCCACGGACGCCTTCTTCGCCAACGGCACCGGGCTGCGTACGCCCACCTCCGTACGGGTCGGTGACCTCGTCGACATGCTGCTCACGCCGCCCATGGAACGCGAGCACCTGGGCGCGGAGATGCCCGAACCCGACCTGATCGCCACCCCCGACGACAGCCGGTTCAGCGAGGACCAGCTCGCGAACGCCATGGCGCTGCTCGATCTGGAGCACGACGCACCGCGCCGGCTGTCCGGCCTTCTGGCCGAGGCCCGGCGCAGCGATCCCGACTTGCCCTACCTGGTCGCCCTGCTCGCCGTCCACGCCGCGAGCCCCCCGGTCGGCACCGCGTACCGCCAGGGCGAGCGGCGCCTGCTCTTCGCCGTGGACGACGGTACGGAGCTGGACGACCCGGAGTTCGGCGGCGCCGACCTGATAGTGGGCACCGCGCTGCTGGACGCCGCCGCGGCGACCGCGGACCGCAGGGAGGCGTCATGAGCACCCGCGCCTGCGCGGCGCCGCACGCCCCGCGTCCGTACGCCCCACGCCCGTACGTACCGAGCCCGTACGCCCGCCGTCCGTGGGCCGATGGACGACACCCCTCCGGTTCCCGGAGTTTCCGCAGTTTCCGCACCGAGGAGCCCCAACCGTGAGCGAGTACCACGCCGAGCACACCGACGCGTGGAGCGAGACGGCAGACGCCGCCCCGGCGGCCGAGGCGAGCGCTCCGGCGCCCGTGACACCGGCCGACGCCGCCGACGCGGCGCGGCTCGTCTCCTTCGGGCTCCAGCCCAAACTGCTGCCCGCCCGGGACGCCGAGTACGCCGAACTGCTCCGCCGCTACCGGGAGGAGCCAGCCTTCGCCCGGCTCGCCGACGCGGTGGCCACCGGACTGGGCCTGATCGTCATGGAGGTGTCCACCCGCGCCGGGATGGCCGTCACCGCGGCGGAGGACTCGGTCTTCGCCGTGCGCATGGGCGACTACGCCCGCCGCGCATCCTCCGACTCCGCCGACCGCTTCCTCCACGGCCTGGCCCACCTCGCCGTCGCCGCGATGGCCTTCCCGCGCCCCGAGGACCTCGCCGACAACGGATACATCGGCCGCATCACGGTCAACGGCGTCGACGCCTTCGTACGCCAGGCGTGCCACCGCCTGGAGGAGCGGGCCGAGGAGCAGGGCGACAACACCGACCCGGCCACCGACGCCCCCGGACTCGAAGCCGGCTGGCGGATCTACGCCCGGCGCAGCGCCACCGGCGCGACGAAGGACGCCCGCCGGCTGGCCGGCTCCACCACCGGCATCATCGGCAAGGCCGTGGCCTTCCTCACGGACTCGGGCTTCCTCCAGCGCACCGGCGATGACGCCGGAGGCGCGTACCGCACCACCGCCCGCTACCAGCTCCAGGTCCGCGACATGGCGGGCAGCGCCGCGATGGCCGAACTCCTGGAGCTCGGAGTCGTCCCGGTCTCGGACGGCACGGCCACGCTGCTGCCCCCACCGGACGCCGACAGCCCCGAGCTGGCCGCCGACGAGGGCCTGCCCTTCCACGCCTGACCCGCACGCGGGCCCGGCCGCCACCGGCCCCCGCCCCCGACGTTTCCCTCCCGCTGCCTGAACGACGAGAGTCCGCCGCCATGTACGAGTTGTCCCGGGTCCGCCTCTACTCCATCGGGCCCGCCGGTGCGCGCTACGCCGACACCGTGCTTGACCTGCGCGGTGTCGGAGAGCCCGTACCCAACCCCGCCCCGGCCCAGGCGGAGTTCTTCGAGGACGAGCCGGTCGGCCCGCCGCGCCGCCCCGCGCCCGCCGGCGTGCTCTTCCTGGAGAACGGCGGCGGCAAGTCCGTCCTGCTGAAGCTGATCTTCTCGGTGATGCTGCCCGGCCACCGCAACACCCTGGGCGGCGCCAGCTCCGGCGTGCTGCGCAAGTTCCTGCTCGCCGACGACTGCGGCCATGTCGCGCTGGAGTGGCAGCACACCCTCACCGGCGAGTGCGTCGTCGTCGGCAAGGTCAGCGAGTGGCGCGGACGGCAGGTCTCCAGCGACCCCCGCAAGTTCGGGGAGGCGTGGTACTCCTTCCGCCCCGGGCCCGGCCTCAGCCTCGACTCGCTGCCGGTCGCCGAGGCCACCGCCGTGGGACGCCCCGTCGAAGGCGTCTCCGGCGCGCGGGGCAGGCGCCGCACGATGAAGGGCTTCCGCGACGCCCTCACGGACGCCGGCAAGTTCTACCAGCACCTCGACGTGCACTGGGAAGAGATCCACGACCGGTGGAACGAGCACCTCGGCGACCTCGGACTCGACCCGGAACTCTTCCGCTACCAGCGCGAGATGAACGCCGACGAGGGAGAGGCCGCAGGTCTCTTCGCCGTCAAGAAGGACTCCGACTTCACCGACCTGCTGCTCCGCGCCGTCACCGACACCCGTGACACCGACGGTCTCGCCGACCTGGTCAGCGGCTTCGGCAACAAGCTGGGCCGCCGCGCCGAGCTCACCGCCGAACGCGACTTCACCGCAGGCTCCGTGGACCTGCTCGGCCGGATCGTCGAGGCGGCCGACACCCGTGCCCGCAGCAGGGACGTCCACGCCGGCGCCGAACGGCGCACACGCACCCTCGCCCGCAGGCTCTCCGCCCGCGCCGCCGGGGAACGCTCCCGTACCGGCGAGCTCGCCCAGCAGGTCACGGCCGCCGCCCACACCGTCACCGAGGCCGAGCGGGCGCGCAGCAGCCGCGCCCTGATCGCGGCCGAACTCGCCTACCGGCACGCGTCGCTGGCCCTGACCGCCGCCGAGAAGGGCGCAGCCGCCCAGCGCCGCGAACTGGCCGAGGCGCGCACGCTGCACTCCGCCTGGCAGGCGGCCGAAGCGGTCCTGCGCCACCGTGCCGCGGCGGACCGCTCCGCACGGGTCGCCGTGGCCATCCGCGAGGCCGAGCGCGACGCGGCCCCGGCCCTCGCCGCCCGGGCCACGGCCGCCGCCGATCTCGTACGCGCCCTGCACACCGCCGCCGAGGCGGGGGAGCGCGTGGCCAACGAGGAGGAGGAGCGCTCCGACGTCCTCCAGGCCACCGGAGAACGGGCCCACCGCGACGCCACCACCGCCGCCACCGAAGCCCAGCGGGCCCGCAGCGAGGCGGGCCACCTCCGCCAGCGCCTCGCGGAGGTCGAGCAGGAGACGGCCGAAGCCGTACGGGCGGGCTGGCTCGACGACACGGCGCCCGACGCGGACCCGGCACGCGCGGCCCTCGCCGCGAGCGAGTCGGAACAGGCGGCGGTCGCCGCCTGGGACACCGCCAGGGAGGCGGCCAGGGCGGCGGCGGACCGCGCCAGGGAAGCCGCGGCCACCGAGAGCCGGGCCGAACTCGCCGCCGCACGGGCCTCCGACGGGGCGCAGGCGGCGGAACAGTCGTACGAGGCGGAGTTCAGGGCCGCCGAGTCCATCGCCGCCGACCACCGCATCGCCGACCTGCTCGGTCTCCCCTCGGCGCAGCCCACGGGAGTGCCGAGGCCCCGCCAGGGAGCGGGCGGAGACGCCACCGACCCGGACGAGCCGCACGGCGCCGGTACCCAGGACGGCCGGACCGCCCCCGGGGACGCCGCCCACGCCGGCACGTCCGGGCCCGGCGGGCAGGTGGCCGTCGCCGAACCCGTCACCGGCGGACCGGCCCGCGCCATGGAACAGGCGCTCGGCGCCGAGGAGTTCGACAGCAGCGCGGACGAGCTCCGCGAGCTGCTCGACCAGGGCGTCGCCGCCGCCGAGCGCAGGCTCTTCGAGCTCCGCACCGGCGCCGCCGACGACGCGCGGATCCTCGGCGCGCTCGGCGACGGAGGACTGCTGCCGCCCGGCCCCGACGTCCTGGCCACCGTCGAGTACCTCGGCGAGCACGGCATTCCGGCCCTCCCGGGCTGGCGCTACCTCGCCCAGGCCGTCGACCCCGCCGACCACGCGGCGGTCCTGGCGGCCCGCCCCGAACTGGTCGACGGCGTCGTGATCACCGACCCCGAATCCCACGCCCGCGCCCGTGAGGTGCTGGGCGGCGCCGCCCTGCTGCCCCGCTCCGCGGTCGCCGTCGGTACGGCAGCCGCACTCCTCGCCCCCGTCCCGGCACCGGGCGACGGCGACGGGACGGACGGGGTCTTCCTGGTCCCGCCGAACCCGGCGATGCACGACGAACACGCGGCCGACGAGGAGAGGCAGGCCCTCAGGCACCGCGCCGCCGCCCGCGACGAGGACATCCGGACCCTGGCGGCCCGGCTCACCGCTGACCGCTCCCTCGCCGCCCGCATCGGCTCCTGGCGCGCCGACTGCCCGCCCGGCAGGCTCGCCGAACTGGCCGAGACGGCCCGCACCGCCCGTACCACCGCCGAAACCGCCCAGGCCGCCCTCGCGGAGGCCCGCACGGTCCGCGCGGAGGCCGACGAGGCCGCCGCCGACACCTCCCGCGTCCGTGAGGAACGCCAGGAAGCAGCCCAGCGAGCCCGCCGGGCGGCCGACGCCCTCGCCGGTCTCGCCTTCCGTCTGCGCGAACGCGCCCGGTGGCAGTCCCGGCTGAGGGAACTCGTCGACGAGGCGGCCGAATCCGAAGCCCGGGCCACCACCTGCCTGGAGCGCGCACGCGCCGCCGACGAGGACCGCCGCGCGGCCCAGCGCGCCGGTGATGACGCCCGCCGTACCGCCCGTGCCCTGCGCGCCGAACGGGCCGAGATCGCCGGTGCCCCGGAGAAGCTCCCCGAGCCGGCGGCGGACGCCGCCCGTACCTCACTGCCCGCGCTCCGCGAGGCGTACCGCGCGGCGTCCCAGCTCTACGAGAAGGTCGGCGTCGGCGCCGACCTGCGCGCCGAGCAGGCCCGCGCCGAGAGCGACGAGAGCGCCGCACTCGCCGAGCTCGACCGCCTCACCAACAAGGTCCGCACCCGCGCCGCCCAGCTCCTGGAAGGCACCGACGGCGCCGACGGCCCCTCCCGGCAGGCGGCTGCGGCCCGCGCCGAGTCGCTGGTCCAGCTCCTGGAGACCCGGGCGTCCACCGCCAGCGAGCAGCTCGGCCGGTTCCGCGGCGAGGCCGAACGGCTCGCCCCCACCGACGAGCAGCCCCACCACACGGAGCTTCCGGACGAGCTGGTCCCGGCCGATGCCGAACAGGCGCAGAGCCTGCTCCGTACGGCCACGTCCGAACTGGCCTCCGCCACCGGCGCCCTGGACACCGCCCGGGCCGCCCACACGGAACTGCTCCACGCCCACCGCACCGCCGAGGACTCGGCCGGTGGCTTCGAGGAGACGGCGGCCCTCCTGCGCGACCTGCTCCGGGACCACGGCGCCGACGACGAGGCCGAGACCCCCGAGCCGTACCCCGGCACCCTCGACGAGGCCCGGCAGTCCGCCGCCGAGGCCCGCCGTTCCCTGCGCGGCTGCGCGGCCGACCTCTCGGCGGCCGAGACCGCCGTACGGGAAGCGAGCGATGTGCTCGTACGGCACGCCAACTCCACCCGGTACGAGCAGGTCCGCACCCCCGCACGCCAGCAGATCCGGGAGCTTCCCGCCTCGGCCCTTCCCGAGCACGCGGAGAAGTGGGCCGCCGCCTTCGCACCCCGGCTCCGCGTCCTCACCGACGAGATGGCCCAGCTGGAGCGCAACCGCGACTCCATCGTCGACCGGCTGCGCGGGCTCGTGGAGTCCGCCCTCGCCACCCTCCGCTCCGCGCAGCGGCTCTCGCAGCTCCCGGAGGGACTGGGGGAGTGGTCCGGCCAGGAATTCCTGCGGATCCGCTTCGAGGAGCCCGACCAGGCCACGCTCACCGAACGGCTCGGCGAGGTCATCGACGAGGCCACGCACGCCGCCCTCAAGAAGAACTCCGACCTGCGCAGGGACGGAATGTCCCTGCTGCTGCGCGGTGTCCAGGCAGCTCTCCAGCCCAAGGGCATCGCCGTGGAGATCCTCAAGCCGGACGCGGTGCTCCGCGCCGAAAGGGTCCCGGTCGGACAGATGGGGGACGTCTTCTCCGGCGGCCAACTGCTCACCGCGGCGATCGCCCTGTACTGCACGATGGCAGCGCTCCGCAGCAATGACCGGGGCCGGGACCGGCACCGGCACGCCGGCACGCTGTTCCTCGACAACCCCATCGGCCGTGCCAACGCCACGTATCTGCTGGAGCTCCAGCGAGCGGTGTCGGACGCGCTGGGTGTCCAGCTGCTCTACACGACCGGCCTGTTCGACACGACGGCCCTCGCCGAATTCCCGCTGGTCATCCGTCTCCGCAACGACGCCGACCTGCGGGCGGGGCTGAAGTACATCAGCGTGGAGGAGCACCTGCGGCCCGGACTGCCGCAGCAGGACCCGGAAGCCGAGACCGTCCACGGCGAGATCACCGCGACCCGGATGTTCAAGCGCACTCCCCAGGCAGCCGAGGAGGCGGCCCAGGCCCAGGCGGCGGCACGGGCGCAGGCCGGGCAGTAGCTCCGTCCGCGAGCCGGGACGCGGTGGCCGGTCAGGCCCGGGACAGGCCGCCCGTGTCCCGGCGGCGTATCCGCGTGGCCTGCCGCTCCGCGTTCCTGGCCGTCCGGCGGGCCCGCCGCCGCTCGCGCCGCATCCGCCGCGCCGTGCTGCTCGGCACGGACACCACACCGTTGCGCTGATTCCACACCTGGCGCGTGACCCACACGTCCAGGACCGACCACGTCGCGATCACCGTGCTGCCCACACTGCTGAGCATGATCGGGAAGGCCGGCCACGAGCCCGCCATGGCGCACAGGAACGCCACCATGCCCTGTATGAGCGTCAGCGACGTGATGAGTACGGCCCGCACGGCCGCCGTCCGCACCGGGTCGGGCATGCGCCGACGCACCGCGGGCTCCTCCACCCAGAGCTGCCGCGGAATCCGGTCCGACCGCTCCGACGGCCGCTCGCTCCGATGCTCTTCCGTGTCCACGAACCTTCAACTCCCCACCGCTGTCCGACTTCAGGGTGACTGCCCGGATTACGGCCGTTCCACGCGGGCGGCGTCTCCTGCCCTGCCGTACGCACCCATTCAGCTTCCTGCCCCGTACAGATGGACGAATGCCAGGCTGTGAAGATTCCCGCCGAAGGGGGTCATCGGGCCCCGAAGGCCACGGATCGAAGAAATCCAGCCAACTGACTGTTCGGTAAATGTGGCAGTCCCCAGGGCCTCAGCTGTCGCTTTCGCGAATTTCATCTCCGGGAATACCAGGACAACTCCTGATCAAGTCGCGCCAGGGCGGCCGAAATTCGCCCGGACGCGCCTTCGAGTTGTCTCGGTGTCAGTAGTAGGCTCGCGCCGTTTGTTGACGGATGCCGACGGAACGCCGACCGGACACCGACAGGGACCGGCGAGCCACCGACGTAACCACCCCGCACCGCGGGGCCGAGCTGGGGGAGGCCATGCGCTTTCGCGGGAAGTCCATCCGCAGGAAGATCGTGGCGTTGCTGATGGTGCCGCTCGTCTCCCTCACCGGCCTCTGGGTCTTCGCCACCTACATCACGGGCCGTGAGGCCGGCGAACTCATGGGCGCCGGTTCGATCATGGAGAAGGTCGGCCACCCTCTGGAGGACACGGTCCGTGCCGTCCAGGGCGAGCGCCGCCAGACACTGATCTTCCTCGCCGACCCCCGGGCCTCCGACGCCCTGCCCCTCCTGCGACGCCAACGCGCCGCCACCGACCGCGTCGTGGCGGACGTCAGGGAGAGCGCGCAGCACGAGGGCATCCGCGACACGCTCCGGCCGGACGCGGAGGAGCAGCTCGACTCGATCCTCGGCGCCGTCGACGGCCTGGACGCCCTGCGGCAGTCGGTCGAGCGGCGCACCATCGACCGCGCACGGGCGCTGGAGTTCTACAACCGGCTCATCGACCCCTGCTACCGCTTCCTCAACGGTCTCCACACCATGGAGAACGTATCGATGGACAAGCAGGTCCGGGCCCTGGTCGGGGTCTCACGCGCACGCGAAATGCTCTCCCGCGAGGACGCGTTGATCGCCTCCGGGCTGATCGCCGGCCGGCTCGACGCCGGTGAGTTGCGCGTTGCCTCCGACCTGGTCGCCGGCCGCAAGCTGCTGTACGAGGTGAACCTCGAACTCCTGCCGGCGTCCGAACGCCGCCGCATGGAGCGGTTCTGGGGCGGCCCCGACACCGAACCCCTGCGTACCGCGGAGAGGACGCTCATCGGCGCGGGCCCCTTCAAGAAGCCGGGCAGCGTCGACGCGGAGCGCTGGCAGGAAGTGACCGAACCGGTCCTGAACCTGCTCGCCAACGACTCGACCGAGATGACCAACCGCTTCCAGGACCGCGCCGAACCGGCCGGCTACCGCGTGCTGGTCCAGGCAGGGGTCGCCGGTGTGCTCGGCTTCCTCGCGCTGCTCGTCTCGATCTTCGTCTCCGTACGGATCGGCCGTGAGCTCGTCCGCGACCTCTCCCGGCTCCGCAAGGACGCCCACGAGGTGTCCGGTGTGCGGCTGCCGAGCGTGATGCGCCGGCTCGCCGCGGGCGAACAGGTGGACGTCGAGACCGAGGCCCCGCACCTCCAGTACGAGCGCGACGAGATCGGACAGGTCGGCCAGGCGCTCAACACGCTCCAGCGCGCCGCCGTCGAGGCCGCGGTCAAGCAGGCCGACATGCGCCGCGGCGTCTCCGAGGTGTTCGTGAACCTCGCCCGCCGCAACCAGGTACTCCTGCACCGCCAGTTGACGCTCCTCGACGCCATGGAGCGGCGCACCGAGAACAGCGACGAGCTGGCCGACCTCTTCCGGCTCGACCACCTCACCACCCGCATGCGGCGGCACGCCGAGGGTCTCGTGATCCTCTCCGGAGCCGCCCCGTCCCGCCAGTGGCGCAAGCCGATCCAGCTGATGGACGTGGTGCGGGCCGCGGTCGCGGAGGTGGAGGACTACGAACGGATCGAGGTCCGCCGGCTGCCGCGCATCGGAGTGGGCGGCCCCGCCGTGGCCGACCTCACCCACCTGATCGCCGAACTCCTGGAGAACGCCACCGTGTTCTCGCCGCCGCACACCGCGGTCCAGGTGCACGGTGAGCGCGTCGCCAACGGATTCACGCTGGAGATCCACGACCGCGGCCTCGGCATGGCCCCCGAGGTTCTCCTCGACGCCAACCTCCGGCTCGCCGAGACCCCCGACTTCGAGCTCTCCGACACCGACCGGCTGGGCCTCTTCGTGGTCAGCCGGCTCGCCCAGCGGCAGAACGTACGCGTCTCCCTCCAGAGGTCCCCGTACGGAGGGACCACCGCGGTCGTGTTCATCCCGGCCGCCCTGCTGACGGACGCACCGGACACCCACGGCACCGGATTCCGTCTCGACCGCAGAGCGGAACGGGCGATCGGCGGCGGACGCCCGGGCATCGACGCGCCCGCAGGTGCCGGTTCCCGCGAAGACGGCGTCACCGACAGCGGTACGAAGGAGGGCGGCCGTTCCTCCGTCCTGTCTCCGGTGCCCACCGGACTCGTCGGACCCTCGGTCCTCGACGGGCCCGTGGAACTCGAAGGTCCGCTGGACCCCCTGGGCTTCCCGCAGGCCCCGAACCGTGTCGACCCCGAGCTCGACCCGGCCCTCGCTCCCGTGCTCGACGGCGTCTCCGACCTGGAGGACACCGAGAGCGAACGCGGCGGCATCTTCCGTGCCCGGGACGTGCGCCGCGACGCCGACCGCGACCAGCACCAGCAGGCCGCCGACCAGACCGGCGGACGCGAGGCCGATGTCCGCCCGATGCGTCCGGCGGGGCCGGTGCCCCTGCCCCGTCGCAAGCCCCCGACCCTGGTCGCCGACCGGGGCCGCCGGGTGGACGAGGCGGGCCGTGCCCACCCCACGGTCACCGGCGCGGACTCCCTCCCGTCGTCCCCCGAGGCCCCTGCCGCGGGACCGGTACGGGAGACCGTGGGAGGTCTGCCCCGCCGGGTCCGGCAGGCGAACCTCGCCCCCCAGCTCCGGGAGGAATCCGCACACCGGACTCCCGCCCACACCCCCGCGGACGCCGTCGACGACCTCGAACGCGACGCGGACGAAGTACGCAATCGCATGGCTTCGCTACAGCGTGGCTGGCAGCGTGGCCGGCGTGAGAACGCCGAAGACACGGCCGGCCGCGGCGAGACAGCACCAGGAACCACTCCGGGAGGGGACGGTCCATGACCGCACCGAACGCCGCAGCACCCGACGCGAGCCGCCACGGCTCCGGCGAACTCAACTGGCTCCTCGACGAACTCGTCGACCGCGTCGGCAGCATCCACAAGGCGCTGGTGCTCTCCAGCGACGGTCTCGCCACCGGCACGTCCAAGGACCTGACCCGGGAGGACAGTGAGCACCTGGCGGCGGTCGCCTCCGGGTTCCACAGCCTCGCCAAGGGCGTGGGCCGTCACTTCGACGCGGGCCGTGTGCGCCAGACCGTCGTCGAGCTCGACGAGGCGTTCCTCTTCGTCACCGCGGCCGGCGACGGCAGCTGTCTCGCCGTCCTGGCCCACTCCGACTCCGACGTCGGTCAGGTGGCCTACGAGATGACGCTGATGGTCAAGCGGGTGGGGGCCCACCTGGCCAACGCCCCCCGGACGACCGGTCTGCCCGCCGGAGGGTGAGTGGATGGCATGAGCGCTGACTCCTCCCGGGGCGCCGTCTCCGGATCCCCGGCCCCGCCCGCCGGCTCCCAGTCGTCGCGTTGGTACGACGCCGACGCGGGACCTGTGGTCCGCCCGTACGCGATGACCCGGGGGCGTACGAGCAGCGCGTCCCGCCACCGCCTCGACCTGATCGCGATCGTCGTCCCCGAACCGGCGGCCGACGATCCAGGCCGGGACCAGACGCTCTCCCCGGAACACGTGGAGATCGTCGAACTCTGCAGTGACATGCCCCAGTCGATCGCGGAACTCGCGGCCGGGCTGGACCTCCCCGTCGGGGTGGTCCGGGTCCTGGTCGGTGATCTCGTGGAGGACGAGCTGGTGCACGTAACCCGTCCCGTTCCGCCGGCCGAGCTGCCGGACGTGAACATTCTTCGCGAGGTGATCAATGGCCTTCGGGCGCTCTAGCCGCAAGAGGCGGCCCGTTGAGCCCGTTACCCTGAAAATCCTGGTGGCGGGCGGCTTCGGAGTGGGCAAGACGACCCTGGTGGGCGCGGTCAGCGAGATCAGACCGCTGCGCACGGAGGAGAGGCTGAGCGAGGCGGGCCGTCCGGTGGACGACCTGGAGGGCGTGGAGGCGAAGACCACCACCACGGTGGCGATGGACTTCGGCCGCATCACGCTGCGCGAGGACCTGGTGCTCTATCTGTTCGGCACACCGGGGCAGGACCGTTTCTGGTTCCTGTGGGACGAGTTGTCCCAGGGTGCCCTGGGCGCCGTCGTCCTCGCGGACACGAGACGCCTGGAGGACTGCTTCGCGGCGGTCGACTACTTCGAGCGCCGGGCGATCCCGTTCGCCGTGGCCGTCAACTGCTTCGAGGGGGCCGACCGGTTCCCCGTCGAGACGGTCCAGGCGGCGCTCGACCTCGACCCCGAGGTGCCGGTGCTCCTGTGCGACGCCCGCGACCGCCCGTCCGTACGGGACGTCCTGGTCGCGGTGGTGGAACACGCGATGGCCCGGGCCGACCGGCTCCGGGAACCCGCGACGACCTGACCGGCACGGCCGCACGTGGCCCGTACCCCCGCCGACCGGGGTACGGGTCAAGCGTCGTACGGGCGGCCCGTACCCCGGTCGGCCCCGCCTCAGCGCACCGCGATCACGGCGGAACCGTGGCCGAACAGCCCCTGATTCGCCGTGATCCCGGCACGGGCGCCCGGCACCTGACGGTCGCCCGCCGTCCCGCGCAACTGCCACGTCAGCTCGCAGACCTGAGCGATCGCCTGGGCCGGCACCGCCTCCCCGAAGGAGGCCAGCCCGCCACTGGCGTTGACCGGAACACCGCCGCCGAGCGCGGTCACCCCCTCGCGTACGAGCTTCGCGCCGTCCCCGGGCGCGCACAGCCCGATGTCCTCGTACCACTCCAGCTCCAGCGCGGTGGAGAGGTCGTACACCTCGGCGAGCGAGAGGTCCGTCGGACCGAGGCCCGCCTCCTCGTACGCGGCCCGGGCGATCGAGGCGCGGAAGCTCTCCGGAGCGGGCTCCACCGCCACGGCGGAGTCCGTCGCGATGTCGGGCAGGTCCAGCACGGTCCTCGGGAAGGTCGGGGTGACGGTCGAGACGGCGCGGATACGGACGGGGTTCCCGGCGCCGTGGCGCCTGGCGAACTCCATGCTGGACAGGACGAGGGCCGCCGCGCCGTCGGAGGTGGCGCAGATGTCGAGGAGCCGCAGCGGATCGGCGACCACGGCGGACGCGGCGACCTGCGCGGACGTCACGGGCGCGCGGTACCGGGCGTTGGCGTTGAGGGCGCCCGCCGCCGCGTTCTTGACCTTGACCAGGGCGAAGTCGTCGGTCGTGTCCCCGTACAGCGCCATCCTGCGGCGGGCGTAGAGCGCGAAGTACGCGGGGTTCGTCGCCCCGAGGATCCGGAAGCGCAGCCAGTCGGGGTCGTCGGGCCGGTCGCCGCCGGCCGGGGCGAAGAAGCCCTTGGGCGCCGCGTCCGCTCCCACCACCAGGACCACATCGGCCAGGCCGGCCAGGATCTGGGCCCGGGCGGCGTTGACGGCCTGGGCGCCCGAGGCGCAGGCCGCGTACACACTGGTCACACGTGCGCCCTGCCAGCCGAGCGCCTGCGCGAACGTCGCGCCCGCCACGTACCCCGGATAGCCGCCCCGCACGGTCTCCGCGCCGACCACGGAGCCCACGTCGCGCCAGTCGAGGCCCGCGTCGGCGAGCGCCGCCTTCGCCGCGACCCTGCCGTACTGGACGAAGCTGCGCCCCCACTTGCCCCACGGGTGCATCCCGGCCCCGAGAACCGCCACGTCGCCGGTCATGCCGCGCCTCCGTCCGGTGCCCCGGAATCCGGGGTGGGCACGGGCCGCCAGTTCCACGTCGCCCGCAGGTCCTCGCTCCCGACGGCGTCGGCGAGCACGCCGGGCACGGCCTCGACCGTCATCCCGATCGTCAGGTCCGCGATCCCCACTCCGGGCGCGGCCTGTCCCAGGACGACGATGCGCTCGGCGGCCAGCTCGACGGCGACCAGGGTGCAGGGCTCCCAGGGCACGTCCGGATCGGAGACGTACGGGGGAGGGGGCCGGTAGCGGCCGTCGGTGAACGACCAGACGGTGCCCTGCTTGGAGAGCTGCACCTCGGCCGGTTCCCCGCCCGGACAGCCGGGGTTGCGGCAGAAGCCGTCCTCGCGGGGGAAGGAGACCGTGGAACAGCCGGAGCAGCGGGTCCCCAGCAGCCGGAAGTCCTCTTCGGTGCAGTCCTCGGTGAACCAACCGGCCACTACGGGTGTGCGCGTGTGCGACAAAGCCCCTCCCCGGCACTGAATCTGACGGAACGTCAGAAGTGTGCCACGGTCAGCGGTTCTCGGCGAGCCACTTGGCGGCGGTCTCTGCCAGCTCCCCGTCCCGGCCCGCGAGCATCATCCGGATCATCTGCACGTCACCGCGCAGGGACCAGGCGGGATGCCCGAACGAGGCCGGGTTGTTCTTCTCGATGAAGAAGTGCGCCGGCCAGGCGGCCCCGTACCCGATGAGCGGCAGCGCCGCCACGTACCGCCGCCGCCCGCGCGCCAGCCCGTAGGCGGCGATCGTGAGGCCGGTCAGCGTCCCGGTCAGATGGACCCAGCGGGTGGCGGCCCGGGAGTGCATCGCCACGTAGTACGGCCAGAATTCCTCGTACGAATCGAACGTCTGCTGTGACATACCGGCACCGTAATGGCTGGAACGGCAACCGGATACGGCCTTTCCGCGTCCGAAGAGGAGAACGGGCGGCCGGAGCCGACGGGGGTGGTCCCGGCCGCCCGTTCCCAGGCAGGAGGCAGAAGCCTGTCTCAGTGCCCCGCGACGGAGCGGGTGGCCACCGGGAAGTCGAAGTAGGTGTCGGGGAAGAGTTCCGGCTTGAAGGTGAAGTGCCACCACTCCTCGGCCAGATTCACGAAGCCCAGGCCGACGAGCGTCTGCTTCAGCAGCTGCCGGTTGGCGCGCTGGACACCCTGGATCCGCGGGTCGTCGGTGTGCGACAGGGTGTCGAAACAGTCATAACCCGTCCCCATGTCGACCGAGTTGTCGGGAAAACGCTCGGACTGCGGTGCGTAGCAGGGCGTCAGCGCCTCGCCCGGCAGATATGGCCGCGTGGGCAGGGCCGGCAGCCGGACCAGAGTCAGGTCCACCGTGCTGCCCCTGCTGTGTCCGGACTTCTCCGCGATGTAACCGTCCTCGAACAGCCGCGTCTTGTCGACGAGCGGATAGAACTCGCCCTTCATGGCCTGGTCGTCGAGATCCTTCGCCCAGCGCACGAAGTGGTCCACGGCCCGCTGCGGCCGGTAGCAGTCGTACACCTTGAGCGAATAGCCCTGACGCAGCAGCCGGGTCTGCGCCTCGTGCAGCGCGCGGGCGGCGGGCCGGGTCAGGATGCAGACCGGCTGCCGGTAGCCGTCCACGGGCGTGCCCATGAAGTTGTGGGGGGTGGTGTAGCGCATCTCCTGAATGATCGTCGGATCGACGGATCGCAGCGAGACGAACTCCCGTGGGGCCTTCGGTTCGGGTGAGGCCCCGGCCACCGGGGCGGCGACGGTCACGGCGAGCAGGGTGGCGGCCGTGGCCGCCAGAGTGCGGAAGGCAGTGCGAATTCCTGTCATGCGCACATCGTCTATCAGCTCCGAGGGCCCCGCGGAAGAGTGATCGGATACAGTCCGCCCGTGTCCGCGCCCACGAACCCGCCAACGCCGCCCGCCTCCCACGCCTACTGCGGAAGCTGCGGTACGCCGTACTCCGCGGAATCGGCCACCTCCTGGCCCCGGACCTGTGCCGCGTGCGGGGCCACCGCCTACCGCAACCCGCTCCCGGTCGCCGTGGCCCTGCTGCCCGTCACCGACACGCAGGGCGGCGGACTCGTCGTCATCACCCGCACCATCCCACCCCAGCTGGGCGGAATCGCGCTCCCGGGCGGATTCGTCGACCACACGGAGGACTGGCGCCACGCGGTGGTACGAGAGCTCCGCGAGGAAACCGGCATCGAGGCCCACGAGCAGGACGTCCGCCTGGCCGACGCGATGAGCAGCCCGGACGGCCACCTTCTGCTCTTCGGCCTGCTGCCCCCGCGCCCGGCCGCCGCGCTCCCGCCCTCCGTACCCACCGACGAGACCGACGGCTACGACGTGCTGCGCACCGCCCGGGAACTGGCCTTCCCTCTCCACACCCGCGCTGCCCACGCCTGGTTCGCCGGCCAGTACGGCTGACGCCGGGGCCGGCGGCCCCGCTACAGCCCCCGCACCCGCACCGGAGGTACCGCCTCCCCTTCCTCGCCCTCCCGCTCGACCACCACGCGCCCGCCCGCCATCCGTGTCGTGTACCGCTCGATCTCCGCCTGTGCCCATCCGTCGCCCGCATCGCGCACCACCAGGCCCCCGCCCGAACGCCCCACCGGCGGAGCCCACACCTCCAGTTCGAGAACGCCCTCCGCACCCCGCACCGGAATCACCGCACCGGCCCGCGCCAGCACCGGAATCCGCGACAACGGGGCGCCCACCACCACCTGCCCGGGCCCCTCGTACGCCTCCCCGGTCACCGTGTCGTACCAGCGCCCGCGCGGAAGCCGCACCGCCCGCCGCTCCGCCCCGCACTCCAGGACCGGCGCCACCAGCAGCGCATCGCCCAGCAGGAAGGCGTCCTCGCAGTCCCGCAAGGTGCGGTCGCCGGGCGAACCCCACCACAACGGCCGCACATACGGGGCGCCCGTCAGCCGGGCCACCTGCGCCAGCGAGACGAAGTACGGGTGCAGCCGCTCACGCCCGTCGAGCGCGGCCTTCGCATGTTCGAGGACCCCCGGCGCGAACTCCCACGGTTCCCGCCCCTCCGTGCCCACGGCCGCACGGGTACGGAACAGCGGCAGAAACGCGGCCAGCTGGAGCCGGCGCAGATACAGCTCGGGCGAGGGCGTCGACGCCTGCGCGCCCTCCGCCCCGTCCCCGTCCGCCCCCGAGTACGGCACCCCGCACAGCCCGAGACCCATCACCGGGGCGAGCGAGGCCCGCAGCCCCGGCCAGCCGGCCGCCGCGTCACCGGACCACACACCCCCGTACCGCTGCACGCCCGCCCACCCGGAACGCGAGACCAGGAACGGCCGCTCGTCCGGCCGCAGCCGGCGCAGGCCCTCGTAACCGGCCCGGGCCATGGCCAGCCCGTAGAGGTTGTGCGCCTCGCGGTGATCACCACCTCGGCCCTCCAGCGAGTGCCGCGCCGAGAGGGGAAGCCCCGGACCACCGACCGCCGGCAAGGAGGCCGGCGCGTCCACGTCGTGCCACACACCGGAGAACCCCTGGTCCAGCCGCTCCTCGTAGAGCGTGCCCCACCACTCCCGTACCAGCGGATCGGTGAAGTCCGGATAGACGTACGCACCTTGACGCCCCGCGCCACGCACCGCACGCCCCCCGGCGTCCCTGACATACGCACCAGCCGTGCCGATCCGCCGCCCGGCGTCGAACACGGCGTTCCCCGGCGCCGCCTCCACCGCTGCTCCGACGACCGACACCAGCCGGACACCGCCCTCGGCCGGTTCCTGCGCCCGCCGGGACGGACCCGGAACCTGCTCTCCGCCTCCGGTGAACACCTGCCGCGCGTCGCCGTCCAGGTGCAGGACGGACAGCGGCAGCTTCCGCTCGCGGTACCCCGCCACGATCCGCCGTACCTCCTCCGCACCCCCGGACCCCGACCGGGCATGCTGCGCACCCAGTGCCCAGGACGGCGGCAGCGCGGGCGCACCGGTCAACGCGGTCCACCCCCGCAGCACCCGGGCCGGTGTCCCCGCGACCACCCAGCACCGCAGGGGACCGCCGTCCATCCGCACCTCACAGGTGCCCGGCCTGTCGTGCCCGGAGCCCGCGCCCTCCTCGCCCTCGCCCAAGGTCACCTGCCCCGACCAGGAGTTGTCGTGGAACGCCAGGTGCGTACCCGCGTCGGACACCACCAGGTGCACGGGCATCGTGAGACACAGCGGATCGTCACCGGGACCCGGACCCCCGCCCGGCCCGGGGTTCCACAGCCGGTACGTACCGTCGCGCAGCCGGAGACCACGGGCCTGCCCGCCCAGCCCGAAGAACCGCGCGTCGGCCGGCACCTCGGACCGCTGGACCCACCGCGCCCGGCCCCCCGCCACCGGCTCCCACCAGCGCGGCGGCAGCTCCCGGCGGAGCACCAGACCTCCGGGCGTCCGCAGCTCGACCGCCCCGTGCCGCGACACCGCGACCGTCAACCGCTCCGAGACCACCTGCCAGCCGCCGTCCTTGTCCGGCTCCAGCGCGGCACGAGGGTCCGGTTCCGGCTCGGGACCGGGCAGGGCGTACGACGGCAACGGCCCGGCCCCGTCCCAGGCCCAGAACACCGCACCGCCCGCCGCCACACGTATCCGCAGCTCCGAACGGGCGAACTTCAGGACGCCCCCGCCGGGCCCCGGATCGGCCCCCGTCAACAAGCCCGGCACCCTCGCCCGCTCCGCACCGCGCGGCGGCAGCGCCCGCGCGTCCGCACGCCGGTGCCGCCACGCGGTGCGCACCGTGCGCAGCCCCTGTACCGAACCGACCATCTTCACCGAGCGCACCAGGTCACGACCGTCCATGCGGCCCACCCTGCCAGCCTGCGGCGTACGACCGGGCCGCGTTCAACTTCCGTTCACCCGTGGCCCCACCACATAACGGGACACGCAACCATGGCAGGCCAACCCTGGTGCGAAAGACGATCACATGGCATCGTCCGTGAAAGCCGCTCACGCGCACACCCCAGCACGTGCGCGCGACACGCCCACCCGCGTACCCGTTACATCCAGGAGCCGTTCCATGACCGCACGTGCCGACGAAACCCCCCTGTGGGAGCCCGACGACGACCGCATCGCCGCCGCGGCCGTCACCCGCTTCCAGCACTGGGCGGCCGGGCGGTACGGAGCACCGGCCGAAGGCGGATACGCGGCACTGCACCGCTGGTCGGTCGATGAACTCGACACCTTCTGGAAGGCCGTTGCCGACTGGTTCGACGTACGGTTCTCCACCCCGTACGAGGCCGTCATCGGTGAACGCTCCATGCCCGGCGCCCAGTGGTTCCCCGGCGCCACCCTCAACTACGCGGAGCACGCCCTGCGCACCGCCGAGGACCCGCTCAGGGCCGGCGCGCCCGCCCTGCTCCACGTCGACGAGAACCACACCCAGGTGCCGATCAGCTGGTCGGCCCTGCGCCGCCAGGTCGGCTCACTCGCCGCCGAACTCCGCGCGCTCGGCGTCACCCCCGGCGACCGGGTCAGCGGGTACCTCCCCAACGTCCCCCAAGCGGTCGTGGCCTTCCTCGCCACCGCGGCCGTCGGCGCGGTGTGGACCTCCTGCGCCCCGGACTTCGGCGCCCGCAGCGTCCTCGACCGCTTCCAGCAGGTCGAACCCGTCGTACTGTTCACCGTCGACGGCTACCGCTACGGAGGCAAGGAACACGACCGCACCGACACCGTCGCGGAGCTGCGCCGGGACCTCCCCACCCTGCGCGCCGTCGTCCACATCCCGCTGCTCGGCACGGACGCGCCCGAAGGCACCCTCGAATGGTCGGCCCTCACGGCCGCGGACACCGAGCCCGTGTTCGAGCAGGTCCCCTTCGACCACCCGCTCTGGGTGCTGTACTCCTCCGGCACCACCGGACTCCCCAAGGCGATCGTCCAGTCCCAGGGCGGCATCCTGCTCGAACACTTCAAGCAGATCGGCCTGCACTGCGACCTCGGTCCCGACGACCGCTTCTTCTGGTACACGTCCACCGGCTGGATGATGTGGAACTTCCTCGTCTCCGGCCTGCTCACCGGCACCACGGTCGTGCTGTACGACGGCAGCCCCGGCTATCCGGACGTCGGCGCCCAGTGGCGTGTCGCCGAACAGACCGGAGCCACCCTCTTCGGTACCTCGGCCGCGTACGTCATGGCCTGCCGCAAGGCCGGAATCCACCCCGGACGGGACTACGACCTCTCCCGTGTCCAGTGCGTGGCCACCACCGGCTCCCCGCTGCCGCCCGACGGCTTCCGCTGGCTCCACGACGAGGTGGCAGAAGACCTCTGGATCGCCTCGGTCAGCGGCGGCACGGACGTCTGCAGCTGCTTCGCCGGCGCGGTCCCGACGCTCCCCGTACACATCGGTGAACTCCAGGCCCCCTGCCTGGGCACGGACCTCCAGTCCTGGGACGCCACCGGCAAGCCGCTCACCGGCGAGGTCGGCGAGCTCGTCGTCACCAACCCGCTGCCCTCGATGCCCATCCGCTTCTGGAACGACCCCGACGGCAGCCGCTACCACGACAGCTACTTCGACATGTTTCCCGGCGTCTGGCGCCACGGGGACTGGATCACGATGACCGACCACGGCTCGGTCGTCATCCACGGCCGCTCGGACTCCACGCTCAACCGCCAGGGCGTACGCATGGGCTCGGCCGACATCTACGAGGCCGTCGAACGGCTCCCCGAGATCCGCGAATCCCTCGTGATCGGCCTGGAGGAACCCGCCGGCGGCTACTGGATGCCGCTCTTCGTCCACCTCGCCGAAGGCGCCACCCTCGACGACAGGCTGCGCGACACCATCAAACGGACCATCCGCGAGAACCTCTCCCCGCGCCACGTGCCCGACGAGGTCATCGAGGTGCCCGCCATTCCGCACACCCTCACCGGCAAGCGCATCGAGGTTCCGGTCAAGCGCCTCCTCCAGGGCACGCCCCTGGCCAAGGCCGTCAACCCGGGCTCCGTGGACAACCTCGAACTCCTCCACTTCTACGTGGAGCTCGCCCGCACACGCCACTGACCCACCGCACGGCAGGGCCACTGTCAGTCCCCCTGATTACGCTGAGTGAGCATTGATCCACAGCGCACAGGGGGACACATGGCGCACACCCGGCAGTACAGGCAGACCACATCCATGCGGCGCACGCTGCGCCGCGAAGCACCCAACACCATCGGCCTCCTGGTCGACGCCCAGGACTTCGCGGCGATGAGGCTCTACCGCAGCTTCACCTTCGACGACCACACCGTCTATCTCCAGCAGGTCGAAGGACTGCTCAGGACGCTCGCCGCCCAGGGCATGCACACCACCGTCGCCCTCTTCGACCCCGAGGACTACGCGGAGTACTGCGCCGAAGCGGGCCTCGACCCGGACAGCGGCGCCAGCCGCACCCGCTTCACCGCCGAGTTCGCCGCGGTCGGCGCCACCGTGACCTACACGGGCCAGCCCATCGACGACCTGGTCCCGCTCCTCGTCGCCCGGGCCGTCCGCCGCGCCACCTGGGAGTACGCCACGATGCTCCTGGCCGGCCTCGGCGACTGCGCCGACTGCGGGCAGGACATCGGACGCGCCGCCTTCGACCGGGCCTCGCACCTCCTGGCCCGCCTCCTGGCGACAGCCGGGCCCGGCACCCACCACGTGGTGTGCAGCACCCCCACGGAGAACGAACAGCTCCTGGCCGTCCTCCACACCGAGTGCGGCGACACGGGCCCGGCCCGGCTCGACTCCACCGAAGGAGCCGAGTTCGCCACCGTCCTCGCGGTGGGCATCGCCCTGGAGAGCCGCGGGGGAGTGGTCCTCCGTACGAGCCGTCCGGACACCCCTGACCGGGTCCACGGCTGGCGGCTGATCCGCGGCAGTCTCGTACCGCTCACCGAAGGAGAGGTCTTCAGCGCCTACTGCACCGACGCCGACACGGGCGAACCGGTCGCCCCGGAATCGGGCGTCGAGTACAGCGCCGGATTCGACATCGGCGCCGACGCACCCGAAACCCACCGCTGACGAGCAGAAGGGGCTCCCCGCCACCATCGGCGGGAAGCCCCTTCACGATCACCGCGCCGGACTACTCGCCCGACAGCACCGCCTGTGCGGCGCTCCGCGCCTCTTCGGCGGAGTCCGCAGCACGCGCGGCGGCAGCCGCACGCTCGCACTGGGCCAGCGTGTGCTTGGCCAGCGTGGCGCGTACGTAGGGAATGGACGCCGCACCCATCGAGAGAGAGGTGACGCCCAGACCGGTCAGCACACAGGCGAGGAGCGGGTCCGAGGCGGCCTCACCACAGACACCGCAGCTCTTGCCCTCGGCCTTGGCGGCATCGGCCGACAGCGCGACCAGGTCCAGCAGCGCCGGCTGCCACGGGTCCTGGAGCCGGGACACGGCCCCCACCTGACGGTCGGCGGCGAAGGTGTACTGCGCCAGGTCATTGGTACCCAGCGACAGGAACTCCACCTCCTGCAGGATCGAACGGGCCCGGAGCGCGGCGGACGGAATCTCCACCATCGCGCCGAACTTCGCCTGGAGCCCGGCCTCGCGGCAGGCATCGGCGAACGCCTTGGCATCCGCGCGGTCGGCGACCATCGGCGCCATGACCTCGAGATAGACGGGCAGCCCCTCGACCGCCTTCGCCAGCGCCGTCAGCTGCGTCCGCAGCACATCGGGGTGGTCCAGCAGGCTGCGCAGCCCCCGCACACCCAGTGCCGGGTTCGGCTCGTCCGCCGGGGTCAGGAAGTCCAGCGGCTTGTCCGCGCCCGCGTCCAGCACCCGTACGACCACACGGCCTTCGGGGAACGCCTCCAGCACCGCGCGGTACGCCGTGACCTGCTTCTCCTCGGACGGCGCGTGCTTGCTGTCGTCGAGGAACAGGAACTCCGTACGGAACAGCCCGACGCCCTCGGCGCCCGCCTCCAAGGCCGCCGGCACGTCGCCGGGGCCACCGATGTTGGCGAGCAGCGGAACCTTGTGGCCGTCCGAGGTCGCACCCGGACCGGTCGCAGCGGACAGCGCGGCCTTGCGGGCCGCGGCAGCGCTCTCCATCTCCGCGCGCTTCTCGTCGCTCGGCTCGACGAAGATCTCGCCGGTCGAGCCGTCGACCGCGACAACCGTGCCCTCGGCCAGTTCGCCGGCACCGGGCAGCGCCACGACGGCAGGAACACCGAGCGCCCGCGCGAGAATGGCGCTGTGGCTGGTGGGCCCGCCCTCCTCGGTCACGAATCCGAGCACCAGAGTCGGGTCGAGCAGAGCCGTGTCGGCCGGCGCGAGATCCCGCGCGATGAGCACGTACGGCTCGTCGCTGTCCGGGACACCCGGCATCGGCACACCGAGCAGCCGGGCGACGATCCGGTTCCGCACGTCGTCGAGGTCCGCGACCCGCCCCGCCAGATACTCACCGGCGTTGGCCAGCAGAGCACGGTAGGCGGCGAACGCGTCGTAGATACCGCGCTCGGCGGTGCTGCCGACGGCGATACGCCGGTCCACATCAGCGATGAGCTCGGGGTCCTGCGCCATCATGGCCTGGGCCTCGAGCACGTGCTGAGCCTCGCCCCCGGCCAGATTGCCGCGTGCAATCAGGTCGGCGGCAACAGCTTCCACAGCCTGCCGGGCACGCCCCTGTTCGCGCTCGGCCTCCTCCGCGGGAATCTGCTTGGCCGGCGGTTCGAGAACCGCCGTACCCATATGCCGAACCTCGCCGATCGCCACACCGTGGCTCACACCGACGCCTCGCAGCGTTGTCTCCATTTCACCCGTCTCCGGTTGTGCGGTGACTGAGCCACCGCGGCGGTTGTCCATCTGGCTGGTCCGTGTACTTAGGTGTTACTGCCAGCCGAACAGCGTGTCGCCGATCTTCACGTCGCCGTCCTCACGGACGTCGGAGAGGGAGTCGGCGGTGGCTTCGAGCGCGACGATCGGGCAGATGGCCGACTTGCCGGCCGCCTCCACTGCAGCCGGGTCCCAGCGCACGATGCCCTGCCCGCGGACGACCGTGTCGCCCTTGTTGACGAGAAGCTCGAAGCCCTCGCCGTTGAGCTGGACGGTGTCGATGCCGAGGTGCGTCAGCACGCCGTGGCCTTCGCTGTCGACGACGACGAAGGCGTGCGGGTGAAGGGAGACCACGATGCCGTCGATCGGGGATACGGCCTCCGACGGCTCGCGCACGGGGTCGATCGCCGTTCCGGGACCGACCATGGCGCCGGAGAAGACCGGGTCGGGCACCGCGGTGAGTCCGATGGCGCGTCCGGCAAGAGGGGACGTCACGTTGGTCATGGGGAGCCTCCCAGGGGGTGGAGCTTCGTGTGTCGCCGCCGTGGCTGATGGGGGACGGCGTACTGCTCAGCAGGGTAAGTCATATGAAGTCCCGGTTCCGCCCGAGACCTACCGGTTGGCGGACCTAGGGGTGCACCAGAAACGATTTGCCTCGACTCCCGGCGGCCTGTACTGTCGTACTCCTGCCTGACCCCAACGCGACATTGAGTCGGGGGTCGGCGGCGACCATTAAGCCCAGATCCTAACCCTGACTTCCGCTCCCGCATGCCTGCGGGACTGGTCAAGGGGAACGGGAAATGGCTGATAGAGTCGGACTCGCCGGAAAGGGAAAAGCGCGAAAGCGAATTCCCTGAAAGGCAAATCCCGCTTCGACCGGGAATCGGACACGAAAGAGTCTGATAGAGTCGGAAACGCAAGAACGAAGGGAAGCGCCCGGAGGGCCCCGGTGAAACGGGACCGAAGGAAGCGTCCGTTCCTTGAGAACTCAACAGCGTGCCAAAAGTCAACGCCAAATATGTTGATACCCCGGCCCACTTCGGTGGGTTGGTGGTTCCTTTGAAGTCCTACCGGCCCATGTGGCGGGTAGGCAACACTAGCGAGGACGCTGTGAACGATCGGTCATATTCCGACTCGGTCGTTCCGCTCTTTTATGGTGCTCTCCCGATTACGGGAAAACATTCATGGAGAGTTTGATCCTGGCTCAGGACGAACGCTGGCGGCGTGCTTAACACATGCAAGTCGAACGATGAAGCCCTTCGGGGTGGATTAGTGGCGAACGGGTGAGTAACACGTGGGCAATCTGCCCTTCACTCTGGGACAAGCCCTGGAAACGGGGTCTAATACCGGATAACACTCCTGCCTGCATGGGCGGGGGTTAAAAGCTCCGGCGGTGAAGGATGAGCCCGCGGCCTATCAGCTTGTTGGTGGGGTAATGGCCTACCAAGGCGACGACGGGTAGCCGGCCTGAGAGGGCGACCGGCCACACTGGGACTGAGACACGGCCCAGACTCCTACGGGAGGCAGCAGTGGGGAATATTGCACAATGGGCGAAAGCCTGATGCAGCGACGCCGCGTGAGGGATGACGGCCTTCGGGTTGTAAACCTCTTTCAGCAGGGAAGAAGCGCAAGTGACGGTACCTGCAGAAGAAGCACCGGCTAACTACGTGCCAGCAGCCGCGGTAATACGTAGGGTGCGAGCGTTGTCCGGAATTATTGGGCGTAAAGAGCTCGTAGGCGGCTTGTCACGTCGGATGTGAAAGCTCGGGGCTTAACCCCGAGTCTGCATTCGATACGGGCTAGCTAGAGTGTGGTAGGGGAGATCGGAATTCCTGGTGTAGCGGTGAAATGCGCAGATATCAGGAGGAACACCGGTGGCGAAGGCGGATCTCTGGGCCATTACTGACGCTGAGGAGCGAAAGCGTGGGGAGCGAACAGGATTAGATACCCTGGTAGTCCACGCCGTAAACGTTGGGAACTAGGTGTTGGCGACATTCCACGTCGTCGGTGCCGCAGCTAACGCATTAAGTTCCCCGCCTGGGGAGTACGGCCGCAAGGCTAAAACTCAAAGGAATTGACGGGGGCCCGCACAAGCAGCGGAGCATGTGGCTTAATTCGACGCAACGCGAAGAACCTTACCAAGGCTTGACATATACCGGAAAGCATCAGAGATGGTGCCCCCCTTGTGGTCGGTATACAGGTGGTGCATGGCTGTCGTCAGCTCGTGTCGTGAGATGTTGGGTTAAGTCCCGCAACGAGCGCAACCCTTGTTCTGTGTTGCCAGCATGCCCTTCGGGGTGATGGGGACTCACAGGAGACTGCCGGGGTCAACTCGGAGGAAGGTGGGGACGACGTCAAGTCATCATGCCCCTTATGTCTTGGGCTGCACACGTGCTACAATGGCCGGTACAATGAGCTGCGATGCCGCGAGGCGGAGCGAATCTCAAAAAGCCGGTCTCAGTTCGGATTGGGGTCTGCAACTCGACCCCATGAAGTCGGAGTTGCTAGTAATCGCAGATCAGCATTGCTGCGGTGAATACGTTCCCGGGCCTTGTACACACCGCCCGTCACGTCACGAAAGTCGGTAACACCCGAAGCCGGTGGCCCAACCCCTTGTGGGAGGGAGCTGTCGAAGGTGGGACTGGCGATTGGGACGAAGTCGTAACAAGGTAGCCGTACCGGAAGGTGCGGCTGGATCACCTCCTTTCTAAGGAGCATCTAGATTCTCTTCGGGGAATCCAGAGACCATTTCGTCGGCAAATGTTCGACGGTGGTTGCTCATGGGTGGAACGTTGACTATTCGGCACGACAGGTTGTTTCTTCGAGTACTGCTTCGGCGTGGAAAGAAGAAATGGATCGGTCGGGTCGGGCACGCTGTTGGGTATCTGAAGGTACGGCCGTAAGGTCGCCTTCTGCTGCCGGCCCCAGTGAACTCGCCTGTAAGGGTGGGGTGATGGGTGGCTGGTCGTTGTTTGAGAACTGCACAGTGGACGCGAGCATCTGTGGCCAAGTTTTTAAGGGCGCACGGTGGATGCCTTGGCACCAGGAACCGATGAAGGACGTGGGAGGCCACGATAGTCCCCGGGGAGCTGTCAACCAAGCTTTGATCCGGGGGTTTCCGAATGGGGAAACCCGGCAGTCGTCATGGGCTGTCACCCACTGCTGAACACATAGGCAGTGTGGAGGGAACGCGGGGAAGTGAAACATCTCAGTACCCGCAGGAAGAGAAAACAACCGTGATTCCGGGAGTAGTGGCGAGCGAAACTGGATGAGGCCAAACCGTATGCGTGTGATACCCGGCAGGGGTTGCGCATGCGGGGTTGTGGGATCTCTTTTTCATAGTCTGCCGACTGTGAGACGAGTCAGAAACCGTTGGTGTAGGCGAAGGACATGCGAAAGGTCCGGCGTAGAGGGTAAGACCCCCGTAGCTGAAACATCAACGGCTCGTTTAAGAGACACCCAAGTAGCACGGGGCCCGAGAAATCCCGTGTGAATCTGGCGGGACCACCCGCTAAGCCTAAATATTCCCTGGTGACCGATAGCGGATAGTACCGTGAGGGAATGGTGAAAAGTACCGCGGGAGCGGAGTGAAATAGTACCTGAAACCGTGTGCCTACAAGCCGTGGGAGCGTCGCTGTATGTGCTTGCACATGCAGTCGTGACTGCGTGCCTTTTGAAGAATGAGCCTGCGAGTTAGCGGTGTGTAGCGAGGTTAACCCGTGTGGGGAAGCCGTAGCGAAAGCGAGTCCGAATAGGGCGATTGAGTTGCACGCTCTAGACCCGAAGCGGAGTGATCTAGCCATGGGCAGGTTGAAGCGGAGGTAAGACTTCGTGGAGGACCGAACCCACCAGGGTTGAAAACCTGGGGGATGACCTGTGGTTAGGGGTGAAAGGCCAATCAAACTCCGTGATAGCTGGTTCTCCCCGAAATGCATTTAGGTGCAGCGTCGTGTGTTTCTTGCCGGAGGTAGAGCACTGGATAGGCGATGGGCCCTACCGGGTTACTGACCTTAGCCAAACTCCGAATGCCGGTAAGTGAGAGCACGGCAGTGAGACTGTGGGGGATAAGCTCCATGGTCGAGAGGGAAACAGCCCAGAGCATCGACTAAGGCCCCTAAGCGTACGCTAAGTGGGAAAGGATGTGGAGTCGCAGAGACAACCAGGAGGTTGGCTTAGAAGCAGCCACCCTTGAAAGAGTGCGTAATAGCTCACTGGTCAAGTGATTCCGCGCCGACAATGTAGCGGGGCTCAAGCGTACCGCCGAAGTCGTGTCATTCATACACATATCCCCAACGGGAGTATGGATGGGTAGGGGAGCGTCGTGTGCCGGGTGAAGCAGCCGCGGAAGCGAGTTGTGGACGGTTCACGAGTGAGAATGCAGGCATGAGTAGCGATACACACGTGAGAAACGTGTGCGCCGATTGACTAAGGGTTCCTGGGTCAAGCTGATCTGCCCAGGGTAAGTCGGGACCTAAGGCGAGGCCGACAGGCGTAGTCGATGGACAACCGGTTGATATTCCGGTACCCGCTTTGAAACGCCCAGTACTGAATCAGGCGATGCTAAGTCCGTGAAGCCGGCCCGATCTCTTCGGAGTTGAGGGTAGTGGTGGAGCCGATGAACCAGACTTGTAGTAGGTAAGCGATGGGGTGACGCAGGAAGGTAGTCCAACCCGGGCGGTGGTAGTTCCCGGGGTAAGGGTGTAGGCCGTGTGATAGGCAAATCCGTCACACATTAAGGCTGAGACCTGATGCCGAGCCGATTGTGGTGAAGTGGATGATCCTATGCTGTCGAGAAAAGCCTCTAGCGAGTTTCATGGCGGCCCGTACCCTAAACCGACTCAGGTGGTCAGGTAGAGAATACCGAGGCGTTCGGGTGAACTATGGTTAAGGAACTCGGCAAAATGCCCCCGTAACTTCGGGAGAAGGGGGGCCATCACTGGTGATCCGATTTACTCGGTGAGCTGGGGGTGGCCGCAGAGACCAGCGAGAAGCGACTGTTTACTAAAAACACAGGTCCGTGCGAAGCCGTAAGGCGATGTATACGGACTGACGCCTGCCCGGTGCTGGAACGTTAAGGGGACCGGTTAGTGCACTTTCGGGTGTGCGAAGCTGAGAACTTAAGCGCCAGTAAACGGCGGTGGTAACTATAACCATCCTAAGGTAGCGAAATTCCTTGTCGGGTAAGTTCCGACCTGCACGAATGGCGTAACGACTTCTCGACTGTCTCAACCATAGGCCCGGTGAAATTGCACTACGAGTAAAGATGCTCGTTTCGCGCAGCAGGACGGAAAGACCCCGGGACCTTTACTATAGTTTGATATTGGTGTTCGGTTCGGCTTGTGTAGGATAGGTGGGAGACTTTGAAGCGGCCACGCCAGTGGTTGTGGAGTCGTCGTTGAAATACCACTCTGGTCGTGCTGGATGTCTAACCTGGGTCCGTGATCCGGATCAGGGACAGTGTCTGATGGGTAGTTTAACTGGGGCGGTTGCCTCCTAAAGAGTAACGGAGGCGCCCAAAGGTTCCCTCAGCCTGGTTGGCAATCAGGTGTTGAGTGTAAGTGCACAAGGGAGCTTGACTGTGAGACCGACGGGTCGAGCAGGGACGAAAGTCGGGACTAGTGATCCGGCAGTGGCTTGTGGAAGCGCTGTCGCTCAACGGATAAAAGGTACCCCGGGGATAACAGGCTGATCTTCCCCAAGAGTCCATATCGACGGGATGGTTTGGCACCTCGATGTCGGCTCGTCGCATCCTGGGGCTGGAGTCGGTCCCAAGGGTTGGGCTGTTCGCCCATTAAAGCGGTACGCGAGCTGGGTTTAGAACGTCGTGAGACAGTTCGGTCCCTATCCGCTGTGCGCGTAGGAATATTGAGAAGGGCTGTCCCTAGTACGAGAGGACCGGGACGGACGAACCTCTGGTGTGCCAGTTGTCCTGCCAAGGGCATGGCTGGTTGGCTACGTTCGGAAAGGATAACCGCTGAAAGCATCTAAGCGGGAAGCCTGCTTCGAGATGAGTATTCCCACCCCCTTTGAGGGGTTAAGGCTCCCAGTAGACGACTGGGTTGATAGGCCAGATGTGGAAGCCCGGTAACGGGTGGAGCTGACTGGTACTAATAGGCCGAGGGCTTGTCCTCAGTTGCTCGCGTCCACTGTGTTAGTTCTGAAATAACGAACAGCTGTGTTTTTGCCAGCGTTCAAATTTCATAGTGTTTCGGTGGTCATTGCGTTAGGGAAACGCCCGGTTACATTCCGAACCCGGAAGCTAAGCCTTTCAGCGCCGATGGTACTGCAGGGGGGACCCTGTGGGAGAGTAGGACGCCGCCGAACAATTATTCCGGGAAAGCCCCGCACCTTTAGGTGCGGGGCTTTTCTGCGTTCACGGCTCTGCCTTTCCGAGACCCCCGTGCACCGACGCGCGCGGGCTGAGGGTAGGGTCAGGGGGCATCATTGGCACATTCTTCACAGGAGGCCCCCGGGTGGAGGTCCAGGAGACTCGGGTTCAGACGGACCGGGTCCTCACCATCCCCAATATCCTCAGCATGGCTCGCCTTGCCGGGGTCCCGCTCTTCCTGTGGCTGATTCTTCGCCCCGAGTTCGGCGGGCCCGAGAGCGACGGCTGGGCCCTGCTGGTGCTGATGCTCAGCGGCATCAGTGACTACCTCGACGGAAAGCTCGCCCGTCGGTGGAACCAGATCAGCAGCCTCGGACGGCTCCTGGACCCCGCGGCCGACCGTCTCTACATTCTTTCGACCCTCGTCGGGCTGACCTGGCGGGAGATCCTGCCGTGGTGGCTCACCGCGGCACTGCTCGCCCGCGAGCTCATGCTGCTGGTGATGGTCGGGATCCTCCGCCGGCACGGCTATCCGCCTCCCCAGGTCAACTTCCTCGGGAAAGCTGCAACGTTCAACCTGATGTACGCCTTCCCCTTGTTGCTGCTCAGTGACGGAAGTGGTTGGCTTGCTACGTTGGCCGCCATTTTCGGATGGGCGTTCGCCGGATGGGGTACAACGCTCTACTGGTGGGCAGGGATCCTCTACGTGGTCCAGGTCCGCCGGCTCGTCAAGGCGGATGAAGTAGCCGATTGAGCTCGTTGATGCGGTGCCGTGCAGCGTTGCCGGCCCGCACGTGATGTCTTGATGATGCCCCGACGGGCAAAGTCGGCTAGACCGTCGTCTCTTCAAGGAGGACGTTTCCGACATGAAGGCCGTCGTGATGGCTGGTGGTGAAGGCACTCGCCTTCGCCCCATGACCTCAAGCATGCCCAAGCCACTTCTGCCCGTGGCCAATCGGCCCATCATGGAGCATGTGCTTCGGCTGCTCAAACGGCATGGGCTCAATGAGACCGTCGTTACCGTCCAGTTCCTCGCCTCTCTCGTCAAGAACTACTTCGGCGACGGCGAAGAACTCGGGATGGAACTGACCTATGCCAATGAGGAGAAGCCACTCGGCACAGCGGGGAGTGTGAAGAACGCCGAGGAAGCTCTCAAGGACGACACATTCCTCGTCATCTCGGGTGACGCGCTCACCGACTTCGACCTCACCGAACTCATCGCCTTCCACAAGGCGAAGGGCGGGCTTGTCACCGTCTGTCTGACGAGGGTCCCGAATCCTCTGGAATTCGGGATCACGATCGTCGACGAAGAGGGACAGGTCGAGCGATTCCTCGAGAAGCCGACCTGGGGACAGGTCTTCTCGGACACCGTCAATACGGGCATCTACGTGATGGAGCCCGAGGTATTCAACTACGTCCAGGCAGACACCTCCGTGGACTGGTCCGGAGATGTGTTCCCGCAGCTCATGAAGGAAGGCAAGCCGATCTACGGCTATGTCGCCGAGGGCTACTGGGAGGACGTGGGCACGCACGAGAGCTATGTGAAGGCTCAGGCCGACGTCCTGGAGCGCAAGGTCGACGTCGAGCTCGACGGCTTCGAGATCTCCCCGGGCGTATGGGTGGCGGAAGGCGCCGAGGTGCACCCCGACGCCGTGCTGCGCGGCCCCCTGTACATCGGTGACTACGCCAAGGTCGAGGCGGACGTCGAGATCCGCGAGCACACCGTCGTGGGGTCCAACGTCGTCGTCAAGTCCGGCGCCTTCCTGCACCGGGCGGTCGTGCACGACAACGTCTACATCGGCCAGCACAGCAATCTGCGCGGCTGTGTGATCGGCAAGAACACCGACATCATGCGGGCAGCCCGCATCGAGGACGGTGCGGTCATCGGCGACGAGTGTCTGGTCGGCGAGGAATCGATCATTCAGGGAAATGTGCGGGTCTACCCGTTCAAGACGATCGAGGCCGGGGCCTTCGTCAACACCTCGGTGATCTGGGAATCGCGCGGACAGGCGCATCTCTTCGGCGCCCGCGGTGTCTCCGGCATCCTGAACGTCGAGATCACCCCGGAGCTCGCGGTGCGGCTCGCCGGTGCGTACGCCACGATCCTCAAGAAGGGGTCGACGGTCACGACGGCACGTGACCACTCCCGTGGCGCCCGTGCACTGAAGAGAGCCGTCATCTCGGCGCTCCAGGCGAGCGCGATCGATGTCAGGGACCTGGAGAACGTCCCCCTGCCCGTGGCCCGTCAGCAGACCGCGCGCGGCAGTGCCGGCGGCATCATGATCCGTACGTCTCCCGGGGTGCCCGACTCGGTCGACATCATGTTCATCGACGAGCGGGGAGCGGACCTCTCGCAGGCGCTGCAACGCAAGCTGGACCGGGTCTACGCCCGCCAGGAGTACCGCAGGGCCTTCCCCGGTGAGATCGGGGATCTGCACTTCCCGTCCAGCGTCTTCGACTCGTACACGGGATCCCTGCTCCGTAACGTCGACACGACCGGGATCGCCGACGCGAACCTCAAGGTCGTCGTCGACGCCTCCAACGGCAGCGCCGGACTCGTGCTGCCCAGCCTGCTGGGGCGGCTCGGCGTCGACGCGCTGACCATCAACCCCGGGCTCGACGAGTCCAGGCCCACCGAGACGGCCGAGACCAGGCGCGCGGGGCTGGTGCGGCTCGGAGAGATCGTCTCCTCCGCGCGGGCCGCTTTCGGGGTGCGGTTCGACCCCGTGGGTGAGCGCCTCTCTCTCGTCGACGAACTGGGCCGGATCATCGAGGACGACCGGGCGCTGCTGGTGATGCTCGACCTCGTGGCCGCGGAGCGGCGCAGCGGGCGGGTCGCGCTGCCCGTGACGACCACGCGCGTCGCGGAGCAGGTTGCCGCGTACCACGGCACCCAGGTCGAGTGGACCACCACATCGCCGGACGACCTGACCCGCGTGGGCCGCGAAGAGAACACCATCTTCGGTGGAGACGGGCGCGGTGGCTTCATCGTTCCCGAATTCAGCAGCGTTTTCGACGGCTCGGCCGCGTTCGTCCGGCTGCTCGCCCTCGTGGCGAGGACCCAGCTCACCCTCAGCCAGATCGACGCCCGCATTCCGCGCGCCCATGTGCTGCGCCGTGACCTGGCGACGCCCTGGGCGGTCAAGGGGCTCGTCATGCGTCGCGTCGTGGAGGCGGCGGGGGAGCGCAGCGTGGACACCACGGACGGCGTCCGCGTCGTCGAGGCAGACGGGCGCTGGGTGATGGTGCTGCCCGACCCGGCCGAGGCGGTCACCCATCTGTGGGCGGAGGGTCCCGACGACGCATCGGCGCAGGCGCTCCTCGACGAGTGGTCGGCCATCGTGGACAGCACCGGCGACTGACCCGGGTACGGTGCGCCGGGAGCTGTCACGGCACCGCTTCCGGCGCATCGGTGGGGCCATTCGGCGGTAGCCAGGGTGACGTGCGACGATGTGCGGCATGTCGCAGCAGTCCCCCGATCGGAGCACCGCCTCTCCGCCCGCGCGCCCCGACGCGTCCATGTCGCTGCTGACCAACGTGATGGACCACAGCCTCGACGAGGGATACGCCGAGGCTTCCGCGCGCCGTAAGGCCGACGGGAGCGCGGGGCTGCCCCGCACGCTGAAGTCGAAGCTCGGACTTGCCGCGGGTCTTGTGCTGGCCGCTCTCGTGGTGACCCTCGGTGCCGCGGAGGCGCGGATCTCGGCCCCTGTGGTGGCCAAGGAGCGCGAAGAGCTCATCGACCGCATCGACGGGGAGACCACTGCGGCCGACGCCCTCGAATCAGACGTCGAGGAGTTGCGTACGGACGTGAGCGAGCGGCAGCGCAAGGCCCTCGAACAGCACGGCGGCGACCAGGCCGAACTGGTCGCGCTGCTTTCCGGAGCGACCGCGGTCGAAGGACCCGGAGTGAAGCTCGTCGTCGACGACGCGGAGGACACCGACCAGGGCGGAGGCGGTCCGCGTGAGTCGACCGGTTTCGCCGACACGGGCCGCGTACGGGACCGCGACATGCAACGCGTGGTCAACGGCCTCTGGCAGTCCGGGGCGGAAGCCATCGCCATCAACGGGCAGCGGCTGACCGCACTTTCGGCGATCCGCGCGGCGGGCGACGCCATACTGGTCGACAACAGACCGCTCGTGCCGCCGTACACGGTGCTCGCGGTGGGGGACGGCAAGAGGCTCGCCACGGCGTTCCAGGACAGTGCCGACGGGCAGTATCTCCACGCGCTGCAGGAGAGCTTCGACATCCGTACCAGCATTTCCGATCAGGAGAAGGTACGGCTGCCCGCAGCGCCGAGCCTGATCGTGCGTACAGCAGAGCCGAAGGCCGCGGACACCGGCAGTGGTGGGGCGGATACAGGGAAGGGCACATCGTGATCGCCGTACTGGGCCTCGTCGTGGGAGTCGTGGTCGGACTGTTGGTCCGGCCCGAGGTGCCGGCGGTGGTCGAGCCCTACCTGCCGATCGCCGTCGTGGCTGCGCTCGACGCCGTCTTCGGTGGCCTGCGGGCCATGCTGGACGGAATCTTCGTGGACAAGGTCTTCGTGGTCTCCTTCCTCTCGAACGTGGTGGTGGCCGCTCTGATCGTGTTCCTCGGCGACAAGCTGGGTGTCGGAGCCCAGCTCTCCACCGGTGTGGTGGTCGTGCTCGGCATCCGCATCTTCTCCAACGCCGCCGCGATCCGCCGGCACGTCTTCCGGGCTTGAGGCCGATGAGCAACGACGAAACCCCCAGCGGCGAGGAGCGCACCGGCGAGCAGCCGGTCGACGCACCCGCACTCGCATCTGCATCCGCCCCGGAAGAGAACTCCGGGCGTCGGCGGCTGATGGCCGGTCTCTGGCCGCCACGGGTCAGCCGGGCCCAACTCATCGTCGCCCTGCTGCTGTTCGTCCTCGGGCTGGGGCTGGCCATCCAGGTCAGGTCGAACAGCGACAACAGCGCGCTGCGCGGCGCCCGCCAGGAGGACCTGGTCCGCATCCTCGACGAGGTCGACGACCGGACCCAGCGGCTGGAGGACGAGAAGCAGCGCCTCGACGATCAGCGCACGGAGCTCGAGAACAGCTCCGACCAGGCCGAAGAGGCCCGGAAGCAGACGCTCGAGAAGGAGCGTCAGCTCGGGATCCTCGCGGGCACCGTGGCGGCGCACGGTCCGGGCATCACGCTGACCATCAGCGACCCCAGCGGCGCGGTCGAGGCGGACATGCTGCTCGACGCGATCCAGGAACTGCGGGCGGCCGGTGCGGAGGCCATCGAGGTCGACGGCGTCCGCGTGGTGGCCAGTACGTACTTCTCCGGTGAAGGGGGAGCGATCGAGGTCGACGGCCACAAGGTCCGGGCGCCGTACGAGTTCAAGGTCATCGGGAAGCCGCAGGACCTGGAGCCGGCGCTGAACATCCCCGGCGGAGTCGTGCAGACGCTGGAGAAGGAGCAGGCCACCGCGCGGGTCGAACGGTCCGACGACATCGTCGTTGATGCCTTGCGACCGGCGGAGCGGCCTGACTACGCTCGGTCGTCGCCCCAGTGAGCCCGTGGCGCATGGGCGCCGAGGGACACGGGCAGGAGGTTCCGGGGGGTCGGCGCATCGTATTGGTGGCGCGTGGTGGAAACTGTCGAGTGGATACGGACGTTGTGAAGATGTCCGGGTCGGCAGGTGTGGTCATTCAGGGTTCGTCCTGCCCCACGGGCGGGTCTATGTCGGTCAAGGGGAAACGCCCGTGAAGTTGTTTGCGAAGTTGTTCGGAAAGAGCGCACGCGAGGACAGCAGCAGCGCTGCCCGCCACCGCGCTCCGCGGCATGGCCAGGGTGAGGAGCAGGGCGTGGACCGCCCGCTCTTCCGTGACGAAGTGTCCGGTTCTGCCGGTGACATTTCGGGCACTCCCGGCGCGTCGTCTGTTGACCCTGCCGGTGCCGGACGCATAGGTTTCGGGGAACCATCAACCTCAAGTACGGGTGGAGGGTTTACCCACGCCCCGGAGGGCTCGTCCATGCCGGTTTGCACGAGGTGCGGGCATCGCAACGCCGAGGCCAGCCGATTCTGTTCCAACTGCGGTGCGCCGCTCAGGGGCGGAGTGCCGGAGCGGGCGTCGGAGACCACGTCGACCATTTCGATCTCCGGTCTCGAGGCGTACGAGGCGGAGGCGACGGGGCAGACCATGCTCCCCTCGCTCTCGCCGGAGGCCCAGGCCGCCGTCGACGCCCTCCCGGCGGGGTCCGCGCTGCTGGTGGTGCGCCGTGGCCCCAACTCGGGCAGTCGCTTCCTGCTGGACGGCGACCTGACCACCGCGGGCCGTCACCCGCAGAGCGACATCTTCCTCGACGACGTCACCGTGTCGAGGCGGCATGTGGAATTCCGCAGGAACCCCGACGGCAGTTTCACGGTCGGGGATGTCGGCAGCCTCAACGGTACGTACGTCAACCGTGAGCGCATCGATTCCGTTCCGCTGACCAACGGCGACGAAGTCCAGATCGGGAAGTACCGGCTGGTCTTCTACGCGAGCCAGCGGGGCGTGTGACCTCTCCCGGACTCCGTCCGGGGGGACCCCCAGGAAGGTCCATGCTGCGAACATCCACGGGCGGTGCCGGTCACGGCACCGCCTCCGCGGACGAGCGGGCGATGAGCATCGGTACGGTGCTCCTCCGCCTGCGCGACGAGTTTCCCGAAGTCACCATCTCCAAGATCCGGTTCCTCGAGGCCGAAGGGCTGATCGAGCCGCAGCGCACGCCTTCCGGATACCGGAAGTTCAGCTCCGCGGACGTCGAGCGGCTGGCGCAGGTCCTGCGGATGCAGCGGGACCACTACCTGCCGCTCAAGGTCATCCGCGGCCATCTGGACGCCCTGGCCAGGGGTGAGAACGTCGCCCTCCCGGCCGCGGGCGGGCAGCGGGATCCCGACGGCTCCTGGGATGCCGACCCGGGCAGGGCCACAGCGGCCAGGATCGGGCGTTCCGAGCTTCTCGCCGCCGCCGAGGTCACCGAGGACCAGCTCGACGAGTGGGAGTCCTACGGGCTGATCTCGGCGACTCCGGAAGGCGCGTACGACGCCGAGATGGTCACGGTGGCAAAACTTGTGGCGGATCTGGGGCGATTCGGTCTGGAACCGCGGCATCTGAGGGCCATGCGAGCCGCCGCCGATCGAGAGGCCGGACTCGTCGAGCAGGTGGTCGCACCCCTGCGCCGGCACAGGAATCCGCAGACCAGAGCCCATGCCGAGGCCACCGCGAAAGAGCTGGCGGAGCTCTCCGTACGGCTCCACTCGGCGCTCGTGCAGACCGCTCTCGGCATCCGACTCCACTGAGCTCGGCCGAGCCCGACTACCCAAACATGGCGAGCACGTCCTAGGGTTGCTGTGTGAACGAGCTCGACGTTGTGGGTGTCCGGGTGGAAATGCCCTCCAATCAACCGATCGTGCTCCTGCGTGAAGTGGGAGGCGACCGGTACCTCCCCATTTGGATCGGTCCCGGCGAGGCGACAGCGATCGCCTTCGCCCAGCAGGGCATGGCTCCGGCCAGGCCGCTGACCCATGATCTCTTCAAGGATGTGCTCGAGGCCGTAGGCCAGGAGCTCACCGAGGTCCGTATCACGGACCTCCGCGAAGGGGTCTTCTACGCGGAGCTGGTCTTCGCGAGCGGGGTCGAGGTGAGCGCGCGGCCGTCCGACGCCATAGCGCTCGCCCTGCGCACCGGTACGCCGATCTACGGCAGTGACGGGGTGCTGGACGATGCGGGGATCGCGATCCCCGACGAGCAGGAGGACGAGGTGGAGAAGTTCCGCGAGTTCCTCGACCAGATCTCGCCGGAGGATTTCGATACCAACAGTCAGTGACCGTCCAGCAGGGGTGCTGTCAGCGCATCCGACAAGCCGTTCCCGGTAGCGAGTCACGGGAAACCACCCTCAGGGTGATTATCACTCGGCGTGCCGAGTGTGGCGATCGTTGACGCACCCCGAGTGACTGCCTACCTTCGAGAGGGCAGGTCAAGGACGGAGGTCGGCGTGAGAAGCAGCGGCGACGGTACGGTGGCGGGCGGGCCGTATCCGCAGCAGGGCAGTGCAGCCGACCACACCATCAGGCAGCCGGTTCAGCCGGTGGTGGCGGCGGACGGCGTGGCGGCGGTGGGCGACAGCGACATCGGCTACCGGGGCCCGACCGCGTGTGCGGCGGCGGGTATCACCTATCGGCAGCTGGACTACTGGGCGCGCACGGGGCTGGTCGAGCCGAGTGTGCGCCCGGCGTACGGATCGGGGACCCAGCGTCTCTACAGTTTCCGGGACGTGGTCCTCCTCAAGATCGTGAAGCGATTCCTGGACACGGGCGTCGCTCTGCAGAACATCCGCACCACGGTGCAGCACCTCAGGGCCCGTGGATTCCAGGACCTCGAACGCATGACGCTGATGAGCGACGGCGCGACGGTCTACGAGTGCTCCTCGCCCGACGAGGTCGTGAAGCTGCTGCAGGGGGGTCAGGGCGTCTTCGGCATCGCCGTCGGCGTCGTCTGGCGGGACGTGGACGTGGCCCTGTCCCAACTGCACGGCGAGCGCGTCGACACGGGCGAGACGCTGATCGGCAACAACCCCGCCGACGAACTGGCCAGGCGGCGCAACCGCGCCGGCTGAGTGGTGCGAACTGCCCGGGCCTCCGGAGGCGCCGGGCAGGCCGATTGTCAGTGCCATAGGGCAGCATCGGTTGATGTGAGAGCCGCGCCCACCATCCTGCATCTGGACATGGATGCCTTCTACGCCTCCGCGGAGCAGGCGGCGAAGCCGAGTCTGCGCGGCAAGCCCGTGGTGGTGGGCGGTCTCGGGCCACGCGGGGTCGTGGCCACCGCGTCGTACGAGGCACGGCGCTTCGGGGTGCACTCGGCGATGCCGATGGCCCAGGCCCGCAGGCTCGCCCCCAACGCCGCCTACCTGGTGCCGCGCTTCACCCTGTACAGAATGGTGAGCGACCAGGTGATGGGGCTCCTGGGGCGCCTGTCACCCCTCGTGGAGCCGCTCAGTCTGGACGAGGCGTTCGTCGACCTGGAGGCCGGTGGGGTCGCCGACGACTCGGCCTCGGCCCGCGAGATCGGCGAGCAGCTGCGTACCGCGATCAGGGCCGTCACCGGCCTCACCGGTTCCGTCGGTCTGGCCGGGTCCAAGATGCTGGCCAAGATCGCCTCGGAGGAGGCCAAGCCGGACGGCCTGTTCCTCATCGAGCCGGGTACCGAACGGGAGCTGCTCGCACCCATGTCCGTGCGCATCCTGCCGGGTGTCGGGCCGGCCACCGGAGACCATCTGCGACGGGCCGGGATGACCACCGTCCGCGACCTGGCCGATGCCGGCGAGGCGGAGCTCGTACGGCTGCTGGGAAAGGCGCACGGGGCCTCGCTGCACCTCATGGCGCTCGGGTACGACGACCGGCCCGTGGTGGCGGAGCGCGATGCCAAGTCCGTGTCGGTCGAGGACACCTTCGATGTGGACCTGCACGACCGGGTGCGCGTCAGGACCGAGGTGGAACGGCTCGCCGACCGGTGTGTGCGGCGGCTGAGGGCCGCGGAGCGGTCGGGGCGGACCGTCGTGCTCAAGGTGCGGCGCTACGACTTCTCGACGCTCACCCGCTCCGAGACCCTGCGGGGCCCCACGGATGACCCCACGGTCGTCAGGGAGGCCGCCGCGCGGCTGCTGGAGGCCGTCGACACCACCGGCGGCGTACGGCTGCTCGGAGTGGGCGTCACGGGGCTGGCGGACTTCACCCAGGAGGATCTGTTCGCGCAGGCCGCGGACGTGCTCAGCGCCGCCTCGGGGTCCGAGGCGGCGACCGGGACCGGAGCCGACGAGGAACCGGCGGAGGATCCCGGCGATGTCGCCGAGGAGACCCCCGAGCAGCTCGCCGCGCGGCGCTGGCCGGCGGGACACGACGTGCAGCACGGGACGTACGGCCACGGGTGGGTCCAGGGGAGCGGCGTGGGCCGGGTTACCGTGCGGTTCGAGGAGCCGGGCGACGCCCCGGGCCGGGTGCGCACGTTCCGGATCGACGACCCGGAGCTGCAGCCGGCCGAGCCGCTGCCGCTGGTGAGGGACCCGGTGGACTACTCCTCCTGGCCGGCCAGCCTGCCGAAGTCCCGGTCCGGGCCGGTTTCCTCGGGCGGCGGCGAGTCCAGGCCGTAGTGGCGGTAGAGCTGGAGCTCCTGTTCCGGTGAGAGATGCCTGCCGACGCCGAAGTCCGGCGCGTCCTTGATCAACGCGCGGTCGAAGGGGATGCGCAGCGCGTCGTCGACGAACTCGCTCGGTTCCAGCGGGACGAAGGCGTCCCTGCTGAACAGCCCGGTACGAACGGCCGCCCACTCGGGAACCCCGGTCGCGTCGTCGAGATAGACCTCATCCACCGTTCCGATCTTGGCGCCCTTGCGGTCGAATGCCTTGCGGCCGATCAGGCTGCGCGGATCGATATCGGTCTGCACGGTGCCTCCCACTGGTCGCAACAACTGAGGGTGGTTCCCCTATTACTCCACAAGCACTACGAAAGTGCAGATCGGGGGCGGCGGCCACTCGAGACGGCCGGGGTGTGCCCGCTGGTACGCTGGCAGTGGCTGCTGACCCCGTGCGGGAGAGTCCTCCGGTGAGAACCCGGAGGCGCCGAAGGAGCAAATCCTCCCCGGAATCTCTCAGGCCCCCGTACCGCACGGTTGAGGTCACTCTGGAAAGCAGGACGGGACTCGCACGGGCACATGCCGGCGCGGGACCCTTCCTCACCGACGGTGAAAGCCGGTACCCCTGGGATACCGGTGAAGCTCTCAGGTTGAGATGACAGAGGGGGAGGCCGTTCGGGCACCCACGCCGTGGTGCCCCTCGCAGGTCGTGACAGACCAGGAGGCCTCCATCATGACCCCCCGTCGCACTCCGCTCTCCCAGCTGGAGCAGGGCATTCCCTTCGAGCAGCGCCACATCGGGCCCGATGGCGAGGCCCAGGCGAAGATGCTCGCCCAGGTCGGCTACGGCTCCCTCGACGAGCTCACCGCCGCCGCGGTGCCCGACGTGATCAGGAGTGCGGAGGCGCTGAACCTCCCCGCCGCCCGCACCGAGGCCGAGGTGCTGGCCGAGCTGCGCTCCCTCGCCGACCGCAACCAGGTGCTGGCCCCGATGATCGGGCTCGGCTACTACGGCACCTTCACCCCGCCGGTGATCCTCCGCAACGTCATGGAGAACCCGGCCTGGTACACGGCGTACACCCCGTACCAGCCGGAG